>JAVQXV010000326.1:0-2622 GCA_033577755.1 Anaerolineales bacterium
CCTGTTGCAGGCGGGCGAAGTCGGCGGCGTTGACGCCTGCGGGCACGTTCCACTCACGCTCCAGGTTCGCTTCGTTCCAAACTTCGATGGCCGCAATCTTGCCGGGATAGCGGTCAATAATCTTGCCCACGAAGTCGGCGTAGAGCCGGTAATCGTCGGGCGGCGCTTCGCCCAGCTCGACGGGCAACGGGTTGGCGCGCGTCCACTCCGGGGCTGCTATTACTGAAAGCATGATACGCAGGCCGTTGCCACAGGCTGCGTCTATGGCGCTATCGAGCAGAGACCAGTCAATCTGACCCGGTTGCGGCTCCATGAAGGACCAGCGCACCTGAAGCTTTACCCAGTGCAGGCCCAGTTTGTCGCGCACCATCGTCATCCAGTAGTTGTTATCGCTGCCCGGCATAAGGGCATGCACCTGAATGCCATAGCCAAAGCCGGAGGCCGGCAACGGCAGCCAGTTGCAGGCCGGCGAAGCAGGCGGCGCAGGGTGTGTCGCCGGAGCGATGGACTGCTTAGTCACGATAGCGAGCGGCCGGGTGGGCACCGCCGCCCCACTATCGAAGCCGCCGGAGGTTGCCCAGTAAAGCAGGATGAAAGTGCACAGGCCGGCTGCCGCCGTCAGCCCCAGCCATAGTCCGACGAACACAGAGAGAGTGTCGCGTTTCTGACCCATTTCTCCAACAGTTGGTTAGTTGACAACGAGGGTGATGCCGGCGCTCAGCACCTGCCAGCCGGCGGGATTCTCGCACGAAGACTGCGTGCCCTGTGGGCAAATGCCTAAATGAATCTTATAGGTGCCGGGTTGTGTGATCACCATGTTGTCTTCCCACTCCAATTCACCGCCAACGGGGATGGGCTTGCCATCCGTCACGGTTGACCATGACGGCTGAGCCGGGCCGCCCGGTAACGCAATTGCGCCCATGCCGCCGAAGTGCAGCGGCTGGCCGGTGAGATTGGTGATCTTGAAGCGGAATTGGAAGGGAGTCCCTGCACTGACCTGCGTGATGTTGTTGGTGAGATAGAAGTAGTCCACGCGGATTCCGCCGGTTGCGGGGACGGCGCCGGTAGCAGTAGCTGCCGGAGGTGGGGTAGGAGTGGGTGGAACCGGCGTGGCAGTAGGATGGGGCGTAGGAGGCGCGGCGATGACCGGCAGCGCGTTGATATCGCCGGAATACTGCGCCGCCTGGTTAGAGACCCAGCCCTGCTCGCCCAGATAGTTGATAACGTACCACGTTCCTGACGCGTCGCGCCCGACCACTTCTGCCGTTGTGCCGACGCTCAAGCTGCCGATAACAAGATAGTTGGCGCCGGGGCCGGAGCGCACATTGGCCGGGAATTTGATGGTAAGCACGGGCGCTGTGGGGGCGGCGGTTGTTGCCGGCGCAGCCTGGGTGTCGGTGGGCGCGGCGGTGGGCGGCGCGGCCTCCTCGGTAGGAGTAGCGGGCGGTGGCGCGGTGGCAGTTGGGATGACGATGGGCACGGTCGGCGCAGTTGTGGGAACTTGGGCAATCGGTTGGGTAGGCGGCGGAGGTGTGCTCTGATTGAGCAGGCTGATAAGTGCGAAGCCCAGCATCGCCACGCCTACCGCTGCCAACACGACGATGCCGATGACGGCGCCGACGGGGAAGCCCGGACGCGAGGGGGGAGTAGAAGCGGAGTGAGTCGTTTGTTCGGTCATGATTGTTCCTCTCCAAGAACGTCAGCGTACTACAATCTCAATGCCCGGCGTCAACGTCACCCAGTCGCCGCCGCTGGTGCAGCCTTCGATGCTGGGCGTGAAGCAGATGTTGAGCGTGAGTCGGTACGTGCCCGGCGTGGCGATGTACATGCCATCTTCCCAGGGGCCGCCACAGCGGTCTGTCGGGCCGGTGCAGCCGGGATCAATGGCCAGCGGCCCGGTGAACGCGCTCCAGCTGGACTGGAACTGCGTTGCGCCGGTCGCCGTGTTGGTCGCCAGCACACCGATGATACCGTATTGCACCGTAGCATTGGTCGTGTTGCGAATGGTCTCGATGAAGCAGATGCGCTCTATGCCGGCGGCGAACGTGGTCTTGCCACCGCACATCTGCAAACTGCCGATGATGCCGCGCGCTCCACCGGTGGCGGATGAGACGGCCTGCGCCGTCGGTGTGAGCGCGGCCACAACGCGAGGGGTGGGCGGTGCCGCCAGAATGGGCAGCGCGCTCACTTCGCCGGCATAGCTGACCAGGTCTCTTGCAATCCAGCTCTGCCGGTCGCCCACGCGCACGGCCAACCAATTCCCCGAGGCATCGCGGCCCAGCACTTCGACGGTGCTGCCGGCATTCAGGCTCCCGACCACGTCGTAGGCCGCGCCCGGCCCGCTGCGCAGGTTGGCGTTTTGCCGAACGGTAAGGAAGCCGGCCTGATTCTGACCCGCAGTCGCCGTGGTCGGTGCGAGCGCGGCAGGGGTGGCCGTAGGTTCGGTCGTCGCGGTTGGCGGTTCGGCGGTAGCAGTATCCGTCGCCGGCGGCGGGGTCACCGTTGCAATGTTCACCGCTACGGTGGGCAGTTCGGCCAGGGGGGTCGGCGCATTGGTGGGGGCCGGCGTGGTGCAGCCGGCCAGCAGCGCGAACACGGCCAGTAGCGGAGCAAATCGGGACA
>JAVQXV010000327.1:0-2620 GCA_033577755.1 Anaerolineales bacterium
GACGCAGCTCGACCAGGAAGCGCCGCTGCCCAATCCGCATATCATCTCCTATCTCAACCGCCTTTCCACGCTGGTGTATGCCATGGCGCACGCCGAAGAGGCCGCCGCCGGCATCACCAAGCCGACGGTGGCCCACCAGCCAGGCGGCCTCTGAAAACCTTTGCTTCACCAGGAGCCTCGCATGGGACTGTTCCGTTTCAACACGCCGCAGAAAGTGATGAAGATCGGCCACATTGAGTGCGGTGGCCAGCCGGGCGAGCGCCCGCCGGTGCTATTTGCCAACATGTTCCAGACCGGACACAAAATCGTCGAGAGCCGCAAGCCGCCACGCTGGGATAAGGTGCGTGCGCTTGACGAGGTAAAGCTGGTCGAAGAGATGTCCTACGAGACCGGCATCCCGGCGGTCATCGGCCTGGTCGCACCAACGGTTGACGAAATCAAGGCCTATGGCGAGTGGTTCCTCTCAGTCAACGATACGCTCGTGTTCCAGATTGACACTTGGACGGAGGAGGCCCGGCGTGCCGGGGCGCGCTTCGTCAAGGAAGCCGGTGTGCAGCACCGCTTCAACTACAATAGCATTACCGCCTGGGACCCGGATATCCCCGATCAGGTGGCCGAGTTGAAGGAATGCGGCATCAAGTCGGTCATCCTCCAGCCCTTCGACACGGAGGATAAGCGCGCCACCGGCCGCGTGAAGTCGCTGCGCCGGATGCTCAAGGAGATCGAAGGCGGCGAGTTCACTTCCATTCTGGTGGACACCACCACCATGAATCTGCCTACGCAGGGATTCTGTTTTCTGGCAAACCGCATGATCAAAGAAGAGTTCGGCCTACCTGTCGGCAATGCGCCGGTTAACGGCTCGTACATGTGGAAAGCCGTACTTGAGAAGTGGGGTCGCCCGGCCTTTCAGGGAATGGATGCCGCCATGCACGGCATCGCAGCGGTGATGTGGAACGACTGGATTGCCTACGGCCCGATCACCGGCACGCGCCGCGTGTTCACCGCGGTCGCCGCAGCGGTGGCGATGGTGACGGTGATGGCCTGGGACGAAGGCCTCGAGCTGCCGGAGGACCCCAACCACCCGCTGAACAAGCACTTCCCCAAAGAGGTGGAATTTATGAAGGGCCTGCGCGTGGCGCGCAGTGACAAGCTGATGGAGCGGCAACAGGCGCTCGGCGAAAAACGCCGCGCCGAACGTCAGCAGGCTATGAAGAGCGACGCTCGTGAGCTTATGCCGGAAAGCGCGGCAGAGATCGAGCCGGACGAGGGGTGACCACCGGCTAAAAAATTCACGGATGAGTGCCCTGAAAAAACGGGGATTTTAGCCGGCGAAATGAAGGCACTCGAGTTTAGACTAAATTGGGGCGGCTGACTTGCCGGCCAGCCGCCCGGTGGCAGAATCGGGGTATGTGCAACTCCACCACTGCCACCGAACACCTTAACCGACTGCAAGCCTTTCGTCAACAGGTCTACGAGCGGCTGGGGCCGACGCGGGATGCGCTCTTCGAGTTGAGCGATGCGGTCTTGTTGACGCCCGCCGTCAATTCGTTTGCCGAGTTCTCGCTGTCCCCCGCCTTTCGCCGCCGTTGGCCGAGCCTGTACGAAGCCGTGCAGGATGGTCAACCGGATCGGTTCAGCCTGTTGGACGTGTCTCTGGCCGAAGTGAGCGCTTCGCCGGAGCAGCGGGTGGTGTGGATGGGCGACCACACCGCCTGGCCGCGCCTGAACGCCAAAACCTTGCGAGACCGAACCGTCGAACACCAGCCCACGCCGCTTCCCGGTGCCCCCTGATACATCGCCTGCCGATGATGATCGGGCTTACCGCCGTCATCGGAGCGGCCGGCGCACTCGGCGGCTATGCGCTGGCGGTCGCCGTGGATGCGTCCATCGCCGGCGCGATGGCGACGATAGCCGGCCTGTTCTTCGGGCTGGCGCTGGTCTTCTCACCGACGCACGGCGCGCTGGCCCGCGCCCTACGTCTGCGCCGGCAGCGCGCGCAGTTCGCCGGCGAGACGCTGGTGATGCATCTGGCGACTCATGAGCACACCGCCGAGGCGCACGCCGAAAGCGCCGTAGCGCACCTAAGCGAAGAATTGCGCTGGACTCCGGCCTTTGCACAGCAAACCGTCGAGCGCGCCGTGCGCTCCGGGCTGGTGACGCACACCGATGGTCATCTCACGCTGACGGAAGCCGGGCGCGACCTGGCGCAAAGCGGCCTGCAGCGCGACCAGGCGCGCGGCGACATCGGCACCACCCACGGCATTCCGTTAGAATTGTGAGCATGGTTCATCCTCACTCCCACACGCACAGGCCGGCGCAGCCGACGGTCCGCCGGCTGACCCTGGCGCTCGTTATCACATTGAGCTTCGTCCTCATCGAAGCGCTGGCCGGCTGGTACGCTAACAGCCTCGCCCTCCTGACCGACGCCGGCCACAACCTGACCGACGTTATGGCGCTGGCGCTGAGCTGGTACGCGCTGCGCCTGGCTGCACGCCCGGCCCATTCCGGCAAGACCTTCGGCTATCACCGCGCCGGTGTCATTATTGCCCTGTTCAACTCGGCCGTGCTCATCGCGCTGACCCTCTGGATTTTCTACGAAGCCTTCCAGCGCCTGCTGGCG
>JAVQXV010000328.1:0-2606 GCA_033577755.1 Anaerolineales bacterium
TCGGCGCGGGCCGGAAGAGCCTGGCCTACGCGCTCACCTACCAGGCGCCGGACCGCACCCTCACCGACGCCGACGTGGCCAAAGTGCGGGCGAAGATTGTAAAGCGTTTGCAGGAGACGTTGGGTGCAAGCTTGCGGGATAGAGCATCGTGATTCACTCGTGCAGGTGTGCACGCAAAACATGTCAGCTGCACCCTGAGCGGACGCTGAGCGAAGTCGAAGCGGCAGTCGAAGGGGCGGCACATTCCCTGACAACCTTTGCGTGCACACTTGTGCAGCGACAATTTGCAGGGTTGATCCGATGTCTGGAATAATTGTCCCCTCATCTAGAGCGAATTCCTGATTGATTTACGGTTCCGTAGACTGAAGACAGGTCAAATTTCGCATGCCTTGCCGTAATTCAAGCTGGAAACTGCTCTAATATCTGTGGCGTGTTGTGTCCAAAATCGCTCAATATCCAAAATGGTATGCCTTCATTCTTTATGGAGATTTGCAAGACCGGTTTGCAATAGTGAGTGCACTGAAGGAACGCGCTGCGAAGAACGCGGAGCGCAGAGTCCTTTCCTTATATCTCTGTGCGTGCTCGGCGATCTTGGAGGTGAAATATCCTTTTTGCAGTGACTCAATAGTGTACATGCACTCACTAATTCATTTGTTCATCGCTCAGCCGCCATCAATGCTTCAACCGAACGGAGCTGTGACAATGATAAGCCCATTTCGGTTGGCACTTATGAGCGGTCGCAGTACAATTTCTTGCGACGCTCAGCAAGCCCGGATGATAAGCCGTGCGGAGGACTTATGCGGCATCATATCTCTCAGATCAGCATAGTTGCGCCGGAGTGTCCCCACTGTGAAACGCCTCTAAACTTCACTCACACTGCCGATGTTGATCGGAGTGGCAAGGTGTACATGATCTTCACTTGCCCACGATGTCAGGGCGCCGAAATGAAGTTCTGGCGGCCTGAGTGGCAGCAGCTAACAGACTTCATCGTTGCCGAAGAGTTGTAGCCTGCTCGCCCTATTCCAACCGGCGAAGTCTATCTTCAGCAGACCGATCCCTGCCATGCTGCTCGCAGCCCCGGAGGGCATTACGTGAGCATCTCATTGCCCTTGCCTTCTACTCATCACCGTCGGCCTGGCAGAGTTGCTTGGCCTATTTCTACTCTCCTCTCTACCAACCCCTTCGCTACGCACCGCTTCACCGCTTTGTGTAGAACTTCTATGGGTTGTGCGCCGTTGACCAGGTAGCGATTTCCGAAGATGAACGCGGATAAGCCGATCGGCCCGTAATGCGCGGCCCCAGCCTCGCCCTCGCACATCCGTGCCCGGTAACACGGGCCGTCCGGTGCAGCACGAAAGCCGGCCTCAGCCAGCCCCCACCTGCACGCAATTTTCACGAGCACATCCACAGAGGCGTTGTCACGTTCATCCTGCCGCTGCGCGCCGAAGACGGTGTGGTGGTAGGCTTTGCCTCGGCTATGCTCGCTTGCCTACTCGGTGTCGACATCGGTGAGAAAGGTCACGCCTGGCTCTTTGAACGTCACGCTCACGGGCTGGGCGTTGGCGTCTCGACCGGGAGCAGGCCCTCCGGCGTAGGCGTGGGCGGCGGCAGGCAGAAGGAGCGCGTGTCCGGCACCTTGTTGATCACGGTGAAGACGCCGTTCTCGAGGCTAAGCACGGAATTCAGCGTGACAATATCGAACCAGGTATTGCCCGGCTTGAGGGGGATAATCTGACCGGCGTGGTCATACAGGCGCAGGCGCATGTTCGTTGTCTGGTCGCGCTGCCAGCGCCCCTCGATCACCTGGCCATCGCGAAAGATGCGCGCCGGCCCGCTCGTCCAGATTTGAATCTCCACGCCGCAGTTGCCGCCGTCGAGGAAATCCTCCGGCACCAGGTTGTTCACGTGGCTCACCGAGAGCAGCACAACGTTAGCCGCCGTAATGGGTACGTTGGTCAGTGCGTCGGCATGCATGATCAGGTCACCGCCGGGGCCGGTCTCGTGCCAGCGGTTGTAGCGCCCGGTGTCCGGGTTGTAGCGCCAAGCCACCTGCGCTGCGCCGGAGAAGCGGATGTTCAACTCCGTTGCCGGCTGACCGTCCGCCGGCGGTGTTGTGCTGAACGCCAATCCGCTCAGTTCGGGTTTGCCCAGACCTTGTGTTGTTTTGCCGGCCAACGCTTGGCGCACCGAGTCCGTGTTCACAAAGAGCGAGTTGATGTCGTTGGGCGCTTCGCGGCAGAGTGGCGGACAGTTGAAGGCGCTTTCTTCAGAAACCAGTCGCCAGCCGTTAGCGCCGCCCAGCCATGCGCTCCGGCGCAGCTTGTCCATCGTGCCGAAGCTGGAGCCGGAAGTGACCAGCGCCGCCTGAAACATCGGTGCGATCTCGGCATCCACGTAGCGCGCCGAGCGTATCGGGCCGACCTTGGCCGCGTCATGTTGCAGGTAAACGGCGGTAAAGCGCGTCAGGCCGGCCTCGGTCAGATGCTCGACCACGATGTCGGCCAAGGAGAGGCCCCATTGCGGGCGCGCGCTGAGCGGGAAGTTGGTGATTTTCAACGCGAGCGGGATGCGATTGAGTTTGGCCGGGTCAACCTGCTCGCCGGTCA
>JAVQXV010000038.1:0-22416 GCA_033577755.1 Anaerolineales bacterium
CTCGCTTTCCTGCACTTCGCTTGTGGGCTCATCGCCTTCCGTGCCGCAGGGTTATCCGGATAGGCTTTTAGAGTTCCGTTCACAAATCCCGGTGCGCTCCGTTGTGTTTCGCGCCAGAAAGACGAAATGAAGTTTTGGGACGGAGTCTGTTGACATGATAGTACCTCTCACCTAACATACCAGATACTCTACCTTTTGTGCTCAGTTTTGTCATGTTTTCTACCCGACCAATTGGTCGTGGCAAATATGAAAGCCCCCACCGGGCGAGGGCAGTGTCACCGCGCCGACAGCTCGGCAACCACCACCGTCCGCGTGGAAGTCAGGCAGCCTGGATGCTCATGTATACGCAAAGGATATCGGTCGCTCCTTCGACGGCGTGGGCAAAAGTGACCCGCTCCGCTCAGGATGCGGCTCCCATTGACAACCGTTGCGTGCATGCGGACGCTCGCCGGCTCCGTTGCGCCGACAGAAAGGAGGCCACCGCCCTGCTCGCTCAGTCTCGAACGCAAATCACATCCTCTAAAAAAACATTCTGCTGACTTCTCAAGGTAAGGAGAGGAAGGAAACCATGAGTGAAAATATTCATCCCTTTGTCACCCGGGCGCAGGAGCAACTGGCTGATGGCCGCATCAGTCGCCGCGAGTTCCTTCGACTGGCCTGCCTGATGGGCGTGAGTTGGGGAACGGCTTGGCTGATGGCCGCCTGCGGCGCGCCTGCCACGCAGGCCCCGCCCGCCCCCACGACGGCCCCGCAGGTCGCCACCATCAAGCGCGGCGGCACCATGCGGGTCGGCATGCCCCTGCAGGCGGTAGACCATCCCGCCCGCCTTTCTTGGACTGAAGGCTCCGACGTCCTCCGCACCAACTTCGAGTACCTCACCTTCACCGATCGCAACAACATCACCGTACCCTACCTGCTTGAGAGCTGGGAAGCCAGCGACGACGCTACCGAATGGGTGCTCAAGCTGAAGAAGGGTATCAAGTGGTATAACCCCGGTGGCCCCGGCGATGGTGAAGAACTGGTGGCCGAGCATGTGAAGTTCAACTTCGAGCAATGGCTAAACCCCGATACCGGCTCCTCCATCCTCGGCCTCTTCGAGGGCTTCCTGACGATTGACAACGTGGTAGTGCAGGATAGCCACACACTGGTGCTGAAGATGGCTAAGCCAAAAGTGGATGTGGCTGAGAACCTCTTTCACTATCCCGCGCAGATTCTGCATCCCAGCTTTAACGGCGACGTCACCACCGCCAAGAACGCCGGCACCGGCCCGTTCCGGCTGGTGAAATACAAGGTGGGTGAAGGCGCCCGTGTGGAGAGACGCGAAGGGTACTGGCAGATGGGCGAAGATGGCCAGCCGCTGCCATACCTCGATGCCGTAGACTTCATTGACCTCGGCAGCGAGAACACGCCCTATGTGGCCGGCCTACAGAGCGGCCAGATTGACGAGTACCACCTGATCGGCCCCGCCGACTACCAAACCCTCTCGAATGACCCTCGAGTCAAAGTGTACTCGGCGCGCACGGCGCAAACCCGCGTGCTGCGGATGCGCGTGGATCAAAAGCCGTGGGATAACAACGACGTGCGGCTGGCGCTCAAGAAATGCCAGGACCGCAAGAAGATCGTGCAGACTGCGTACTTTGGCCAAGCGGATGAGGGCCAGGACACTCACGTCGCCCCGGTGCAGCCCGACTACGCGCCGATGGAGACCCCCAAGTACGATCCCGAAGGCGCAAAGGCCCTGCTGCAGAAAGCCGGCCTCAACAGCCTCGATGTCGAAATTGCCGTCGGTACAGGCTGGACCGACATCGTCGCCTACATCGAAACGCTGAAGGAGGACGCCAAGGCGGCCGGCATCAACGTCATCCTCAACACCATGCCCAACTCCGCCTACTGGGATATATGGACGGAGACGACCGTCGGGGTCACCCCGTGGACTCACCGCCCGTTGGCGGTGATGCTGCTTCCGCTGGCCTACATCGCCGACTCCGAAGGCAAGCCCGTGCCGTGGAACGAAACTCGCTGGGTGGACAAGGAGTTCAGCGAACTGCTGGCGAAGGCGCAGGGCATCGCCGATCACGAGGCGCGCCGCGCGGTGATGAAAGACCTACAGCGCATCCAGGCCGAGCGCGGTTCCATCGGCATCGCTTACTTCATGAATGTGTGGGACGCCTACAATCCGGGCTTCCAGAACGTTGGTGCCCATCCCACCGGCTACGTCCTGCTTAACGATGTTTGGTACGACCCGGATAAAGATCCGTTCAAAAAGTAAGCGCTTGCACGGTCGCTTGTAAGGTAGTACATTCGGGCAGGTCACCCCCGCCCTTGCCCATCCACCCGGGCAGGGTGGGATCCGTGGCCTGCCCTTCTTAAGTCCGGCGAAATTCACATCGGCAATGGAGGTGTGTGATGGCGAAATTCCTTGTCCGACGCCTCATTTCTCTGCTTCTCACCCTGTTTCTGGTGTCGGTAGCCGTCTTCGCCATCTCCGAGCTGCTGCCGGCTAACATCGCCATCAACACACTGGGCAACACCATCACGCCCGAACAGGAACGATCGTTCAACGCCCAGCACGGTCTCGACCAGCCGGCGCTCACCCGCTACATCCGCTGGCTATTCGGCAGCGATTGGCAGGCGGCGCGGCTCATCGGCCGGCCCGTCATCCGCGAATACGATGCAAATGCCGACCGCTACACGTGGTGGGTGGTGGACAGCGACGGCTCACTCTATCAGAACTACACGCCCGACGCCGAGGAGATGTTCAAGCTCGTGCGTCAGCCGGATGGCACGGTGAAGGAAATATCGCTTGGCCGGGAGGTGTGGACGCCGAATGCGGAGGGCATCTTGGTGTACTGGGGCGTTGACCGGGCAGGCCGCGCCGCGATGTGGGTCAAGGGTGATAATCAACGCGCCTGGACGCTGACCAAAGCCACCTGGACTTCTGAGCCGGGCGCGCCGCGCCAGTACATCCCTCTGCAGCTCGGCCTGTTGCGTGGCGACCCCGGGGTTTCCTTCCTCACCCGCCGCCCGGTGGCCGAGACCCTGGTGCGCCGACTGATCAACACCGCCTTCTTGGCCGGCCTCGCCTTCGCCTTCATCATGCCATTGGCGCTGGTGCTGGGCCTGATCGCCGGGTTGAATGAGGGCACATGGATTGATCGCTTCCTGTCGGTGTCGAGCCTGATCGCGACGGCCACCCCCGAGTTTGCCAGCGGCGTGTTCCTGATTGTGATCTTCGCCAGCTGGCTGCAGCTGGTGCCGGGCGTGGTAGCCGTCACCACCGAGTCATCCATCTTTGAGAATCCGCAGCTGCTCATCCTACCGATTCTCACTCTGACGCTGGTTGAGCTGGGCTATGTACTGCGCATCACTCGCGCCAGCATGGTGGAAGTGATGCGGACGAATTACATCCGCACGGCCATCCTCAAGGGCCTGCCGCGCCTGCAGATCGTGTTCAAACATGCGTTGCGTAACGCGCTGCTGGCGCCCATCACCGTGATTATGCTGCACGTTAACTGGCTCATCGGCGGCATCGTCGTGGTTGAGTCGGTCTTCGGTTTCCCAGGGCTTGGGCGGTTTGCCCTCGAGGCAGCGCTGTTCAAAGATGTTTTTGCCGTTGAGGCCATCACCATGACGCTGGTCGTCATCGCCGTCATCAGCCAGTTGCTGGCCGATATCGCCTATACCTTTCTCAATCCGCGCATCCGCTATGCCTGAGCTGAGTAGCATGAGAGCTTAGCGCCGTCCCTTACCTACCTGCGCTCACGGAGGTTGTATGGCCGTCACCAATCCCGCTCCCCGACTGGCTGCCCCGCCCACTTCGCTGCGACCCACTCTCTGGTCGCGCCTGCGAAGCGGCTGGGAGATTTTTGCCCGATCACGCACCGCACTCATCGGGCTGGGGCTGGTGATGTTCTGGGTCATCATTGCTCTCTTCGCCGATGACTGCCTCTTTCAGCCTCGCTGCTGGCTGCAAGACCCGACGTTTGAGCCGACGCCGTGGCTGGCGCGCTACTCGCCGTATAAGCAGTTTAGCGATGCTCCGCCGCTGCAAGGCCCTTCTGCTGCTCACTGGCTGGGCACCGATCGTAACATGCGCGATATCTGGGCGCGGCTGGCTCACGGCTCGCGCATCATCCTCACGCTGGCGCCACTGGCCGTGCTCATTGCCCTGATGCTTGGCGTCACTCTGGGGGTCGTAGCCGGCTACTACGGTGGGCTGGTGGATGAGGTCATCATGCGCCTGCTCGATGCCATGCTGGCGTTTCCCAACATCCTGCTCTACTTGGTCATCATCGCTGCGCTCGGCCCGAACGCCTTCAACATCGTCCTGGCCATCACCATCGCCGGGCTGCCGGGCATTGCCCGGCTGGTGCGGGGGCTGACGCTCGACATCAAGACCCGCGATTACGTAGCCGCCGCTCAAACACGCGGCGAAAGCGCCGCCTATATCATGTTTTACGAAATTCTGCCCAACGCCATCGGCCCGGTGATGGTGGATGCGATGTTGCGTGTGGGTTACGCCGTCTTCGCCATCGGCACACTTGGCTTCCTCGGGCTGGGCCTGCCTCCGCCCTCGCCCGACTGGGGCAGCATCGTCAATTCCGGGCGACAATTCATCCAGGCTGGCCATCCATGGGGGGCGCTGAGCGGTTCACTTGCTACCGCTATGCTGGTCGTCGGTTTCAATCTGATCGCCGATGGATTGAACACGGAACTACAACGATACCGATAATCGGGAGCACGCTTCAGGTATAACTATGCCATAAACGCACTGCAAGGAATGCCGAGAGTGCAGAGATAACTTCTCTGCATGCTCTGCGATCTCGGCGGCGAAACCATCCTTTTTTACAGTAGATAAACTTCACAATAGAGCACAACCTCAACAAGTACGGATGTTGTGGCTATTAAAAACTGTCATCTGGCACTATGTGGTGGATCATGCTTATGGTGAAGCGTGTCTAGTGACTCACGACAGGTAATGTCTTGAAATCAGTTGGTGGAGCGCAGGGATGATACGAGCCATCGGGAAAATGGATCAACCTGTAGTGCGGGTAAAAGACCTGGCCGTCGCTTATGAGACGCGCTACGGCGATGTGCTGGCGGTGCGCAATGTCTCGTTTGAGATCCATCGCGGCGAGACGCTCGGAATCGTCGGGGAAAGCGGCTGCGGCAAAACGACCGTGGCCTATGCGCTCGTCAATTATCTCGGGCGCAACGGCAAGATCGTCAAGGGCGACATCTTCTTTCAGGGGCAATCGCTGGTGGGGCGCACACCCGAGGAGCTGCGCCGGCTACGCGGCGATCAAATCTCGATGGTCTATCAAGACCCGATGACGTCGCTCAATCCGGTGCTGCGCATCGGCGAGCAGATGACCGAAGTGCTAACCGTGCACCGGGGCATGGCGGAAGAGGAAGCTCGCCAGCGCTGCATCGAGATGCTGCAGCGCGTGTACATGCCCGACCCGGCCAAAGTCCTTGAGCGCTTTCCGCACCAGCTCTCCGGCGGGCAGCAGCAACGCATCATCATCGCCATGGCCATGCTCAACAACCCGGCGCTGCTCATCATGGACGAGCCGACGACGGCGCTGGATGTGACCGTTGAGGCGGCGGTGCTCGACCTGGTCGCCGACTTGCGGCGCGATTTCGACACCGCCATCCTCTTCATCAGCCACAACCTCGGCGTCATCGCCCGCGTCAGCGACCGGGTGGCGGTGATGTATGCCGGCGAGATCGTGGAGATGGCGGCGACGGCCAGAATCTTCGCGCGGCCTCAGCATCCCTACACCCAAGGGCTTATCCGCTGTCTGCCCAAGCTGGGGCGTAGCAAAACGAGCAGCATCCTCTACCCCATCCGCGGGCGCGTGCCGCCGCCGAGCAACCTACCGCCGGGGTGCGTCTTCGAGCCGCGCTGCGATTACGCCCGCGATGCCTGCCGCCAGCAGCGCCCGCCGCTACGCGAGCTGCCGGGGTCACACTTTACACGCTGCCTCTTTTCCGAAGAGATTGATCCGGCGCAGTGGAAGCCCGACTCGGAACCGGTGCTGTTGCAACCAACTGCCGCGACCCAGAACAACAGCCAGCCCATCCTCGAAGTTGACCGCCTGCAGACCTACTATCGCCACCCGAACACCTCACTCCTCAGCTTCATCGGGCTAGGCCGGCGCGACTATGTCAAGGCTGTGGACGGCGTAAGTTTTCAGTTGCCCAAAGGCTGCACCCTGGGCATCGTCGGCGAGAGCGGTTGTGGCAAGAGCACCCTGGTCAAAACCATCATCGGGCTGGAGGAGGCAACCGGCGGCAAAGCGCAGTTCATGGGCTTCGACATCAGCCGGCGCGTAAACAAACGCGATCTCGACATCATCAAAGAACTCCAGATGGTGTTCCAGAATCCCGATTCGACCCTCAACCCGGTCTACACGGTCGGCCAGCAGATCGAGCGGCCGCTGCGCCGCTTTCGCATCGTGCCGCCCGATCGGGTGCATGAGGAAGTGGTGCGGCTGCTGCGTGCGGTGAAGCTGGACGAGCACTATTACAACCGGCTGCCGCGCCAGCTGAGCGGCGGCGAGAAGCAGCGCGTCGGCATCGCCCGCGCTTTCGCGGGACGGCCCGACCTGGTGCTGGCCGACGAGCCGGTCTCGGCGCTGGATGTGTCGGTGCAGGCTGCCGTCCTCAACCTGCTGCTGGAGATTCAGCGTGAACACGGCACCACCATGATCTTCATCTCACATGACTTGAGCGTGGTGCGCTTCATGGCAGACTATGTAGCGGTGATGTACCTAGGGCAGATCGTCGAGATCGGACCCGCAGAAGCGATTTATCAACCGCCTTATCATCCTTACACCGAGTCGCTGCTGGCGGCCGTCCCCATCCCCGACCCGGAGGTCGAGCAGGAACACATCCGCCTCGAGGGCAGCGTGCCCAGCCCGCTCAACCCGCCGAGCGGTTGCCGCTTCCACACCCGCTGCCCGCGCCGCAACTGGCTGCCCGATGGCGGGCGGATCTGCGAAACCGAGACGCCTCCCTGGCAACAGGTTAGTGCCGAGCACCGCATCCTCTGCCACATCCCGCTGGAGAAGCTCCGCCAGATGGAGCCGGTGGTGCATCCCACCTTATCGAAGGGCCATTAGCCATGCTGGTTCGAGATTACATGACTCCCCACCCCATTATGGTCGGGCCGGAGATGCGGGTGACCGAGGCCCAAAAGCTGATGACGGAGAACAATATCCGTCATCTGCCCGTCGTTGGCGATGGCAAACGGCTGCTTGGGCTGGTCACACGGCAAAGGCTCGCCATCCCCCCGGAGAAGCTTGCCAGCTTAGACGTGTGGGAAATCACCCGCTTCCTCGCCGAGCTGACCGTGCAGCGGGTGATGGTCACCGGCCCCGATTTGCACACCATCACACCGGACAAAACATTAGAGGAAGCGGCCGATATGCTGATCCGTTACAAGATCAGCGGGCTGCCGGTTGTCGAAGATGGGATGGTGGTCTGCGGCATCATCACCGAAACCGACCTACTGATCGAGTTTCAGAACCTGCTCGGCGCGAACGACGCCGGCTGGCGTGTGGTGATGCGGGTGCCGAACAAGGTCGGTCAGTACCGCAAGCTCGTCCGCGCCATCTCGGAAAACAACTGGGGACTGATGGCGCTGGGCGGCGTGCGCTCACCCCGGCATCCCGATAAGTGGGACGTAGTGCTCAAAGTGCGTCATTGCACCAAAGAGCAGCTCATCGCGGTGCTGCAGGCTATCGAAGAGCAGGAACTGGTGGATATTCGCGAGACGGGCGGCGCGTTGCCGGATAGCAACGTGGCGAGCCGTCAGCGGTAACGCAGCGTAAACGTCCGCGTGACGTAGATCAGCCGCGTATCGGTTGCGTCGCACAACATCACCGACGTTGCGTGTTCGAGCAGCAGTACACGGCCGGCGCGCTGCATGAGAATACAGGCGCTCTCGGCGCGCACCTCCGGGCCTAACTCGAAGCGCCGCGAATACCAATGATAAAGCTCAGGAAACTCGTTCGGTGCCCGATAGGAAGTATCCCGCCGAAAATGCAGCACCGGCATCCAGCGATATTGGCGGTAATCGGAAATCAACACGGCATCGGGATGGTCGGCGGCCTGATAGAGGGTGAGCAGGCCGAAGACGGCAATGACGAAAAGCAGACAGACGACGGCGCCCGCCAGAACGGTCAGTGAGAGAAACAGCGGTCGCTGCCAGTCGCGATTCGACATGGCGAAATTATAAAGAGTGTTGTGGAGAAGAAAATGTCGAAAGCAACTTACGACTACATCATCCTCGGCTGCGGTGGCATCGGGAGCGGGGCCGCCTACTGGTTGGCGCGACGCGCGGGTGGCGAGGTGCTCGGCCTGGAGCAATTCCCGCTTGGCCACCCGCACGGCGGCTCGCAGGATCACTCGCGCATTATCCGTCTCACCTATCACCACGCCGACTACACACGCCTTACCCCCTACACCTACTCCGCATGGGCAACGCTTGAGGAAGAATCGGGCGTGAAGGTCGTGTACAAGACCGGCAGCGTGGAGCTGGCCTATAAGGACGGCCCGCACATGCGCGAGCTTGAAATCTACGCCAGCGCGATGGATGCCGCCGGAATCCCCTACGAGCGCTTCGATGGCGATGAGCTGATGCGCCGCTATCCGCAGTTCCGCCTCAGCCGTGATGTGGCCGTGCTCTGGCAGGCCGATACCGGCCTAGTGGATGCGGCGAAGGGAAATGCCGCGCATGTCGCCACCGCACGGCTATACGGCGCAACCATCCTCGATCAATGTCCGGTGACCGGGCTGCATCCCTTCGATGGCGGCGTGGACGTGCACACGGAGCGTGGCACCTTCACCTGCCGCAAGCTCATCATCACCGCCGGCGCATGGGTGGACGAGGTGCTCGCCTGGGTCGGACAGACCCTTCGCATCACGGTCACGCAGGAGCAGGTGACTTACTACGCCACACCGCATCTGCGCGACTTCGCCATCGGGCGCTTCCCCATCTGGATCGTGCACGACGACCACGTGCTGTACGGCTTTCCGGTATACGGCGAGGTGGCGACCAAAGCGGCGATTGACGCTGCCGGCCCGGTCGTCACCGCACGCACCCGCACCTACGACGCCGACCCCGTGCGTGAGCGCCTCATCGAAGACTGGCTGCGCGAGAACCTCCCCACCTTCCTCGGGCCGAAGCTGTACACTAAAACCTGCCTGTACGATATGCCGCGCGACCGCAACTTTGTGATTGATGCGCTGCCCGGCCACCCGCAGATTCTGGTGTGCAACGGCGCCGGCCATGCCTACAAATTCGCCAGCCTGCTCGGCCAGATCCTCAGCGAGCTGGCAATTAATGGCCACACACAGTATCCTATTGCCCCGTTCACGCTCAATCGCCCCGCCATCACCGACCCGAACTTTCCGGCGGTGTTTCATATTTGAAGGTTCTTTGCCACCGAGATACGGAGTCGCAGAGTTCTTTGTCACAGTCTCTGCGGCTCTGTGTCTCTGTGACTTGCGGCTCCACGCATTGGCTCGCCCGGAATGGAGCGCAGCTAACCGATGTTGCTCGAACTTATCTCCCCATGTTTCCTTCCGCTTGGACTGGCGCACCACGAAGGCGCACCGGCGTGGATAGGACTGACGCTCAAATTCCCCCTTGTACAGTTGCGGGCGCAGGCGCGCACCGGCGGGATCTGGATCACCGGCCCTCGCGCCAATCTTGCCCGCGAACAGGCGCTGCGCTTCGCCGCCCACCGCGGACGCGAATACGGAGCGGAGATCGCCATCGAATGGGCCATCCCCAACCACATGGGCCTCGGCTCCGAGGCGATGCTGGGGCTGAGCGTGGCGCGCGCACTGCAATGGACGGCAGGCGAGCCGATGGAGGATTCAACCGCACTGGCGCCTTCGCTCGGCCTGCAGGCCGATGAGGCGGCGGTCCACGGCTTTCAAGTTGGCGGCGCGCTGCTCACGGCGATGGATGAGGCGCGCGTGCTGCGCCGCGCCGCCATTGCGCACGATGAGGACGACGAGTGGGTGTTCGTGCTCTACCTTCCGCGACCGGCGCCGAACACGCCGACCCAACTCGAAGCCGAACGCGCCCAGGCTCTGCGCGCCGCCGCCCCCTATATTGTTGCTGAAACAGGACAGGTGCTGGATAAGCTGTTCTGGCCCGCCTTCGAGCGCGACGATCTGGCGCTGTTTGCCGCGGCGTTGACCGACCTCGACCGGTTGAACCGCGCTGCCCTGCATTCGGCCGGCACACCGTTCCCCATCAGCGACGAAACTCGCACCATCTTCGAGATCATGCGGGCCGAGGGTGCGCTGGCGTGGGGCCAGTCGCTCACCGGGCTGGGGATGTATGCGCTGGTAAGGGGCGTTGACGCCAGTCACGCCGTGCGCAACAAAATCCTCGCCCATGTCGGGCACTTCGGCGGCACGCTGCTGGCCTCGGTGATAGCAACCGAGGGTGCCCGACTGCGTGAAAAGGACGAGCGGCTGGAGGATGAGCGACCTCGCGCCATCATCGGGTAGATAGACAACTTCATGCGACCTCCGGATCGCAGCTGAGCGACATCCGGCACCAAGAGGGGTTTTGTGTCACTGCTATCGCCGGCTGCTGTCGGCGGGGCGCGACGGGCGCCGATCTTGGCCTGTCTGGCCGTTGTGAGGATGTATGCCGGATTATCGGCCGCTCCTTCGACGTGCTTCGCGACTGTGAAGTCACGGCCTGCAGAAAACTGCGGGCCTCCGCTCAGGAAGCGGCCCAGCCAAAAAGAGAAACGCATCCGTTGCGAGACGGGGCACCTACGGAATGAAGCCTAGGCCGGCGTATGTTGTGCACGACTTGTAACGGTCATCCAAACATCGTCCGCATAAGTTGGTCTTCAGCCCGAACAGGCCGGCGCTTGCTTCACCTATAATCAACAAATCCCGAAACTCGTTCGTCGTAGCGTCTTCGGCTGCCTGAAGCGCGAACGGCTGAAGTCGTTACGATCCTCCATTCCCACCGTGCTCCTAAACGTTTTCTGCCGATCAACACTTCGGGCCATACGCTCACACTTTGAGTGAAACTAATGAAGACAGCCTCGCCGAGTTTTCGCGAAGCCATGACACTGGCGCTGACCATCCTCGGCACGGGCATGGCCTATCTTGACCAGACGGCGCTCAACGTTGCATTGCCGGCTATTCAGCGCGACCTGCAAGCGGACCTCACCGGTTTGCAATGGGTGACGGACATCTACATCCTCTGTCTGGCCGCGCCCATGCTCATCGGCGGTGCCCTGGGCGACCGCTATGGCCGCGTCCGCGTGTATGTTGTCGGCATGATGGTGTTCGTGGCGGCCTCGGTGCTGGGCGCGCTGGCCCCCTCACTACCGCTGCTCATCCTGGCCCGCGCGCTGCAGGGGCTGGGCGGCGCGCTGCTCATTCCGGGCAGCTTCGCCATCATTAACACCGGTTTCCCGCCGGAGCGGCGCGGACGGGCAATGGGGATTTGGGGCGCATTCTCACCGATTGTTACTCTCAGCGGCCCACTGATCGGCGGCTGGCTGGTGGATAACGCCTCGTGGCGCGCGGTCTTCCTGCTCAACCTGCCGTTAGGCCTCATCGCCGTCTTCGCTGCGCGCTTCGTCACCGAAACACGCGATGAGTCGGCAACCGGCCCGCTCGACTGGCCGGGCGTGAGCACGCTGCTTGTCGGGCTGGGCGGCTTGCTCTTCGGCCTCATCGAGGGCGCTCATTTCGGTTGGGGCCATCCGGTGGTGCTCGCCGCGCTCCTCAGCGGCGCTGCCGGACTGGTCGTGTTCGTCATCGTAGAGGCCCGCAGCTCTGCGCTACGCAGCGCTTCAGCGCCGACCAAGCCTGCGCCCGTGCCGCTGCTCCCGCTGTGGACGTTGCGCAACCGCACCTTTCTCGGCATCAATGTGCTGACCCTCATCCATTACTTTGCGATAAGCAGTCTTTTTTTCTTTTTCACCCTCAACCTGCAACAGGCCCAGCGTTACTCGGCCTTTGAGGCCGGGCTGATGCAGTTGCCGATCCCGATCATTTTGGTGCTGATGTCTAACCCTATGGGACGCTTGATCGATCGCACCGACCCGCGCCGCATCATTGCTGCCGGCGTGCTGTTGAACGCGCTCGGCCTTATGCTCTGTGGCCTGCCGGGTGTGGGCGGCAACTACTGGCTGACGTTTTTCCCGGCGCAAGTCGTCTTCGGAGTCGGGCTGGGCTGCCTCGTGATCCCGTTGACCGCCGTAGCCATCAACGCGCTGGGCACACAGGGTTCGGGCATCGCCTCCGGCCTCAACACCTGCGTCTCGCGCATCGCGCAGATGCTGGCCGTCGCCGTTTTCGGCGGAGTGATGCTGGCCGGTTTTCGACCGGCGCTTGAGGCGCGCATTGTGGGGCTGGAGCTGCCGGCCGAGGCCCGGGCGCAGCTGCTGGCGGAGGCGCGCAATCTCGGTGCGACGCAGCCGCCTGCCGGCCTGAGCGCCGAAACCGCCGCAGCGGTGGACATGGCGGTGAGGCTCGCCTTTGTTGACAGTTTTCGACAGATGATGTGGCTATCGGCCGTCATCGCCCTCCTCGGCCTGGCGCTCTGGCTGGCCATTGTGTGGCGCGAGCCGAACACGCTGGCCATGCACAACGAGCCGCTCGCGCCCGAACCAACCGCCGATTGATATTCCGATTTTGGCAATATGAGGGATAAGGCTACGCCGCTGACCACACCCGCCGCGTCGCCGGCGACATGGCGCAGTTGGACCGTCGCCCTGTTGAGCACCGTCTGCTTTAGCATCGGCCCGGTCTTAGCGCAGCTGGCATATGCAGCGGGCGTCAATCCCAATACACTGCTGTTCCTGCGCTTCCTACTGACGATTGCATTGCTGTTCGTGACGCTGCTCATCGCCGGACGTGAGAAGCTCTGGATGGATCGGCGGGGACTGATCATCACCGTCGGCGGTGGGCTGGCTACAGGTGTGAGCATGCTGGCGTACTTCTGGTCGCTGACACGGCTGGAGACCTCCATCGCTTCGATGATCTTTTCGGTTTACCCGCTGGCGGTGCTCGGCCTGCTGGCGCTGCGCGGCGAGCGCTTCACCCACCGGCATACCGTGCGCCTAGCACTGGCGTTGATAGGGGTGTACCTGCTCATCGGCCCGGGCGGCGCGGTGGACGGACTAGGCGTGCTGCTGGTCGTGGTTTCGATCCTGGCTGCCTCGCTGCAGTCGGTCTTCGTCCAGTGGTATCTGCAGGAATATGATGGCATCGCCGTGACGTTGTACACGGTCATCGGAATCCAGATAGTGGTGGCCGGCTTCTGGTGGTGGCAGGGCGGCGACCTGACCGTGCCCGATTGGCGCGGCTGGGCGGCCATTATCGCGCTGGCGGTGGTCAGCACCTACCTTTCGCGCATCTTCTGGTTCGCCGCCATCAAGGGGATCGGTGGTGGGCAGACGGCAATGCTGGTGCCGCTGGAAGTGCTGCTGACGGTCGTATGGTCGTTTGTGTTTCTGGGCGAACGTCTCACAGGGCAACAGTGGTTTGGCGGTGCACTGATCCTATTGAGTGCGCTGCTGGCCTGGCAGCGATTGCAGCGGGTGCGGGTGCGCACACGACCTTCATCCCTCAGCCCTCTCTCCCGGCAACGAACTATCCGATTAGGAGAGGATGATTTACAGCGAAAGGATGGCAACTGAAAGCCGCTCTCGAGATGCCACCGTGGCGCCCTGCTGAAGTAACCGTCCGCTTCCAATCGTTTCACGAAAACGCAAATCGCTGCGGCGGGGTCAGCTCACGCCGGCCGCGCCAGTGGCCGGGTGCGCGGTAGTCGTAGTATTTGGTGCGGGCCAGCAACAGTTCGCCGCCATTCATCAGGCCTGTGGGCAGTTCAGCGTTGTGGATGCGCACGCTGGCGTAGTAGCGTGGCGCCAGCTCCTCGGCTGCGTAGCGGTGCCGTGCGCTGGCGCTCCAATGTAACGGCGCCTCCGGGCTGCTCATCACCACCAGGTTGCCCCAGTCGCCGGACGGCAATTCCAGCGAGCAATACGCAATGATATGCGGATGCTGGAGAAATTCCTCCAGCAGCTCCTCATCCACCCGCCCAATCGGGCCGTACTCGGCGTCGGCGCGCCGCTGGCCAAAGAAGCCGACGACAGGCATCGGCGCAGGCCGCAGCAATTCCCCACCGTTGCAAATCACCATCCGCAGCACACGGCCCTCCGAGACCGTCGTGCGAATGATGCGCTGACGCCAGACGGCAGCCTGAGGGCCGGCGGCGTTCAACGTTATGCGCAGATAGTGGGCAATCTGGCGCAGATAGGCTATGTCAGCCAAAGTATGCTCAGGATGGGTAAACGGACGGTCAACAAGGACTTGCGTTGGAGCAATCTCAGTGTAGGTGCTCATCGGTTACGGCTCCGCCGAGAAGAAATGCGCCCGCAATCATAAAGAGCTTCTCATTCGAAATCAATGGCAGACCGATCCTACCGACTCGGTCTTCGCGCACAAAAAAACGTGTGGGGTTTGTGCTTGACAGCCCGTCCTTCAAGCAATTAAAGTTGAGCTACGTTGGCCTCTCTTTTTCAAAATCAACTCTCGCGACGTTAGACTTGGCTCACTCACTTCCACGCCGGAAGCATCGGCATCCGGCATAAGCATAAGTGTGCACCGATTTTAGCAAGGCGGCCCGGTTGCAGCGGTTCCGGCCCACAACCCGGTGCGTCTTGCGCGCTTAATCGGCCGTAACCTCTTGGCCAACGAGCTGAATGAAGAGAGGCAGCGATGCCGGTACTGCCACGAAACAGATGATACGTTCATTTCTCGTATGGCGTGTTCCGTTGTAAACAGACCTGAATGAACCTGACTGCACCCCTTGCCCCTAAACGCCCGCACCCCATCACCCAACACGGCCAGACGCGCGTGGATGATTACTTCTGGCTGCGCAACCGCGACGACCCGGAAGTGCGGCGCTATCTCGAAGCCGAAAACGCCTATGCCGAAGCGGTGATGGCGCACACACGCGACCTGCAGGAGGCCCTGTACCGCGAGATGCGCGGGCGCATTCAGGAAGACGACACTACTGTGCCGGTGCGGCGCGGCGAGTTCTTCTACTACTCGCGCACCGAGCAGGATAAGCAATATCCCATTTACTGCCGCAAGCGCGGCGCTCTCGATGCACCGGAAGAAATCCTGCTGGATGTGAACGAACTCGCAAAAGGCCGAGGGTTTTGCAGACTGGGCAACTTCGAAATCAGCCCCGACCACCGCTATCTGGCCTACTCGGTGGATTACTCCGGCGCCGAGCGCTTCACGTTATACATCAAGGACTTGCACACCGGCGAGCTGCTGCCGGAGGTCATCCCGGATAGCTATTACACGCTCGAGTGGGCCAACGACAGCCGCACCCTGTTCTACACCACGCTCAACGCTGCTAACCGGCCTCACCGCGTCTGGCGGCACGTCATCGGCAGCGACGCGGCGCAGGACGTGCTCATTTACGAAGAGGCCGACGAGTCGTACTTCATCTGGATGCGCAAGAGCCGCAGCGGGCGCTTCCTGTTCCTCGACCTGCACAACAACAACACCAGCGAGTGGCGTTACGCATCCGCCGATGACCCCTCGGCAACGTTCACGGTTTTTGCGCCGCGCCGGCCGGGCGTCGAGTACCGGATTGACCATCACGGCGATCGCTTCCTCATCCTTACCAACGAAGACGCGCTCAACTTCAAGCTGATGGAGACGCCAATCGACTCGCCGGGCAGAGACCACTGGCGCGAGCTGGTCCCGCATCGCCCAGAGGTACTGCTTGAAGGCTTCGACGTGTTCCGCGAACACCTCGTCCTTTACGAGCGCGAGGGCGGGCTGAAGACGATGCGCGTCGGCGACCCGTATGCTCGCAGCTTCCGCCGCGTTCACTTCCCTGAACCGGTTTACACCTACTGGACTCGGGCATGGATGGAGCCGGACGAGAATCCCGATTTCGAGGCGCGCACACTGCGCTTCACCTACTCGTCGCTCGTCACGCCCGACACGGTGGTTGACTACGGGCTGGACGACGGCTCGTGGACGGAGCGCAAGCGTCTGTCCATCCCCGGCGGCTATGACCCGACTCAGTACGTCTCCGAGCGGTTGGCGGCCACAGCCCCCGACGGCACCTATGTGCCGATTTCGCTCGTCTATCGCAAAGGTTTCCGACGTGATGGGCGTGGCCCGCTTTTGCTCCACAGCTACGGCGCCTATGGCGCGCCGACCGAACCGTTCTTCAACGTCAACCGCCTCAGCCTGCTCGACCGAGGCGTGGCCTTTGCGCTGGCCCATGTCCGCGGCGGCAGCGAGTTTGGCCGCGCCTGGTACGAGAACGGCAAGCTGCTTCACAAGCGCAACACCTTCACCGACTTCATCGCCTGTGCCGAGCACCTTATCGCGCAGGGCTACACTGCCAGCGACCGGTTGGCGATTCTGGGCGTCAGCGCCGGCGGCCTGCTGGTGACCGCAGCCATGACCATGCGCCCCGACCTGTTTCACTGCGTCGTCGCCAAGGTCCCCTTCGTGGATGTGGTCAACACAATGAGCGACCCGACCATCCCGCTCACCGTCATCGAGTGGGAGGAATGGGGCAACCCGGCGGATAAGACGCTCTTCGACTACATGCTCTCTTATTCGCCCTACGACAACATCCAGCCGCGCGCCTACCCGCACCTGCTGGTCACCGCCGGCCTCAACGACCCGCGCGTCGCCTACTGGGAGCCGGCCAAGTTCGTCGCCAAGCTGCGCGCCCTCAAGACCGACTCCAACCGCCTGCTGCTCAAGACCAATATGGATGCAGGCCATGCCGGCGCCTCCGGCCGCTTCGACTATCTACGCGAAATCGCGTTCGAGTTTGCCTTCGTGCTGGACACGTTGGGATTGGGCGACCGCTAAAGCTCGAAACTTCCGGCGACGACCCGATGGCCGGCCGCAAACTTACAGTCGCTGACCCTACCCACGTAGGCCGTACCCAACCGGCTTGTTAGCCGGCAGCGAGGTGATGGAGCTTTTGGCCACAGAGGCACGGAGGCACAGAGAAAATCTAAAACACTTCTCCGTGTGACTCTGCGATCTCGGCAGTGAAACCTCCTCTTTGCAGTGCACCCATCTATCTAACAAGGCATTGGGGTATGTCCGCGAGGCCTGACGATGAGGGTCGGTAAACCAGTGCTTCGTTGGCAGCCTCTCCAGAGGTCAGGACGAGCGTGGCGGAAGCGGTTGGCGGTATAAAAACCAGAAATCGTCTTCGGGGAAGGCGGGCTGTAGTTCAGGCGCCCAAACGAAGGCGGCCTTTCGAGCGCGACCTTGCAGCTGAACATCGAGTGTGCTGAAGTGCTTTGCGTCCGGCGTCGTGCTTAGCTTAGGGAAGTGGCGCAGCAACAGGGCGGCCATCACACGCTGTGCAACCTCGGTGGCGTAGTGCCCCTGCCAATCGTCCAGATAGTTTTGCCAGAGGGTCAGTCGTGTGTGCAGCTCCTTGGCCGCTTTGCGTTCGGCGGCGGCCTGCCACTGCGCCAGCACAGCGTCACCGCGCTGACACAGGGCAGTGATCTCTGCGCGGTGGTCTGGTGCAGCCCCGAGTCGCCGGCGCGTCAACAGGTACGTGCCCAGGCTGAGTTTGGGGAACTGGCTAGAGCCGCTCAGCTGCCAGAACTCGACATCCGACAGCAGGTAATCTTCCAGCTGTTCCGTCATGGCTTTCAAAGTGGCAAGATCATTGGCGAAGTCCATACGCACGTTGTCCCGGTCAATTTGACCTAACTGTACCGCATTTTGGGGTTCGAGTCGCCTGAGTTTATCCGTTATGTGCATGCAAAGGTTGTCAGGGAATGTGCCGCCCCTTCGGCTCCGCTCAGGCATCATGAGTCGCGGACGCACCCCGGCGAATGAAAAAAGGGTGTATCGCCAAAGTAGCACGACATAACTTTCTTTTTTCTTCCTAGGATGCCCGCCGCTCCCCTGAGCGCGCTCATCGGAGCGAAGCCGAAGGGTTAGGGTGCGGTTGACATGTTTTGCGTGCATACTGTCCGGTTGTGTACATGTAACGGTTGTCAGGAAAAGTGCCAACCCTTCGACCGCCGCTTCGACTTCGTTCAGCATTCACTCCAGGTGCGGCCGAGATGTTTTGCGCGCAAGCTATCCGGTTATACTCGTTCCTGGTGAAGCCCGCCTCTGCTACTCAACTACACCGCTTCCCTGAGTGAAGTCGAAAGGTCACGGTGCGGTCGGTATGTTTTGCATGCGCCTCAGCGGTAGCGGAATAAAGAAGTGCTCAGGCCAGCACGCTCTCGTACAGCGCGAGCGAGGCGTGCGCCGTCTTGTCCCAGGTGAACGTCTTTGCCTGAGCTAGGCCGCGTTCAATCAGATCGGCGCGCAGGTCGGAGTCGGTGAGCGCGCGGTAGATTGCGTCAGCGAGAGCGTCCACGTTGTCGGGTTCAATCGGGAGACCGGCCTGCCCCACTACTTCCGGCAGCGAGGAGACGTTGGCATAGACCACCGGCGTCCCGCAACCCATGGCCTCCAGCACGGGGAAGCCGAAGCCTTCATAGTGCGAGGGCAGGACACAGACGCCCGCGCCGCAGTACAGCGCCGGCAGGTCGGCCTCGGGGACGTTCTCCAGCCGGCGCAGGTGCGAGCCGAGCTTTAGCTCGTGTGCCAGGCACACTGTCTCTTCGAACAGCCAGCCGGTGTTGCCGACGAGCACGAGCGGCGGCGCATCCTGCCAGCGCGCGCGCAATTGGGCGCAGGCGCGGAGCAAGGCGGGGACGTTTTTGCGCGGCTCGAACGTGCCGACGAACAGCACATAGCCGGGCGGTAGATTGAAACGGGCGAGCACGGCGGCGACCTCGGAGGCCGGGCGCGGATGAAAGTGTGCGTCCAGGCCGAGCGGGATGACAGTGATTTTTTCAGGCCGTACGCCGAGCAGGTTGATCAGGTCGGCTTTTGTGGAATGCGAGTCGGCGCTGATGGCGTGGGCACGGCGCACGGCGTCGGCGATCTGGCCGTTGTAATAGCGGCGACTTTCGGCGGTGAGGAACCGGGGATAACGCAGGAAGGCCAGGTCGTGGACGGTGATGACGAAGCGGCGCGCGCCGAAGCGGGGCGGGATGAAGTCGGGCGAGTGGAACAGGTCGAGGCGGTGCGGCAGCAGCTCGACGCCGAGCGCAACGGTTTCCCAGCGATGATGGGCCGGCGTCCGGCACTCGACGCGCTGCGCCTGCGATGCGAAGTTCTCTGTGTGGCCGCGCCGGTAGAAGTGGGTGTGGGTGTGTTGCGTGGCCAGTGCCGGAAGGCGTTCGGCGAGGCGGCGCGCATAGCGGGCGATACCGCCGCGGGTGTAATAGGTTAGCCGTAGGTCGAGGCCCAGGCGCATCGCACGCATTCTACTTCAGTTGGCGGCGTCATCTGTTGCAGGAAAGCTCTGCGCCATCCGTGGTCATCTGTGAATGCACTAAAAAACGCACCGCAGACGCAAAGTTCTTCCTTGAATGAATTATTTCTCCGCCTGCTCTGCGACTCAGCGGTGAAACCTCCTTTTTGCAGTGGAGATCCATCGTAACCGAATTCTCGCCAAGGCGGAGATAGCCGTTTATACACGAAGCCTCCCGGAAGCATCCCATCGCCAACCAAAAGCAACAGAACCTCGCGGCGTTTTCTGCTAGACTCTGATCGTGCGAATCGCCGACCTTGTTCGCTTTGGCCTAAGCCTGACACTGTTGAGCTTGAGCGCCGCTCACCCTGAACACGTTGTCGCAGGCGAACCGCGCGAGTGGGTGGTGCACTTTGAAGGGTCGCCGCCGCCGGGCGTGCGCACTAACCCGGCGCTTTTACGTCTTGGCCTGGGCGTGTGGAACGCGCCGGAGGCTCATCTGGCCGCAAGCGCAGCGGACAGCCGAATCCTCGACTACTGGCCAAACACGCGCGTCTCTATTCAAATCGAGCCGGACGACCCCTACTGGCCGCATCAGTACGGTCCGCGCAACATTCAGCTTCCGCAGGTCTGGGACGTATTGACGGGAGGCGCCTGCCTCACCGTAACCGTGGCCGTGATTGATACCGGCGTAGACCTGGTGCACTCCGATCTGGTGGGCCGGTTCTGGCGTAACGCCGGCGAGACGGACGCGGGCCGCGAGACTAACGGCGTGGACGACGACGGCAACGGCTTCGTGGACGACTGGCAGGGCTGGGATTTTGCCAACGACGACAACGACCCGCAGGACGATCACGGCCACGGCACGCATGTGGCCGGCATTGTCGCAGCAACGGCCAACAACGGGCTGGGCGTGGCCGGCGCGGCCAGCTTGGGCTGCCCGGCGCAAATCATGGCGTTGAAGGTGCTCAAGGCCAACGGCGAGGGCACGGACGCCGACGTCGCCGCCGCAGTCCGCTACGCTGCCGAGCAGGGCGCGCGCGTCATCAACCTGAGCCTGGGCGCCCGCAAGGAAACGCCGGCTACCGGGATGGCTATCGAAGATGCCACGGCGCAGGGAGCGCTGGTCATTGCGGCGGCGGGCAACTCCGGTCAATTCGGCGTGTATTATCCGGCGGCCTATGAAAACGCCGTGGCCGTGGCCGCCGGCGATTCGGCCAACCGGCGCGCCTACTTTTCATCTTATGGGCCGCAGGTAGATTTGACCGCGCCCGGCGTCGCCATCTACTCAACGTTGCGCCACAACTACTACGGCACGCTCAGCGGCACTTCAATGGCAACGCCGCACGTGGCAGCGGCGGCGGCGCTGCTCGCCAGCCAGCCGCAGTTCAACACGCCGGCGAAGATTCGTGCTGCGCTCGAATACACAGCGCTGGACTTGGGGAGCGTTTGCCGTGACCCGTACTTCGGCGCAGGCCTGGTGCAAACCCTCGAAGCTTTGTCCTATGACCCACAGGTCGAACACCCGGTAAAATGCTTTTACTACTTCTTCCCGCTGGTAGGTCGTTAGCCTATGTCCGATCTTAACGAGGCTGAGCTGAGCGAACGCGAACAGGAGATTTTGCGGCTGGTCGCCACCGGGGCCAGCAACAAAGAGATCGCGCATAAGCTCGTCATCAGCCCGAACACCGTCAAGGTTCACCTGCGTAACATTTTCGCCAAGATCAACGTGGCTTCGCGTACCGAGGCGACGCTGTACGCTATCCAGCGGGGGTATGTACGGGTCCCCACGCCCGCCACGACTACGGAAGCCGCAGCGAACGCTGCGCCCGCAGCCACTGCTACCTTCGAAGCGGCTGCGCCCGTCTCCACGGAAGTCGTGGTTGTACCACAATCGGCGCAGCCCTGGTGGACACGGCCGCAAATATTGCTGGCGGTGGGAGGGTTGCTGCTGGCGGCGCTGGTCGCCTCCATCTTCGCCTGGCGCACGGCAACGTTGGCCGCGCCTGCCAGCGAACCGTTGCCCACGCCTGTTCGCTGGCTGGAGCGCGCGCCGCTCCTCACCGCGCGCAGTGGGCTGGCCGCCGCCGTGTACGAAGGCAAAATCTACGCCATCGCCGGCGCGACCGATGACGGCCCGACCGACGTAGTGGAGCGCTACGACCCGGCAACCGACTCCTGGACTCAACTGTCCGGCGCGCCTGAGCCGGTGACGGAGGTTCACGCCGGCGTCATCGGCGGGCTGATTTATGTGCCGGGCGGTCGCCTACCGGATGGCACGGTCACCAACACGCTGGCCGTTTACGATCCACGTAGTGACACCTGGAGTCGCGGCGCGCCCATGCCGGCAGCGCTCAGCGCCTATGCCCTCGCCGTGTATGAGGGTAAGTTGTATGTGTTTGGGGGATGGGATGGACAGCGATACGTGGCGTCCGTATACCGGTATGACCCGGAGACAGACCGCTGGGAGGAGCGTCCACCGTTGCCCACCGCGCGCGGCTTCGCCGGGGCGGCCGTCGTCGGCGGGCGCATCTTTGTGGTCGGCGGCAGGGATGATGTGAGCAGCCTGACCGTCACCGAGGCCTACTCACCTGCTCAGCACGGGGCCGATGCCTGGCAGACGGTAGCGCCGGCCATGTCCGAGGCCCGCTACGGCATGGGCGTCGCCAGCCTGATGGACATCCTCTACGTCATCGGTGGCAAAAGCTCGGGCACGGCGCTGCCTTTGATCGCTTTTCTTCCCCAGGAAGGGCGTTGGCAATCGTTGGAAATCCCCGTCACTTCCGGCTGGTCGGAGCTGGCCGTGGTCGTCATCGGCCCGAACTTGCACATCTTCGGCGGGCGCAGCAATGGGCGAGCCACTGTACAGCATTTGCTCTATCGCGCGGCGTACACCATCATGCTGCCCATCATCGTGCGGTAGAGACGCGCCGGTAGAGACGCGCCGGTAGAGACGCGCCGATAGAGACGCGCCGATAGAGACGCGCCGGTAGAGACGCGCCGATAGCCGGTAGAGA
>JAVQXV010000329.1:0-2571 GCA_033577755.1 Anaerolineales bacterium
AATCGGCGACAGTTCATCAAGGCGTTGGGCGTGCTGGGCGGGGTGGTGGCGGCGCCGCTCCACCGGCTGGGGCGGGCGCAGGCGGCGGCCCCGCGGGCAGACTTGCCACCGGGGGCGGAGTTGTATGAGGGCTTCCTGTTGCTGCCGGAGGGGGCGCCGGTGCCGGCCTTTGTCCAGCAGCCCAAGACTCCACCGCCCAACATGTGTGGCGTAGGTGAGTCTAAGCCGAATGCTGTCATGAGGACCTTTGCTAGTGTCGCGGAGCTGGCTAGAGAAGTGGAGTTTCCGTTGTATGCACTCGGCGAGATGTCTAACGGGCTTCGCCTAGGAAGTGCATTTCTTATCACTCACGATACTGGTGAGGTGTATGGCGCTTCACTCGGTTTTGAAACATATAATCCGGAAAGTGCTTGTTGGGAATGTACTGTATCTCTGCAGGCGTACCCTGATTTTCCCAGACCGTTTCCGCTTTGGTCTCGTCAACCTGAGAAGCCAGCTGATCCTGCAGTCGTGCTAGAAAAAGTAGGTTTTCTTCCCACGCCCGGTATCAGGGTGATGACTAGAGCAGGATATGTATGTCATTGGATTGAAGAACACATTCTTTATACCCTTGTGGTAGAACCTAGCCCAACTATTCAAGAGGCCAAGATGGTTCCGGATTTACTAGAGCGATTTCCGTCTTGATTTACGGCAAAGCGTGCAAAATTCGTGCTATTTTCAGTGAGTTTCTACTGTGGAGCCGTAAATCAATTAGGAATTCGCTCTAATGTTGGCGCGATAGGGAAAGTTCGATCACACCTATTCGTACAAAGAGCGCCTTCATCAAAGCGGTGTGCAGGAGGTCGCGGCATGACTTACTACTATGTTGACTCGCCGGTGACAGGAATTGGCGGTGGACAATACTGCTATTGTAAAAACTGTGCGAATGGGGCTCCGTGTAACTCAAACGGGGCTTGTACACCCTGTGGGCAAGGCACACAAGGGTGTCCGCATCATCCCGGCTTTAGTAGCCTTTGTTGTCCGGTCGATATTGAAGGGGCGGCCAGTGCACCTGTAAGGTTTTATGCGCGTGGCGGTATCCCTAGCATTCGAGTAACATGGACTGGTCCGTGCCCTCCTTGCCCACCCAACAATGGTGATGGGTTGTGTAGATACACCCCTCCACTATCTTGGGTCAATGAGGGTGTAAAAGTGGAATTGTTCTGCCAGTTCAATGGCGCCGGCGCGCTTATTGGCGTCGTGGGCTACGGCCATCTGCGTGAGCGTATAAATCCCGGTATCTATAACTATCCTGATGGCCTGATACTGGGATACTTGGGCAACGCAGATTGCAATTGCGATTGTTACAGGGGTATTCATGTTCATATGGCTCGTTCGGCGGCATACGGATACACTTATCCATGGGGATGTGGCACTACCTATCTCTATATGGGGGCTAGTCCAGTCTATCGTTTCTATGGACCTCCGGTTTGCAATGGCTGAACGTAGCCGCTCAATTGGGGCGGCGCAGACTCTGTTTTGGGCTGTGGTTCTTCTCAGCCTTGGAACATCCGCTTGCATAGGGAGTCCGCCAACGGCACGGACAGCAGAAGTCTCTCGAGTCATACCTTCGGTTCAAGCTACAAAGCAGGCGGCTTCTGTAGATTCGACTCAGAGTGCTGTACGGCCGACGAAAACGGCCTGGCCATCTGAGCCAGAACCCAGTCGTTTAGACGACTGGCCCTCTTTGCCGGATGCTCCTACACCCGGCATAATAACCTGGTTCTATACTTCACCTGACGGACTCTGGCTAGCAGAGGTGAGATACGAGTCTCTAAATGCAGAAGCACATATTCAGCTTATCGTTCGAAGCGCCGATGGTTCAATCTCTTGGCTAATTATTGACAAAACGGAGCCACTAGATCTTGGGCAGCGCTTGCCAGGCATAGTTCACTGGTCACGCACCGGCCCATTTCTCTACTTTGCCAATTCATCTGTCCCAGACGGTTGTCCGCTGTTCCCGATATTGCATGACTTGTATCGGCTTGATTTGATAACGGGTCAAATTAGCGAAATACTCTCCCCGGATAAATGGGCTTGGGCTGTTGCGCTCTCGCCGGATGAAAAGAGCCTGGCGTACCTAACGAGTGGACAGCAACATTACGCTGGCGGCAAACTGATTTTGCGAAATCTGGAAACGGGTGCAGAACAAATGGTTGCCTTGCCTGAAAGCGCCGAAACCTGGGGCCTAGTGTGGTCGCCGGATAGCATGCATTTAGCCTATACGCAGAGCACATCCGAGGCTAATTGCAAACCTAGCGCCTTTTCTATTGGCACATTAGACACACAGACATTAAGACAGACTGTGTTGGTTCAGGATGATCCGCGCCTGCTCGAGACGGTGCAGTGGCCCGAAGCTAGTCGAATTCTGTTGACAGACCGTGATCCGTTGTTCTTGAGGGACAGCCAGCTGTGGTGGCTCGATATTGAGAGTGGAATGATTACTCCAGCGCTCCTACCTACCCCGACTTCGGAGTCTACAAGGACTTCTTCTACCCCCATAGTTGGCAGAGGACATCTATTACGCCCTTG
>JAVQXV010000330.1:0-2565 GCA_033577755.1 Anaerolineales bacterium
GTGCGGAGGCGATGCGGTATAGCGACTTGAAGGTTTGGGATGCGAACCAGAGGCGACTGGTAGCGCGGTTTGAGGGCAAGGGAGATTGGATAGCGATTGTGGTGGATGATGAGGGCGCTGTTTATCCGATAACGATTGACCCGCTGAGCGCCACGCCTAACTGGACGGCAGAGGGCAATAAAGACAATGTGAGATTTGGCTTTTCGGTTGCGTCGGCGGGGGATGTGAATGGCGACGGATTCAGCGATGTCATCGTCGGCGCGCCAATCTTTGACAACCCCGATGCGAGCGAAGGCGCGGCATTTGTCTATCACGGCTCGGCGAGCGGACTTTCCACCACGCCAAATTGGACGGCGGAGAGCGATCAAACGGGCGCGCTGTTTGGCATCTCCGTTGCGTCTGCAGGCGATGTGAATGGGGACGGGTTCAGCGATGTCATCGTTGGCGCGGATTTCTATGATAATCCTGACTTCAATGAAGGCGCGGCATTTGTGTGGCATGGGTCTTCGTCAGGCGTGAATGGCGGCATAAATGGCAATCCTAGCAACGCAGCGTGGTTTGCAGAGGGCAATCAAGTAGGGGCGCAGTTTGGATCTTTGGTTGCGTCGGCGGGGGATGTGAATGGCGATGGATACAGCGATGTCATCGTCGGCGCATATGCCTTTGACAACCCCGATCTCGATGAAGGCGTGGCATTTGTGTGGCACGGGTCTTCGTCAGGCGTGAATGGCGGCACGAATGGCAACCCCACTAACGCGGCGTGGTCGGCTGAGAGCAATCAAGGCTTCGAGTATTTCGGGTATTCGGTCGCGTCGGCGGGCGATGTGAATGGCGACGGATTCAGCGATGTCATCGTTGGCTCTCCCTACCGCGACAGCGGCGAAACTGATGAAGGCGTGGCATTTGTGTGGCACGGGTCTTCGTCAGGCGTGAATGGCGGCACGAATGGCAACCCCACTAACGCGGCGTGGTCGGCTCAGAGCAACCAAGACTACGCTTATTTGAGCTATTCGGTGGCGACGGCGGGGGATGTGAATGGGGACGGCTACAGCGATGTCATCGTCGGCGCGTCGGGGTTTGACAACGGCGAGACCAACGAAGGACGGGCTTTTGTCTATCACGGCTCGGCAAGCGGGCTTTCCACCACGCCAAATTGGACGGCGGAGAGCAACCAAGCAAGCGCAGAGTTTGGAGCTTCGGTCGCTTCGGCGGGGGATGTCAATGGCGACGGATACAGCGATGTCATCGTCGGCGCACGCTACTTTGACAACGGCGAGACCAACGAAGGGCGTGCCTTTGTCTATCACGGCTCGGCAAGCGGGCTATCGGCGACGGCAAATTGGACGGCGGAGAGCAACCAAGCAAGCGCGGAGTTTGGCGCTTCGGTCGGGTCGGCAGGCGATGTCAATGGCGATGGGTTCAGCGATGTGATTGTCGGCGCGCCATTCTTCGACAACGACGAGACCGATGAAGGACGGGCGTTTGTCTATCACGGCTCGGCATCGGGGCTATCGGCGACGGCAAATTGGACGGCAGAGAGCAATCAAGCAGGCGCAGAGTTTGGTTATTCGGTCGCGTCGGCGGGGGATGTCAATGGCGACGGATACAGCGATGTCATCGTCGGCGCACGCTACTTTGACAACGGTCAGACCGATGAGGGACGAGCGTTTGTCTATCACGGCTCGGCAAGCGGGCTATCGGCGACGCCAAATTGGACGGCGGAGAGCAATCAGGCGGGGGCAGGGTTTGGGTGGTCGGTCGGGTCGGCAGGGGATGTCAATGGCGATGGATACAGCGATGTCATCGTCGGCGCCTATTTCTTTGACAACGGCGAGCTCAACGAAGGACGGGCGTTTGTCTATCACGGCTCGGCAAGCGGGCTATCGGCAACGGCGAACTGGACGGCGGAGAGCAATCAGGCGCATGCGGGGTTTGGCATTTCGGTCGCGTCGGCGGGGGATGTGAATGGCGACGGATACAGCGATGTCATCGTCGGCGCACGTTTGTTTGACAACGGCGAGGACAATGAAGGACGCGCCTTTGTCTATCACGGGTCGGCAAGCGGGCTTTCCACCACGCCAAATTGGACGGCGGAGAGCAATCAAGGGAGTGGGGGGTTTGGTGCGGAGTTTGGTTATTCGGTCGGGTCGGCAGGGGATGTCAATGGCGACGGGTTCAGCGATGTCATCGTCGGCGCACGGTGGTTTGACAACGGGCAGAGCAATGAAGGACGGGCATTTGTCTATCACGGGTCGGCAAGCGGGCTTTCCGCCACGCCAAATTGGACGGCGGAGAGCAATCAGGCAGGCGCGGAGTTTGGGTGGTCGGTCGGGTCGGCAGGGGATGTCAATGGCGACGGATACAGCGATGTCATCGTCGGCGCACGGTTCTTTGACAACGGCGAGAGCAATGAAGGACGAGCGTTTGTCTATCACGGGTCGGCGAGCGGACTATCGCTGACGGCAAACTGGACGGCGGAGAGCAACCAAGCAAGCGCAGAGTTTGGCTATTCGGTCGGGTCGGCAGGGGATGTCAATGGCGACGGATACAGCGATGTCATCGTCG
>JAVQXV010000331.1:0-2548 GCA_033577755.1 Anaerolineales bacterium
ACCATCCGCGTGCGGGTCGGCGACTCGAACGGCGCCGCGGTCACCGGCGCCACGATGGTCACGGTAAACAATGTCGCGCCGACCATCATTTCGCTCACCAACACCGGCCCGATCACGGAGGGCAGTTCGGTCATCATCACCTTAACCGCCACCGATCCGGGCGGGGCGAGCGATCCACTGACGTACGCTTTCGATTGCAACAACGACGGCACTTACGAGATCGGCCCGCAGAGCGGCAACAGCACGACGTGCTTCTTCGGAGATAACGGCGTCTATACCGTGCGTGGGCGCATTGCCGACTCGAACGGCGGCACGGCCAGCGCCATGACGGAGGTCACGGTCAATAACGCATCGCCGGCCATTCTGGAGGTCTCCAACAACAGCCCACGTCTGCCTAACCAGCCGGTCACGGTTCGAGTCTCGGCGACCGATCCCGCCGGCGCCAACGACCCATTACAGTATGAATTCGACTGCGACGGCGACAACGTTTATGAGATCGGCCTGCAGGCTGCGTCTACGGCGGAGTGCGTGTACGCCGCAGCGGGCACCTACACCGTTAACGTGCGCGTCTCGGATGGCGATGGCGGTATGGCGACCGGCTCGACAACGGTCTCCATCGCCAGCGTCCTGCGCCTGTTCCTGCCGCTAATCGTCAGGTGATCGGCGCGGATGCACGTCGCCTTGCTCGTGTGCTTGCCGGGTGCGCCGGCAGAGAACAGGAACCGGCTCCCGGCCGAAAGCAGGACAAGGCCGGGAGCCGTAGCGTAGGCAGAGAGAATAGCTACAACTTATGAACGCCCTTCGGATTGCGCTTGACCCCGATCTCACCCTGGCCTACGGGCCGGAGATTCACTGGACCTGGCGCACCATCCTCTCGACGCTAGGCTGGGCCTGGATCGAGACGCCACTCTCCGAGCCATGCGACCTGGCATATACACCAGACCCGGGCCGCGCCCCGCTGGCGCGCCTGTGCGTGCAGGCCGATCCGTTGGCCTGGGAGCGCCGCGCAGAGCTGCGGCTCAAGGGGCTAATGAACGGCAGACACGAGCTGAGCCTGACCTACAACGGTTGGAAGCCGCCACCGCCGGCGTTGTTGGCCAATGCGGCTCAAACTATCTGCCGGCGTGACCTGGCCCTGGAAATGTTCTGGCTGATGACGGGCCAGGAAGAGCGCTACTGGCCTCAAGACCGTCACGGCTTTCGCGATTACACCGGCAGCATCTGGCAGGAGCAACGCGTCTTCGACAAAGCGCCGGCTTCGGCCCTGATGGCCTGGCTCAAGCGCACGCTGCTGGAGCTGGGCTGCCCGCCGCCCCTTCCTCCCTGGCCGCATGGAAAACGCGCTGCCGCTGCCGCCGGCCACGACGTGGATTATCCTGAAGTCATCCGTTGGTTGGAGCCGCTCCGAGTTCTGGCCAGGCAGCGCGCCTGTGGACTTGGGCCGGCCTGGGAGGTTGCGGTTGGGAAGCGCCACCACTGGCACTTCAGGGGCTGGATGGATTTAGAGCAGTCGTTAGGGGTGCGCTCCGCCTTTTATTTCCTGACGGTGCGCGGCTCGTTGGTGCATTACGCGCTGGGCAGGCCCGATGCCTTTTATGATGTCGGCGCCGCGCCGTTTCGGGCCGTGCTGCGCGAACTGGCCGAGGAAGGCTTCGAGGTCGGGCTGCAAGCCAGCTACCTGGCCTATACCCGCCCTGAAAAACTATCCGCCGAGAAGCGCCGGCTCGAAGACTTGCTCGGTCGGTCGGTGGTTGGCAATCACCACCACTACTGGCACACCAACCCGGCCGACGTCGAGGAGACGCTGCTCTTCCACGAGCAGGCCGGCTTCGTGTATGACTCGTCGCTCAACCACGACCGCTATCTGGGCTGGCGGCGCGGCTGCGCCACGCCCTTTTTCCCCTTTCACTCAAAACTACGCCGGGAGATTAGAACGCTGCAGGTGCCCTTGGGCTGGATGGACGATCAGCTCTTCAGGCTGGCGGCGAACAATCCCGGCGATCCGCGCGAGCGCCTGCAGGCTCTAATAGACCGGGCCGCCGCGGTCGAGGGCTGTTTCGTCATGGATGTCCACGAATATGTCTTCGACGAAGTGCTGTATCCGGGCTGGCAGAGCCTCTACCGTTGGGCCTGGGAGTACATCAACCGGCGGGGCGATTTTTGGAAGGCGACGCCGGCGGAGATCGCCGCGCACTGGCGGGCGCGTTACGCTGAATTGTTGGCTTCCAGCTGCGGCCTGTCTCTGGGAAGTTCTGGTTGGGCGAAGGCACTGCCTTCGCCCAACCAGGCGGCAGATTTACCGTCGCCCGCCCTCTAAGAGGATTCATGTCCACTCAGGCTGCTGTGATCGCCCCGGCGACCGCTCAGGTTCAGACCGCTGCCAAATCCCGCATCCTGCCGCTAGATGCACTGCGTGGGCTGGCGCTGCTGTTCATGGCGCTAGACCATGCGGCGGCCTTCGTCAAGGTCGGCCTGCAGGCGGAAACCTACGGGGGCCTGGTCGCCGTGCTGCAAAGCCCCGTTTACTGGCTCTCGGGCCTGCTGACGA
>JAVQXV010000332.1:0-2539 GCA_033577755.1 Anaerolineales bacterium
TTTCGGTGACGCGCCCGCGCGGCACGCCGCCGACTCCGAGGGCGAGGTCTAGCGCCAGTGAGCCGGTGGAAATGGCTTCCACGTTCAGGTGTGAGGCTTCGCCCAGACGCATGATGGTTCCTTCACCGTATTTCTTGGTCAGGTCGCTCAGGGCTTTATCAATGGCATGGCGGCGAGCCGCATCTAACCGGGGCCTGGGTGGCGTTTCCGGCTCGGCCTCTGCCTCTTTCGGCTTGCGGCCACGTTTGCCTCTCGCCGGGGCCTCATCCGCCGAAGCGGAAACGGCAACCTCAAGTCCGTTGGGGCTTGGCTCGGCGACGGTTTCTGCAACAACGGTTTCACCCGCCTCGACGGCTTCACCGTTCTCAATTTCGTCTGTGTTCTTCTTACGGGGCATGAAGGTCTCCTATGGGGTTAGGTGACGCAAGCGGCATTTCGTTAGAACAAATGTTGTTACGATTATAGTACATACGTTCTAAATGTCAATCCGCCAGATATGGGGGTAAGTGATTGTTTTTCGGCCGTATTTTCTACCGATTGGGGTAAATGACTACGCCCCACTCTGGAGAGGGGGCGTAGCGAATAAGGGAGCCGGGCCGGGATCGGCAAGCTAGGTGACGGAACTATCGCCGGCGCAGGAATGCCGGGATGTCCAGATCGTCCGTGTTGTAGGTGCGGGGCTGAAAGTCGGCGACTTCAGGCCGGGCAGCGGCTTGCGGCTGGGCGCTTGAGACGGCTGCCGGCTGCGCAGCTGCAGGCCGGTGAGTTGAGGCCGTGCGCAGCGTAGTGCGCTCCAACGTGCGGCGCGGCACACCCGTCCGCTCGAAGCCGGTGGCAATCACGGTGATACGCAGCTCGTCACCCATGTTCGGGTCAATCACCGCACCGAAGATCAGGTTGACCTCGGGATGCGCCGTCTCCTTGATGATGGCCGCTGCCTGATTGACCTCGAAGAGCGTCATGTTCGGGCCGCCGGTGACGTTAAACAGGATGCCGCGCGCGCCGTCAATGGTGATATCCAGCAGATTGGAAGAGATGGCCTGCTCGGCGGCCAGCCGCGCGCGGTCTTCTCCAGAGGCCCTGCCCACTGCCATTAGCGCCGCCCCGCCTTCGGACATGATGGTGCGCACATCGGCAAAGTCCAAGTTGATCAGGCCGGGGACGGTGATCAATTCCGAGATGCCCTGAATGCCCTGCCGCAGTACATCGTCGGCCATGCGGAAGGAGTCCTTCAACGAAGCGCGCTTGTCCACTATCTGCAATAGGCGGTCGTTGGGAATGACGATCAGGGTATCCACGTGATCCTTGAGACGGTTGATGCCGGCCTCGGCAACGGCGGCGCGCCGGCTGCCCTCGAAGGTGAACGGGCGCGTGACCACGCCGATGGTGAGCGCGCCGCACTCTTTGGCCACCTGTGCCACGACCGGGGCTGCGCCGGTGCCGGTGCCGCCGCCCATGCCGGCCGCGACGAAGACCATGTCCGCGCCGCGCACCACCTCATACAGTTCCTCAGCAGACTCCTCCGCCGCCTTTTGGCCCTTCTCCGGGTCACCGCCCGCGCCCAGGCCGCGCGTGAGCTTGTCGCCGATGCGCACGCGCTTGGGGGCATTAGAGAGCAGCAGGGCCTGCGCGTCGGTGTTGATGGCAATGAACTCCACGCCGCTTATACCCTCTTCAATCATGCGGTTGACGGCGTTGGAGCCGCCACCGCCCACACCGATGACCTTGATACGAGCAAAGGTCTCTACCGGCGACAGCGTGGAAAAGGCCGGCGCGGCGGACGCCGGCGCATCCTTGCGAGCCGACTCTGACTTGGACGATGTTTGCATTGCAGTCTTTCCTCCGATCCTGTTTTGACGAGCACCAGCTCCCGACGATGCTCTGGGTTACAAGTTCCGGGTTGTAGGTGCGGGTTTAATCTCCAACTTCGAACTCTACGGCAGTAGCCTTTTTAGGAATTCCACTCCACGGCTCAGGTCAATCGTCCTGGCCGACTTCTTCCTGACTTTGCGGCCGGGCGGAGCAAAGGACTCACGCTGCGCCCAATGCAGCAGGCCGACACTCGTAGAATAGGCCGGCCCGACGAGCTTATCGGCCAGGCCGAACAGGTTTTGCGGCGCGGCCACCCGACTCGGCAAGTTAAGCACGCCGCTGGCCACCTTGCGGATGCCGGGCAGCTGGGCCGTGCCGCCCGTCAGCACCAGGCCCGCCGGCAGCAGGCCGTCATAACCGGTGCGTTTGATCTCCTGCAAGATCAGGCTGAAAATCTCCTCAACGCGGGCCTCGATGATCAGCGCCAAATCATGCCGAGAGACCTGTAGCGGCTGGTCTTCGCCGAAGGGCTTTACCGTGAACGTCTCTCCCATATTGACATCTTGCGCATGCGCGCTGCCGTATTCAATCTTGACCCTCTCGGCCACATCGGCGGGCAGGCGCAGGCCGTGAGCGATATCGCTGGTCAGGTGATTACCGCCGACGGCCAACACGCTGGTGTGCCAGACGTTGCCGTCAATGTAGATGGCGATGTCGGTGGTGCCGC
>JAVQXV010000333.1:0-2538 GCA_033577755.1 Anaerolineales bacterium
AGGACATGAAGTTGATCCAGCGCCTGCAGGAGGAATTTGCGGCGGAATTAGCGCTGCTGCGGGGCCGGGTGGATACGTTAGAGTCACGGACAGCGACACTGGAAGCCCAACAGTTTTCGACCACCACCAAGCTGACAGGGCAGGCAATCTTCAGTGTGCAGGGGGCGTTTGGCGCTCGAGACAGAGCTGTTCCTCGAGGAGTGCCACAGGGTAGCTTAGACACTGTGCAAGATGCTGTTACCTTTGGCTATCGGGTGAATTTAACTTTCAACACGAGCTTTACAGGTAAAGACTTGTTGGTCACCAACTTGCAGGTGAATGATGTGCCGTTTGGAGTGGCACCAACCACTAATGCTTTCGTTGCAACCGGAACGAACAGCGCTAGCTTGAGTTATGGGTTTCTTAACGGGCCAGCTGGTGGCGGTGTTAACCTAACCTTTTTGAGTTACACCTTCCCGGTGCTAGCGGACAAGGGCAAGATTGCCATCACAGCGACCGGCGGCGGGGTGAATGATATTGTGGACACGCTAGGGCCACTCAACGATGATGGTCAAGGGGCGTTGTCTGGGTTTGGCCTGCGAAACCCCATCTACAACCAAAACGGGGCGTTAGGGGTCGGAGCTGCCTTCGCTGTAAACTTCCTGGATGACAAATTGAATTTCAGCCTGGGTTATCTAGCGAACGGGGCAGGGAGTTTAGGAGCTTACTCTCCCGACAGCGGTTTATTTGGTTCGTCCTATGTAGCCTATGCCCAGCTCACGGGCTATCCCCTGGATAACCTGGGATTGGGATTACTCTACGTGCGGGGCTATAGTGACCCGGCCTTTCCGCTGAATTTGGGCGGGTTTGTGGGAACTCAATCGGTAGATGCGCTGACGGCAGCGGCCCGAGTATCGGCGGATAATTTGGGCTTCCAGTTCAAGTGGCAACCGCTCAAGAACTTCATCTTAGGCGGCTGGTTCGGTGCAACATGGTTCCGGGATGAAGAACCGGGCTTCAATGCGAATGGTACGGCGCTGAATTATGCGCTAGTGTTCGCCTTCCCTGACGTGGGAACCAAAGGAAGTCAAGCCCAGATTGTGGTGGGGGCACCGCCATATCTTAGTGGGAGCAGTGGTTTGGTAACTAACCAGTTTGTAAGTCGCCGCAGCGATGATGTGCCAATCTTGGTGGAAGCTTCCTATCGGTTCAAATTCTCTGAATATCTTTCCATCACGCCCGGTATCATTGCCATCTTCAACCCGGAAGGCAATCGGGATAACGAAACGGTGCTAGTGGGAGCAATTCGGACAACCTTCAGCTTTTAGCACCTCAACTTAAACTTAGACCGTATCATGACCCCTCAACTCCAGAGGGGTTTTTTGTCGCCTTGCAGAGGTCATGGGTGAGTTATGGATTGCAGCTCCGTCATTAAGTTTTCCTAACCTTTATAGCTATAGCTAAAATCACAAAACTTGACATAAGCTACGGATAGTTTCATTGACTAAGGATTGCAGATTTTCGATTGGACTCACCTGTAACTTACGCACCTTTTGCTTAATTAATCGGATTCAAATCTGGTGAATATCTAGGCAAATATATCAGCTCACACCTAGCCGACTCCACCACTTGCTTTAGCACACCAGATTATCCAACACAATCTTTTTGCCAGGTCCAATGACTGGTAGTAACCACTCACACAACCAAGTTAAAACCACCTGTAAATTGCAGCTCCCTATCCATGTCAATGGCTCGATTAATCTCCCCAGGTAATAACCGCACCCATCATACTAACTCTTTCACGTTTTCTACCTACCTTTTTGCCATAAACTCTCTCCCCTTTTACACCCCAGCCATACGCATAGACCTCTCGCCGGTCGATACCGGATTGGTCTATATAAACGACTTCTTCCTGCTTCGTATCCTTCATTCTCTCCAGATACGTCTGTCGCTCCTGCTCATCTTGTTCTTGGTAGGAGAATATAGCCTATCTTTTTAAGCGCCCTACAAATCGTCATACTACTCACACCCCAGATCGCCGCCATTTCCTTCTGGGTCAGACTGGGATTTGCCTCGACAAACTTGCGAAATTCATCGAAGTCTTTAATCTTATGACTATGCCCCTTTTGGTAACCGGTCTTAGGCGCCCAATCACCTGTTTCAGACCATTGCTTAAGCCAACGCTGTAAAGTGCGATACCCAAAGTTGAGCATCTGGCTGACTTCAACAAGCGTCGCGCCCCCCACGACTGCTTCAATGGCTTTCTGAGGTAAGTCTGTGCTGTAAGACATAGACATCGCTCCGTAACCTATCAGCCTTACTCTACGTCAGACTAAATGTTTTTAGCTGTAGTGCAAGTGGCTTAGCTATATAGTGTTGAGACATCTATAAGGGGTCACAAGGACGCCCAGTCCTCTAGCTCTCCTCTCCTACAGGGACAAGGGTTGGGGGTGAAAGTGACAACACTTCTAAATCAAACTCTGTATAGTTTTGGAGTCAGTCTATGTCAAGGTTTTTGTAAAAAATTGCAGAATTAGTTGCAACAAAATGAAACGGATT
>JAVQXV010000039.1:0-21925 GCA_033577755.1 Anaerolineales bacterium
TCGCCGCCCGAGAACGGCTCGAGGCCGGAGTGCGGGCCGCAAATCGCCGTCGCGCCGGCAGCCTGATGCAGGCGGAAGCATTCCTGTAGGCCGCGCAGCAGATGCGCGCCGTCGTAGCGCGAGAGACGATAGTCGAGCACGGGCCGGCCTTGCTTATCCACGCTCACGCGCCCACCATCCCGGTCGCGGGTGATGGCGATGAAGATGGCCCCCCGGCGCATGCCCGCGACGGCCTCCTTGTGCTCCGCGCCGGAGTGCCACGGTAGACCGAGGCCGATGAGGCCGGGATGCGCGATCGGATGCTCGATGAGGACGCCATAGTGCCGCCCGTCAAGGTTGGCCCACTGGTTCACGTAGCGCGTCAGCATCGGGCCGCGCCACGGCTCGATGACATCGGGATACGTCCCGATGACGGGCACGGTCGGGTGCAAGTGCAGGCCGCGCCCGATGTTCGGATTGTCCAGCCCGGAGCGGAGCAGCAGCGCCGGGGAGTGCAGGCTGCCGGCGGCCACCACTACGGCGCGCGCGTGCACCGTCAGCATGCGCCGGCCGTCCGGCGCTCCACCCACTTCAACTTCGATGCCCGTCGCGCGGCCGTTTTCGATCAGAACCTTCTTGGCCTCGGCGTTGACGAGGAAGCGCGCGCCGTGTTCGGTGGCGTCGGCCAGATAGGTGCGCAGTGTGCTGCGCTTCGTTCCACGCGGGCAGCCGAAGGTGCACCAGCCGCAGAAGTCCGGCTCGTCGCAGCCGAAGCGGTTTTGTGGGATGACGCCACAGCCCAGCCCAAGCCGGTCGCAGGCGCGCTCGAGCAACTGCGCTTCGCGGCTGGGCAGCGCTTCTTCTTCGTTGACGCCGAGCCGCGCCCAGACGGCATCGAGCGCAGCGGTGAAATCGCGGCCTGTAATCCCCACACAGGCGTGCTCATGTTCCCACTCCTCACGCACGTGGTCGGGCGTGCGGAAGCATGCGCCCCAGTTCACCACCGTGCCGCCGCCAAGCGCCGAGCCGGCCAGCACCACCACACCCAGATCGCGTGTGGCGAGCATGCCCCGGTTCTCGTACAACTTTTGATAGGCGGTGAACTCGACTCCGTCGAAATCGCGCTCGGTGTACGCGCCGCCCTTTTCTACCACAATGACGCTCTTGCCTGCGCGTGCCAATTCTGCGGCGACCACGCTGCCGCCTGCACCCGAGCCGACCACCACCACGTCGCAGTCGAGCGCTGTCTCGGTTGCCGGTGAAATCAGCGGCAGCGATGATGGAGACTCAGCGGATTGCCGGGCCGGGACGGCGTAGCCGAGCGTGGCGTGATTGGGATTGGCGCCCGACTCGTCCGGCGCCGAGTAGAACAGCGCGGCGGTCAATCGCTTGAGGGCCTGAAAAGCGCGGCGCAACTGCGGCAGCGGCGCAACGGCCCAGCGTTGCAGCACGCGCTCGCGCTGCTCCGGCGTGAGCTGCACGAACGGCTTGAAGTGCCCGGTCAGCACGCCCGCCATGAACGGTCGCTCCAGGTAATCCAGCAACTGCTTGAACTCACGCTGCTGCTCGTCGCTTTGCAGGTCGCGCACGGCGCGGGCCACCAGGCGCGGCACGTCGAGGTCGGAGGCTTTGCGCTTCCAGAAGCCGTGCGGGTCATCGGATCGTTCAATGGATGGAACGAGCGTATCGCACAGCGCCGTGAGGGTTGCGAACTGTGAATCGGTGAGGAAGTGGGACATGGGGATTGCGGATGGCGGATAGCGGATTGCAGGCCCGGTTTATCCCAGAGAGCCGGCCTGCCGGATTGCTTCCAGATGGTCGCGGGCATGGTTGAGCATGCGCTCGACCCACCATTGCACGGTGCGCAGGCCGGAGGGCGGATGAAAGCCGGTGCGCGACCAGTCCTCCGTGTTCAGGTTTTTTAGCGTGGCCAGCGCCTCTGCCCGCGTGCGCGCAAACGCGGCGATGATATGTTGTAACGGCTCTTCCGGGTGATAGGTCTTGTCCGTTGCCCAGCGATATTCGGGGAAGGCTTCCAGGTGTGGCGATTCTTCGGACAGGATGCGCCGGATGCGCGGCCAGAAGGCGAGCGCCTCGGCATCGCGCACGTGGGCGGCGATTTGGTGCAGGGTGGCGCCATTGGCTACGCGGCGCGCGTGCCATTCCGCCTCGGGCAGGGCATCGGCCAGCGCGGCGAACTCAGTCGGCTGCTGCTCCAGGCGTCTTAAGAGGAGGACGCGGTACTCGTGAAGTTGCTGGCCCATATAGAATGCAAAATCACTTAGCCGGCCAGGTGCGCGATTCCAGCGGCCCTGATTTCTTCAGGGCCCAGATGAAAGAGCATCATTCTCCAGAGGCTTCACGTTGCGGTAAGAGTTGAGATGACTTGATTCAAGTCCACCGATCTGCCCGCGCGGCGCTCGCCCAGCAGCCTTTCCAGAGCGGCAACAACGGCGGGCAACTGCTTCAGGCCGCGCGTCTTCTTCTGCATTATCATCAATTGGTTGCCGGCGTCCGGCCCTTCGGCCTCGCGCAGGAAAAGTACGGCGGCGGCCACGCCGAGCACCTCGGATGGCGAGGCGCGTTCGGCGGGCAGGCCGGCGCTGAACCGATAGCGGGCGAGGGTTTCAGCAACGACGGCCAGCACTTCGTCGGGACGTTCGCTGTAGCGCCACGGGAGCGAGCTGCCCCAGGCAAGCGGCGGCGGCGCAGTGACCACCACCTTTGACGTATTGCCGAACGCGACCGGCTGCCGGCCCGGATAGAGCAGGTTGGGCACAAAGACGTGCGACCGTGCATCCGCGCCGAGCAAGTCGGCCAGGAACTGCGCAAGGTCGGCGCGTGCCAGCACGTTGCGTGCATCGGTCTCGGCCTGCTCGAAGTCGGCGGCGTGCTCCGCATAGAAGTCGGCGAGTTTGGCAGCTTCGGCGAAATCGTGAACGGCAGCGGCCAGGTCGCCGGGCCAGTCATCAGCGAGGGCGTGGGCGAAGAGCGCGGGGAGGCCCTCTCCGTCACCGACCAGTCGTCGGCTTGCCATCACCGCCGGATGCTCGCGGAGCGGGCGGAACATCTTGCGCGCCGCTTCGGCTACGCGATGAGCTTTGTAGGCCTTGACGTTCTGTTCATGCTCCGGCCAGTCGCTCGCGGCCAGCAAACAGCCGGCCAGACGGAGGCGGTCATCGGTGCGGACGAGGAGGGGCATGGAGGGAGATGGATGGCGAATAGCTAAAAGCTGAGGCTCTGATGAGGCTCCAGGGTGGTGACGCGGATGTTGAACGGCTGCCATTCGGCGGCAAGGGCGGCGGTGAGGCCGAGCAGGCCGGCGCGGGCGGCGCGGACGGCGGCGTGCGGCGAGTCATCCGGGCGCAGCACCGTAGCAATCAGGCCGCCGCCGGTCTCCTTCATCACCCGCGCCACGGTCTGCGACATGAGGAACACGCCCTTGAGGTTGACGTTGAGCGTGCGGTCCCACTCGCCCTCGTCCAGCCGCAGCGCCGGCGTGTGCGGCTCGATGTGGGCCGCGTTCACCAGCACGTCGAAGCGCGGGTGCTGTTCGAGCAACATGTAGATCATCGTTTGCACGGCCAGCTTGTTGCTCACATCTACAGTGTGGACAAGCGCGTTGCCGCCCGCTGCGATGATGGCACCGGCGGTCGCTTCGGCAGCATCCGGGTTGAGGTCAATCACGACGACCGTTGCTCCGGTCTGTGCCAGCTCCAGCGCCAGCCGCCGGCCGCTGCCGCGCCCTGCACCGGTGACCAGAGCGATTCGGTTGTTGGGTTGGGGTTCCATACAATGGAGCGCGTTCTCCATCCTGTTTGAAGGCACGCTCATTGTAAAGCAGACCGACGTGATTGCCCAACGGATAGCAGCTTAGCTATCCGGCGCTTGCTCAGCCGGCCAGCGCCCGCCAGAGCACGCGCGGCGTCAGCGCACTAAACGGGTCGGCATGGCCGAGGGCGATGTTGACCAGCCGCAGCTTTAGCTCATCATGGCGCTGCGCGGCGCGCACGAAGCGGTTGAGCACCCAGGGCCGGAAGTATACGTCGCGCACGCGGCCAAAGTTGACGAACACGCTGAGGAACCGGGCACGCAGGGCGTGCGCATAGCGGCGGGCAGCGGCCTCCGGCGCAACGCCGGTGCGCAGGTCGCGGTGGATGGCTTCTGCCGCCACCTCCGCCGATTCGAGCGCGAAGTCAATGCCCTCGCCCGTCATCGGGTTCACTAAGCCGCAGGCCTCGCCTACGAGATATAGGCCGGGCCAGGCCGTGCGTGCCCGGTCGAAGTCGAAGCGCAGGGGGTAGCCTTTGAGAGGGGCGGTTGGTTGCGCTTCGGCGAGCAGGCTGGCGATGTACGGGTTAGCGATGAATCCGTCGAAGGTCTGGCGCGGTGTAGCATGAAGCGGGCGCCGGCCGGCGCGCAGGAAGTAACCGGCCCCGACGTTGGCGGTGGTGGCGGACGTAGGAAAGACCCAGCCGTAGCCGGGCAGCGGCACCGAGTCGAAGTGGAACTCGACGGCGTCGCTTAGGCCGCGCACGTTGGCAAAGTAGGTGCGCGCAGCGCGGCCCAGTGCAGGCGGCGCGGTGAGCAGGCCGGCACGTTCCAGCACGGCGGTGGAGGCGCCGGTAGCGAGCGCTACGACCCGCGCGTGCAGCATAGCTCTGTCGGCACGCACGCCCACAACGCATGTTGCCGCATCTCGCAAAAGATCGCTCACGGTTGCCCGGCGGAACTCGGCCCCAGCGGCTATGGCGCGCCGTCGCAGGATGTCGTCAAGTTGAAAACGCGGTAACACCAGCGCGTAGTCGGGGTAACCGGCGAGAGCGGGAATGGGCGAAGTAAAGTGCTCACCGTTGGGTGAGAAGACTTTGAGGGCATTGATGCGATAGCCGGATTTGTTGACCTCGGCCAGCACGTCGAGTTGTTGCAGCACGCGCAGCGCGCGCGGCGAGAGGCCGTCGCCGCAGGTCTTGTCACGCGGGAATTCGGCCTTATCCAGCAGAAGCACGCCGTGGCCGCGTTCGGCCAGCAGGCAGGCCAGCGCCGAGCCGGCCGGTCCTGCGCCGACCACGATCACATCCGGCCGTTCAAAGGGCATAGAGAGAGCACTGAAGCCCTGAGTGGAATGAAGGCACCGGAGATTCTAACAGGAAGACAGGTCTATCAGCGGCCTCACTTCCTTGTGTGCACGCTAAGGTTGTTAGGGAACGTGCCGCCCCTTCGTCCTTCGACGGGCTTCGCGAAGCGAAGCCACGCTCAGGATGTCCTGCGCGGCGGGCATCCTTCGACTGCGCTTCGCTCCGCTCAGGCATCATGAGTCGCGGACGCGCCCCGGCGAATGAAAAAAGGGATGTATCGCCAAAGTAGCACGACATAACTTTCTTTTTTCTTCCTAGGGTGCGACTGACATGTTTTGCGTGCACACTCCTTGCGGCGCTTTCATTGGTTTCAGCTGGCCGACTTTCTGGCAGAAAACACCGCAGGGGCAAGTGCACACTCCTTGCGGCGCTTTCAGTGGTTTCAGCCTCGGCATAGCGCGTTGGCTATTCCCCAACTAATCCCCCCTTAAAAAGTTTCAAACCTATTGCTTCTGGTGGGGAGAATCGCTATACTTTGGCAAATTGTGGGGGAAAGTGGGTAAAAGTGGACTGGACGCCGAGGTAGCTCGGCGTCCGGGCGTTTATGGAGAAGTCGAACGCATGTTCTTGGGTGAGTTCACCCATGCGATTGATGACAAAGGCCGCCTGACCATCCCCGCCAAGTTTCGTGAACAACTCACCGACGGGGCGGTCATCACGCGCGGCTTCGAAAAGCATCTGTTGATTTACACCCGGGAAGCGTTCGCTCGCCTGACGGCTCGGTTGCGCACCCTGACGCCCACCGACCCCGACCACCGTGCGCTGCTGCGCCAGCAGTTCTCCGGCGCAAGCGAAGTGACGCCGGACAAGCAGGGCCGTATTCTCATCCCTCAGTTTTTGCGTGACTACGCCGGTCTGGATGGTGAGTGTGTACTGGTTGGGGTGGGCGATTTTATTGAAGTCTGGAACCGGGCCGGCTGGCAGAGCCAGCTGGAGACCATCAACGACCCGGTGCTGAATGCAAAGCGCTTTGCAGCGCTCAATCTGGGCAGTGACGCGCCTTCCACGTGATGGCGCATGTACCGGTCCTTTACAACGAAGTCTTAGCCGGCCTTCAGCCCAAACCCGGCGGCTTCTATATTGACGGCACGGTCGGGGCGGGCGGGCACGCGGCGGGCATTCTTGAACGCTCCGGCCCCGACGGTCGCCTGCTCGGGCTAGACCGTGACCCGGCGGCGCTGGAAGTTGCGCAGGCGGTGCTGGCCTGCTTCGGCGAGCGCGTTCGGCTGGTGCGGGCCTCGTACACCGAACTGGCGCAGTACGTTGCCGAGGGCAGCGCGGATGGGGTGCTGCTTGACCTGGGCGTATCGTCACTTCAGCTGGATGACCCGGCGCGCGGCTTTGCCTTTCGCCACGACGGGCCGCTGGACATGCGCTACGACCCGACCGGTGCGCTGACCGCCGCCGAAATCGTCAACGAGTGGCCGCCGGATGAGCTGGCCGAGGTGATTCACAGATATGGCGAAGAGCGTCACAGCCGGCGGATTGCGCGGGCTATCGTGGCGGCGCGGCCTCTCCGCACCACAGGCGAACTGGCCGAGGTCGTGGCGCGGGCGGTCGGTGGGCGGCGGGCGAAGATTCATCCGGCGACGCGCACCTTTCAGGCGCTGCGCATCGCCGTCAACGGTGAGCTGGAGGCTCTGCAAACCGTCTTACCGCTCGCCGTTCAAGTGCTCAAACCCGGCGGACGGCTGGCCGTCATCAGCTTCCACTCGCTGGAGGACCGGATAGTCAAACAGTTCATCCGCGCGCAGTCGTGCCCGGGCGGTGATGCACAGAACATGCCGACGCTGCGCGAGGTGACGCGCAAGCCGATAGAACCTGCCGAGGCCGAAATCGCGGCCAACCCGCGAGCGCGCAGCGCCCGGCTCCGGATCGCGGAGAAAGTCTGACGAACGGCACAGAGCTTGCAAGCCGAACTCGTGGAGCGATTTGTTTGCCGAGCGACTCGGCTTAACGTCACAGTGCGCGCTGAAGAGCGCGTCCCGTGGCGTCATGGATAAAGATGCAAAACGTTTACCATCCTTCTGCTCTCCTCCGGGCCTTTCGCCAGGCGCCCTGGCGTCAGCAAATGCAAGTCATAGCTGCGCTCTCGGTCGGCCTGATGATTCTGCTGGTGGTCGGTGGCTTGTATCTGGCCGTCGCTTCCCGCGCCGCCAACGCCGGGCGCGACCTACAACGGCTGGAAGCGGCCAAGGCCAGCCTGCTCATCGAGAACGACCGACTGCGCGCACAACTGGCCGAGCTACGCACCATGAACCGGATGGCCGCGCGCGCCCTTGAGCTGGGCTTTGTGCCTGCCGGCCCCGATCGGGTGGAGTACGTGGCCGTCCCCAACTACCCACACCGATCAACCGTGGTGGTGGAAATGTCTTCCGAAGCGACGCCCATTATCCAGGCCGACCCTGAAGAGGGCTGGTTGCAGCGTATGCTTGGCATGCTGTTCGGCAGGGGCTGAGCGATGTTCGAGACGGTCTTCATCCGTCTGCGGCTTGTCCTGCTTGGCCTGGCGGTCTTTGCCGGGCTGGTTGTTTTTCAGCTCCTGCGCATCCAGTTCGGAGGCTCATCTGCCGAATACTTCCGCCGGCTTTCCAGCACGGTCAGTGAGCGGCCCAGAGAGTTCTCTCCGCAGCGGGGCCGCATCTTTGACCGCGATGGTGAGTTGCTCGTCGCCAACAACGTCCAATATGAGATCAGCGCTGCGCCCAACGCCGTCTGGAACGTCAAAGAGACGGCGGCGGCGCTGTCCACCGTGCTCAACCTGTCGGTGGACGATTTGGAGAGGGCGCTGCAGAGCGATAAAGCTTACGTGCTGATTGCGCGCCCGGTCGAAGCGCGTCTCGGCGATGAAATCAAGAAGCTGCTAGAAGAGGGCGTCATCAGCGGCATCACGGTGACGCCGCTGGCTAAGCGCGAATACCCTGGCGCCAGCCTGGCCGCGCAGGTGCTCGGCTTTGTCGGTTACAACGCTCAAGGGCGGCAGGTGGGCTACTTCGGCGTCGAGGGCTTTTACAACGATTTGCTTGCCGGCCGCTCGGTGCAGGGCATTCAGCAGCTGGTGCCGTTCGCAACCGAGCCGGACCCGATCGTGGATCAGGGCGCGGACCTTTACCTGACCATTGACCGCGACATTCAATTTCTCGTGGAGGGCGTGCTTGCCAGCGCCGTGCAGCAATACGGCGCGGAGGGCGGCACCATCATCGTCAGTAACCCACGCACCGGCGAAATCCTGGCGATGGCCTCCTTCCCCACTTATGACCCCAATCACTACGCTACCAACCCGCCCGCCGACCCGATGAACCCGGCAGTCAGCGCGCAATACGAACCCGGCTCGACGTTTAAGGTGCTGACCATGGCCGCCGCTCTCGATAGCGGGCTGGTGAAGCCGGACACGCCCTTCGTGGATACCGGCTACATCGAAGTAGGCGGGGCGCCCATCCGCAACTGGGACGGCGGCGCGTGGGGGCCGACGGATATGGTCGGTTGTCTGCGGCACTCGCTCAACGTCTGCATGGCGACCCTGTCCACACAGCTGGGGCCGCAGACGTTTTACAACTACCTGGCTGCCTTCGGCATCGGCCATCGCACCAACGTGGACCTGGCCGCCGAAGCGCCGGGCCGCCTCAAGCGACCGGGCGACCCCGACTGGTTCGAGTCTGACCTGGGCACGAACTCCTTCGGGCAGGGCGTGGCCGTCACCCCCATTCAACTGGTGGCGGCGGTTTCGGCCATCGCCAACGACGGCGTCATCATGCAGCCACACGTGCTGAAGCGCGTGGAGAACAACGGCCGCACGCACGCCACGCAGCCGCAGGTGCTGGGCCGGCCCATTCGCCCGGAGACGGCCCGCACACTGTCAGAGATGCTGGCCAAGTCGCTGGAAGGCGAAGCCAAGAGCGTCAAAGTGCCGGGCTATCGCATCGCCGGCAAGACCGGCACGGCGCAGATCCCGATCCCCGGCGGCTACGACCGCTTCAGGACCATCGCCTCCTTCATCGGCTGGGGGCCGGTGGATGACCCGCAGTTCATCGTGCTGGTCAAGCTCGATAAGCCAACGACCAGCATCTGGGGTTCGGAGACGGCGGCGCCGGTCTTTTCGGTGCTGGTGCAGCGGTTGGTGGTGTTAATGCAGATTCCGCCGGATCGGTTGCGTGGCTCGCTGGGCAACTGAGGAGTTATGATTGGTGATTGCAGATTTTAGAATTGGCCGACCGGCAGCCAATCCAAAATCAATAATCAGCAATCAACAATCATGCTAACGCTCAGTCATGTGATTGAAGCCCTGACCGGCTATCAGTCCGCCGGCGGGCCCCAGGTCATCACCGAGGCCGCCATCGACTCGCGGCGCAGCATCCCCGGCTCGTTGTTCGTGGCGCTGCCGGGCGAGCGGGTGGATGGGCACGATTTCGTGGCGCAGGCGTTTTCTCGCGGCGCGATCGCGGCCCTCGTCCAGCGCGACCTGGAGTTGGGTTGCACCACGCTCGACCTGCGCCGACCGCTAACATACGAGCAGGTCGCCGGCCTTAGTTTGCCGGTCTGCCTGCGGGTGGAGAACACGCTGACGGCGCTGCAAACGCTGGGCGCGTTCTGGCGCAGACAACTGAGCCTGCGCGTGATCGGCATCACCGGCAGCGTGGGCAAAACGACCAGCAAAGAGCTGATCGCCGCCGTGCTGAGCACGCGGTTCCGCACCTTTAAAACCGAAGGCAACCTGAACAACGAGATCGGCTTACCGCTCATGCTGTTGCAGCTCACCGAGCAGCACGAGGCGGCGGTGCTGGAAATGGGCTTCTACAAAGTCGGCGAGATCGCCCAGTTGTGCGAATGGGCTAAGCCGCACATCGGCGTGGTCAACAACGTCTATGCCGTGCACCTGGAGCGCGCCGGCAGCATAGAGAACATCATTCAGGGCAAGGGTGAGCTGGTGGAGGCGCTGCCGCCCGACGGAACGGCCATCCTTAACCTGGACGACCCGCGCGTAATGACGATGCGGACGCGCACCCGGGCACGGGTCTTCACCTACGGCCTCGATCCGAACGCCGACCTATGGGCCGATGAGATCGAGTCGCATGGGCTGGCGGGCTGCTACTTTCGCTTTCATCATCGCGGCGAGGCGCTGCGGGTTCGCGTGCCGCTGCTCGGCCAGCACTCGGTGCACACGGCGCTGCGTGCGGCGGCGGTCGGGCTGGTCATGGGGCTGACCTGGCAGGAGATCGTCGAGGGTCTGCAATCCATCGGCGCGGTGCAGCTGCGGCTGGTGGCAGTGCATGGGCCGGGCGGCAGCCTGCTGATTGATGACACGTACAACGCTTCGCCCGAATCCACCATCGCCGCGCTCAACCTGCTACGCGAGATCGAGGGCCGCCGCAAGATTGCGGTGCTCGGCGACATGCTCGAGCTGGGGTCGTTCGAGGAGATCGGCCATCGCATGGTCGGGCAGCGCGCGCGTGACGTGGTGGACGTGCTGGTGACCATCGGGCCGCGTGCCCGCATCATTGCGCAGGAGGCGCGTCTGGCCGGCCTGCCCGCCTCCGCCATCACCCAGTTCGCCAGCGGCGACGAGGCGCTGCCGCATCTCAAAGACCTTATCGGCGATGGCGATGTGGTGCTGGTGAAAGGCTCACGCAGCCTGCGTCTTGACCGGCTGGTGCGCGCGCTTGGGGAGAGCCTGTAATGGAGCTGCGCGACGTGGCCTTCGCACTGGCCGCCGGCGGTGTGACCTTTTTGCTCACGGTCATCTGGGGCGAGCCACTCATCACGCTGCTCAAGCGCTTCGGCATCGGCAAGAAGATTCGTGTGGACGGGCCGCAGGCGCATCTGAGCAAAGTAGGTACACCGACGATGGGTGGCCTGCTCATCATCCTGCCGGAGCTGGCGGTGACGGCCTTTATCAACGCCGTGAACTTGATCAACGGCAACTTCACCGGGCGCTCCATTCTGTTGCCGCTGAGTGTATTGGTGCTGTTTACGGCGCTGGGCGCGCTGGATGACTGGCTGGGCATCAAGGGTGTACGGCGCGGCGAAGGGCTGCGCGGCAGGCAAATCTTCCTATGGCAGAGCGCGATTGCGCTGGCAGCGGCGTTCGGCCTGTACTATGTGCTCGGCATCAATCAGGTCGCGCTGCCGGGCACGCCGTTCTGGGAGCTGGACGCCTGGCTGTACATCCCGATAGCGACGTTCGTGATTGTCGGCATGTCGAACGCTGTGAACCTGACCGATGGGCTGGATGGGCTGGCCGGGCTGATTGTGGCGACGGCCTTTGTGGCCTACGGCGTCATCGCCTACTTGCAGGGACAGGTGTTCCTGGTGCGCTTCTGTTTCACGCTCATCGGTGCGCTCTTTGCCTTCCTTTGGTACAACGCGCATCCGGCGCAGCTCTTTATGGGCGGCTCGGCCTCCTACTCGCTGGGTGCAACGCTGGGCGTGGTGGCGTTGATGACGGGCCAGTGGGTGCTGCTGCCCATCATCGCCATCGTCCCGGTCAGCGTGACGCTGAGCGTTATCCTGCAAGTAGGTTACTTCAAGCTCACGCGGCGGCTTACCGGTGAGGGCAAGCGATTGTTCAAGATGGCGCCGCTGCACCATCACTTCGAGCTGGTCGGTTGGAGTGAGACGCAGGTGGTGCAGCGTTTCTGGCTGGTCGCGCTGCTGGCAGCTATGGTTGGCGTGGCGCTGGCGTTGTTGTAGTCATGTAGCCTGGTGGTCAGGTGGTCTGGTGGTCGCGTCGTCACGTAGTCAGCCGACTCGACCACCCGACCACCGGACTACTCGACTACCTGACTACTCGACGAATGATTTATTCCGGCAAGCGCGTGGTGATATTGGGACTGGGCCGGCAAGGCGTGGCACTGGCCCGTTATTTAGCGGAGCAGGGCGCGCGCGTCACGGTGAGCGATGTGCAACCCGCCGAGAAATTGAGCGCGCCGTTGAACGCGCTGGCAGACTTACCAATTGAATATGTGCTGGGCGGTCACCCGGAGAGCCTGCTGGAGGATTGCGACCTGCTTTGCCTCTCCGGCGGCGTGGATGCAGCGATCCCGTTGGCGCAGCAGGCGCGCGCGCGGGGCATCCCGCTGAGCAACGATTCGCAAATCTTTCTGGAAGTTTGCCCGACGACGCACACGGTCGGCATCACCGGCAGCGCGGGCAAAACGACGACAACGACGTTGGTAGGCCGGATGTTGTCCCTCGCCCCTCGGCTTTTTCTCCCACGAGGGGTGGGGAAGCAGGTGTGGGTTGGCGGCAACATCGGCAACCCGCTGATTGCGGATGTGGCGCGGATGGCGCCGGGCGACCTTGTGGTGATGGAGCTGTCGAGCTTCCAGCTGGAGATCATGACGCGCAGCACGCAGGTTGCTGCGATTTTGAACATCACACCTAACCACCTCGACCGGCACGGCACGATGGAGGCGTACATCGCCGCGAAGCACAACCTGCTGCGCTACCAGCCGCATGATGGCGTCGCAGTTCTGGGCTGGGATAACGCGGTGACGCGCAGCCTGACGGTTCAAGCAGGACGCACGGCCTACTTCAGTGCCGAGGCCGAGATTGCAGGGTTCGACGGCGCCTTCCTGCGCGGCGAGACGCTGGTCTGGCGCTGGGGCGGCAATGAGCACACAGTTTGCACGCTCCGCGACATTCGCCTGCGCGGGCGACACAACGTCCTCAATGTGCTGGCGGCGATTGCCATCAGCGGCGCGGCGCTCGCCCTGGCCGGCGCCGAAGCGAGTCCCCTCCCCGAGGGGATGCGCGCAGTGATTAACAACTTTACCGGCGTGGAGCACCGTCTGGAGCTGGTGCGCGAGCGTGACGGCGTGCGCTGGTACAACGACTCGATTGCATCTGCGCCGGAGCGGGTGATTGCGGCGCTGAACGCCTTCGAGGAGCCGGCAGTGCTGCTGCTGGGCGGGCGCGACAAGAAGCTGCCCTGGGATGAGCTGGCCCGGCTGGTGAAGGCGCGCGTCCGGCACAGTGTGCTGTTCGGCGAGGCCGGCCCGCTGATTGACCGCGCCCTGGCCGCCGCCGGCGTGCCCGCCGCGCAGCGCACGTTGACCGGTTCGCTGCGAGACGCGGTTGCCATCGCCGCCGCGCAGGCCCGGCCTGGCGACGTGGTGCTGCTCTCACCCGGCTGTACCAGCTTCGACGAGTTCAAGGACTTTGCCGAACGTGGAGAGAAGTTCCGTGAGTGGGTGAGGGCGTTGTGAGTAGAGAGCAGAGAGAGTAGAAAGTAGAGAGTAGAGAGTTCACTTTCCACTTTCTACTTTCTAGCCAGGACGGAGTGACTATGGCAGTCGTAGAGACGACACAAACGAAAACAGGCCGGAAGGCGCTCAGCCTGCCGTTCGATATGCCGTTGCTGCTGACGGTCGGTGCACTGCTGCTGTTCGGCCTGATGATGGTCTATTCGACCACCTTTGATTGGGCCTACGTGGACTACGGTAACCCGGCGGCGCTCTTCCTGCGTCAGTTGCAGTGGGTGGCCCTCGGCCTGTTCCTGATGTTCATCGTGGCGCGGCTACCGTACCGCTTGTGGCAACGCCTGGCCGTACCGTTGATGTTGGCCACCATCGCGGCACTGGTGTTGGTGTTGGTACTGGGCGCGTCGCGCTTCAACGCACAGCGCTCGTTCTTCGGCGGGTCGGTGCAACCCTCAGAGCTGGCCAAGTTCGCCACCATCGTCTATCTGGCGGTGTGGCTGTCGTCCAAGGGCGACAAGATTCGCGCCCTGGGTTACGGCCTGATTCCGTTCGGCATCATCGTCGGCATCCTGGCCGGCCTCATCCTACTGCAACCCGATCTTTCGGCAGCGGTGACCATCGTAGTCATTGCCACGCTCATGTTCTTCATCGCCGGCGCCGACATGTTGCAGATGGGTCTGGTCGCCGTCCTTGGCTCCGGCACGGTCTGGGTGCTGTTCCAGTTGCCTATCAGCATCGCCGTCACCGGCCGCCAGCGCTTGGCCGATTACCTGATCGGCCTGCAAGATTTGACGCAGGCCTCCTGGCATGTGCAGATGGCGGCCAGCGCCTTCGTCAACGGCGGCCTATTCGGGCGCGGGCTGGGCGCCGGCCATCAGAAGTTCGGCTTCCTGCCCACCTCGCACACCGACTCCATCTTCGCCGTCATCGGCGAGGAGCTGGGGCTGTTTGGCTGCCTGATGGTAATTGCGCTCTTTGCCCTGCTGGCCTGGCGCGGCTTTCGCATTGCGGCCCGGTCGCGCGACCCGCTGGGCGCGCTGCTGGCGGCGGGAATCATCTGCTGGGTCGTGTTCGAGGCACTGGTCAACGCAGCCGTGATGGTGGGCGCGCTGCCGTTCGCGGGCAATGCGCTCCCGTTCATCAGCTACGGCGGCTCGAACCTGGTGATGGTGCTGATTGCGATGGGCGTGTTGCTGAGCATCTCGCGCCGAACGGAGGCCGAACCGCTCCCGCGCAAGAGCCGCTTCACCGGCACGCTCAACGCGGAGCGCGGAACGCAGGTGCATGCGACTTTTGATTTCAGCCGGCGGGACGGGCGGCGGCGTCTTTCCCGCCTTAGCCGTCGCTAAGGCATGGCACGAGCTTGGAGATTGGAGAATGAATGAGACGGCCTATCTCCGATCTCCAATTCTCTGGCTGGGAAGCCGCGATGGTCTGGAAGCCGAGCTGGTGCCGCGCGAGGGCCTGCCGTTCCGGGCCATTCATGCGGCGGGCGTGCACGGCGTGGGCTGGCGGCGTCTGCCGGGCAACGCGCTGAGCCTGGTGCGCGGATTCTTTGAAAGTCTAGGCATCGTGCGCGAGTTCCGACCTGCAGCGTTGCTGGTCACCGGCGGCTTTCTCGCGGCGCCGGCGGCGCTGGCCTGCCGGCTGAGCGGCGTCCCGGTGGTGTGCTACGTGCCCGATCTGGAGCCGGGCCTGGCGCTGAAGGCGGTGAGCAGGCTGGCGGCGCGAATATGTGTAACCGCCGAGCCTTCGCGCCGGTACTTTGACCCGCGCAAGGTTGTCGTCACCGGTTATCCGGTGCGGCCAGAGTTAACGCAGGCCACGCGCGCGCAGGCCATCGCGCACTTCGGCCTCGACCCGGCGCGGAAGACGATTCTGGTGACCGGCGGCAGCCGGGGCGCGCGCAGCCTGAATCGTGCGACGTTCGCAGCGCTGGCCGAGTGGCTGCAGGAGTATCAGGTGATTCATCTAAGCGGGAAGCCGGATTGGGCTGAGGCCGAAGTGGCCCGCGCCAGACTGGCGCCGGACTTGCGGGCGCACTACCACGCCTTCCCGTTCCTGCACGAGATGGGTTGGGCACTGGCGGCGGCGGATATTGTGGTCTCGCGCGCGGGCGCGTCCACACTGGGAGAGTACCCGCTCTTCGGCCTGCCGGCGGTGCTCGTCCCTTATCCGTACAGCTGGCGCTACCAAAAGGTGAACGCCGACTATCTGGTTGAGCGTGGTGCGGCGGTGAAGATCAACGACGAGGACCTGAGTGCACAACTGACGCCGATGGTGCGGGCGCTGCTTGGGGATGAAGCGCGGCTGAGCGCGATGCGGGCCGCTGCCCGTTCCGCTGCGCAGCCCGAGGCGGCGCGTCGTATCGCTCAGGAAATCCTCGCCGTAGCGCATCGGACGGCATAATGCCTTTCTTCTGCTTGTTTCCTTCCGCCCTCCTGCCGAAAGGTCATGGCCTATGATGCCCCTGACCACCGTCTTCGGCCTGTTAATCATCCTGTTCGGCATCCTGGGCGGCTTTCGCGGCTGGGCCAAAGAGATAATGGTCGTGTCCAGCATGATATTAGCGCTGTTTTTTATTTACTTACTCCAGACGTTCGTGCCCGACCTATTCGGCATCCTCGACATGTCGGATAGCCAATCTCAATTTCTCCTTCGCGCCGTCATCATTCTGTTATTGGCCTTCTTCGGCTACGAAACGCCCCGCCTGACGGCGACCCTTGCACCTAAGCTCAGACGCGAGAAATTGCAGGATTGGTTGCTCGGCTTCATTCTGGGCATGGTCAACGGTTACCTCATCTTCGGCTCAATCTGGTACTACCTGCATCTGGCCGGCTATCCGTGGCCGGAGTACGTGCAAGCGCCGCTCGCCGGCTCGGTGGATACGCTTATTGACTTCCTGCCACCCAAAGTCATCGGCGAGCCGCCGATTATTCTGTTCGCCATCGCGATTGCATTTGTGTTCGTGATTGTGGTGCTCTTGTGAGATGTGTGCACGCAAAACATGTCAGCCGCACCCTGACCCTTCGGCTTCGCTCCGCTGAGCGCGCTCAGGGGAGCGGCGGGCGTCCGGCGATTGCCGCTTCGGCTTCGCTCGGCGTCCGCTCAGGATGCCCGCCGCGCAGGCCATCCTGAGCGTGGCTTCGCTTTGCGAAGCCCGCCGAAGGACGAAGGGGCGGCACGTTCCCTGACAACCTTTGCGTGCACACTGTGAGATTGGACGGTAGGCGGCAGACCGCCGAAAGCAGCTGGGTTCGGCGGTCTGTGACCAGCCGTCGGTTCTTGGAGTAGCGTGAGGCACGTTCACTTCGTCGGCATCGGCGGCGTGGGACTGAGCGCCATTGCCAAGGTTGCGCTCGAATCCGGCTGGAAGGTCTCCGGCTCGGACGTAGCGCCCTCCGCCTTCGCACAGCAGTTGGCCGAGCGCGGCGTGGTGGTGTACATCGGCCATGCCCCACAGCACATCAACGGGGCGGAGCTTGTGGTGGTCTCGTCCGCCATCACACCCGACTCGCCCGGCGAGGTGGAAGTGCAGGCGGCGCGCGCGCGCGGTGTGCCTGTGCTTAAGCGCGGCGACTTCGTCGGCCAACTCATGGAAGGCCGCCTCGGCATCGCCGTCGCCGGTACGCATGGCAAGACGACCACCACCGGCTTGATCGCCTTCCTGCTCGACCGCGCCGGCCTCGACCCGACCTTCATCGTCGGCGGGCGGCTGACCGACTATGACACCAATGCGCGAGCCGGGCAGGGCGCGCCGTTCATCGTCGAGGCCGATGAGTATGACCGGATGTTTCTCGGCCTCAGGCCGACGATCGCGGTAGTGACTAATGTGGAGCATGACCATCCCGATTGCTATCCGACCCTGGGCGAGATGCAAGAAGCATTCCGGGAGTTCGTGAATCTGTTGCCGCCGGACGGGCTGTTGGTGGCCTGCACGCGCGATGCCTTTGCCCGCCGGCTGGCGGACGAACGCCGTGCTGCGGCGCGACCGGCGTTGCTCTACGGCTGGCGCAAAGAGGATGACTTCCGGGCGGAGGCGCTCCAGCCCAACAACGCCGGCGGTTACGACTTTCTGCTCGTCAAGCGCGGCGAGACGTTCGGCCTGGTGCGCAACCGCCTGCCCGGCGAACACAACGTGCTCAACTCGCTGGCAGCACTGGCCGTGGCCGACTATCTCGGTGTGGACTTCAATGTTGCCCGCAACGCGCTGGCCGAGTTCCGCGGCGCAGGCCGTCGTTTTGAAGTCAAGGGCGAGGCGCGCGGCGTGACGGTGATTGACGATTACGCCCACCATCCGACGGAGATTCGCGCCACGCTGGCCGCGGCGCGCCGGCGCTTCGGCGGACGCCGCCTGTGGGTGATGTTCCAGCCGCACACCTATTCGCGCACGCGCACCCTGCTGGCCGACTTCGCCGCCGCTTTCACCGATGCCGACCACGTCATCGTGGTGGACATCTTTCGCGCGCGCGAGATGCCCGACCCGACCATCAGCGCGCGCGACATCATCCGGCGGATGCAGTCATCGGCAAGCCCGCATCCCGATGCCCGTTATCTGCCGACCCTGGCCGAAGCCGCCGAGATGCTTGCGGCAGAGTTGAAGCCGGGCGACGTGCTGCTCACCCTCGGCGCCGGCGACGGCAACTGGGTAGGCGAGGAAGTGTTACGCCGTCTGTCTCGATGAGTGGAGTACGCACTGCGCCCCACGTTGTGCGTAGCGCGTGGTGAGGTAACCATGGCCTTACGTTCACATTACTCGATGGTGTTTATGACGGAACGAAGCAAACTGCGCGATGCCCTGGGCGCGCGCCTGAAGGAGAACGAGCCGCTGGCGAAGTACACCGCCGCACGCATCGGCGGCCCGGCGGAATTCCTCGTCTTCGCCGAGAGCGCCGAGGAGCTGGCCGAGCAGGTGCGCGCCGCCCGGCAGGTAGGCCTGCGCCCCTTCATCCTCGGCGGCGGCGCCAACATCCTGGTCAGCGATGCCGGCGTGCGCGGCCTGGTCATCGTCAACCGGGCGCGGCGGGTAGAGTTCCGCGAGCGTGACCAGCCGCCGACCGTCTGGGCCGAATCCGGCGCGAACCTGGGGCTGCTGGCGCGGCAGTGCGCGGCCCGCGGGTTAAGCGGGCTGGAGTGGGCGGCCACCGTCCCCGGTACGGTGGGCGGCGCAGTGTACGGCAATGCCGGCGCGCACGGCGGCGATGTCGCCCAAAACCTACGCATGGCCGAAATCTTGCATCCCGACGGGACGGTGAAACGCTGGACGCCGCAGGAACTGGCGTTCGCCTACCGCAGCAGCGCCCTCAAGCGCCAGAAGGGCGGCCACGTCATCCTGTCCGCCGAGTTCGAGCAGGCCTTCGGTGACCCGGCCACCATCCAGAGCAGGATTGAGGAGTTTGTGGCGCAACGTAAACGCACCCAGCCACCCGGCGCAAGCATAGGTTCGATGTTCAAGAACCCGCCCGGCGATTATGCCGGCCGGCTGATCGAGGCCGCCGGCCTCAAGGGCCTGCGCATCGGCCAGGCAGAGATTTCGACTCTGCATGCCAACTTCTTCCTCAATTTGGGTCAGGCCCGCGCTGCCGATGTGTTCGCCCTCATCCATCGCGCACATGATGCCGTCAGGTCGAAATTCGGCGTGGACTTAGAGCTGGAGATAGAGCTGGTGGGCGAGTGGGGAGGGCAGTGCTGACAAGGTGACGTTCACCCTGTCGCCCGGTTATCCTGTCACCATGGCGCGGAAGATTCGGCTCGGACTGATTTTCGGCGGTCGCTCGGCGGAGCACGAGGTCTCGCTCATGTCGGCACGCTCGGTGCTGAAGGCCATTGACGCTGAGAAGTACGACGTGACGTTGATCGGGATTACGAAAGACGGGAAGTGGATCGCCGGCGCAGACTCGCTGACAGCGTTGACCTCCGGCGAGACGGGCACGGCTACAGAAGCCGCTTTGCTGGGCGAGCCGGGCAAGCGCGAGCTGCTGGCGCTGGATGCAAACTCCGGCGGGCGCGCCGTGCAGCTCTCGTCCATCGCACAGCTGGACGTGGTCTTCCCGCTGCTGCATGGCCCCTACGGCGAGGACGGCACGGTGCAGGGCCTGCTTGAACTGGCCGACCTGCCCTACGTCGGCTCCGGCGTGCTCGGCTCTGCGCTGGCGATGGACAAAGCGGTGTGCAAGCAACTGCTGCGTGCCGAGGGCATCCCGGTGGTGGACTGGTTGCTGGTGACGCGCGCCGAGATCGAGCGCGACGTGGAAGCGGTGGCCCGGCGCGCCGAGGCAGAGTTCGCTTATCCGATCTTTACCAAGCCGGCCAACCTCGGCTCGTCGGTCGGCGTGGTTAAGGCGCATGATTACGCCGAGCTGCTCGAGGCGCTGCGCGAAGCCGCGCGTTACGATCGACGCGTGCTCATCGAGCGCGGCATCAACGCCCGTGAGATCGAAGTCAGCGTGCTGGGCAACACCGGCGGTGAGGCCGACCCGATTGCGTCCGTGCCCGGCGAGATTGTGCCGAGCCGCGAGTTCTACAGCTATGAGGCCAAATATCTGGACAACGCCTCGCAGCTCATCATCCCGGCGCCCCTGCCGCCGGAGACCGCCGCCGCCGCGCGCGATTACGCCGTGCGCGCCTTCAAAGCCATTGACGGCGCCGGCCTGGCGCGGGTGGACTTCCTGCTCGACCGCGATAGCGGCGAGTTGTACCTGAACGAAATCAACACCATGCCCGGCTTCACGCAGATCAGCATGTATCCCAAGCTATGGGAGGCTTCTGGAATCGGCTACACCGAGTTGATTGACCGCCTGATCGCTCTCGCACTGGAGCGGCAAGCGGAGAAGGATGCAACCAAAAAGACGAAAGATTGATGAATGGTCATTCGTAATCTCAGTCTTCAATCTTCGTCTTTCGTCTTCATCTGCCGAGGCGCTATGACCACCTCACGCAAACCCACCCGTGCCGAGATTGTGCGCCGCCGTCGCCAGCAGGAGATGGGGGCACGTTTTCAGGCCGTCGTCCGGCAAGCCACCGGCGGCGTGCGCCCACTGGTCAGCCGGCCTCGCCGCACCGCAGGCGGCCTGCGCCCCATCGGCCGCAAACGCCGCTGGGAAATCTCCTTCGGCGGCGACCGGACCTTCACATTGCCCGACCTCGACCTGGCAGAGATGTTGGGCCGCATCGCCGGCACCTGGCGGATGTACAGCCTGGCGCTGGTTACGTTGCTGGTGGCGCTGCTGCTCTATACGCTCACCGAACGCAGCTTCTATGTGACCTCGCTCAACCTGGGCGGCGCCGCGCTGGTGCCACAGGAGGAAATTTACGCCGCTTCCGGGCTGGCCGGCCAGCATGTGTTCTGGGTCAACCCGGCGGAGGTCACGCGGAAGGTTGTCGCGGTTCCGGGCATCGCCTCCGCAACGATCACGGTGACGTATCCGGCGAAGGTGGAGCTGGTGGTAGTGGAGCGCGTGCCGAAGGTGATGCTGATCGAGGGCGCAAAGAAATGGTGGGTGGACGCTGCCGGCCAGAAGTTCCTCTCGCGCGGCGATCTGCCCGGCCTGTTGCCCATCATCAGTGAAAGCGCTACGGAGCTGGAGGCATTGCCGCCCGAGGCGGTGCTCGGCGCGCTGCTGCTCAAGCAGTTGCGTCAAAACATAGAAAAACTATACTACGACCCGCTGCACGGCCTGAGCTATCAGGACGGTCGCGGCTGGCGCGGCTACTTCGGCGTCGGCGCCGACATGGAGAAAAAGCTGGCCGTGTATGAGGCGCTGGTGGAACAGTTGATGCAACGAGGCGAGTACCCGGTCAAGATCAGCGTCGAGAACCTGGACGCACCTTACTATAAAAAGTAGTGAGTAGAAAGTAGATCATCGGTTACAGAATTTTCTACTTTCTACCTTTTTCTACTTTCTGCTTGACTGCGCTTTGAAACGCGATGGAAGACACCCCCCTGCTGGTTGGTATTGACGTCGGCACCACCAAAGTCTGCACGTTGATTGCGGATGTGGAGGAGCAAGGCTTTCGCATCCTCGGTGTGGGCATCGAGCCGTCACAGGGCATGCGCAAGGGCGTGGTGGTGGACGTGGAGCAGGCCAGCCGCTCGATCGCGGCCTCGGTAGACAAGGCCCAACGCAGCGCCGGCTACGAAATCGGCGCGGCCTTCGTCAGCCTGGCCGGCGCGCACGTCTCGTCGGTCAACAGCCGGGGCGTGGTCGGCATCGGCGGCGGTCACGGCATCGAGCAGGATGACATTGACCGTGCCCTGGATAACGCGCAGGCCATCGCCATCCCGCACGGGCGCGAGGTGCTGCACGTCATCCCGCGCGGCTTCATCGTGGACGGGCAGGAAGGCATCCGCCAGCCGCTCGGCATGCACGGCTTCCGGCTGGAAGTCGAAGCCCACATTATCACTGCCGCCACCGCCTCGGTGCAGAACCTGACCAAGTGCGTGGAGGCGGCAGGTGTGGCGGTGGAGGCCTATGTGCTAAACCCGCTGGCCTCCGCCGAAGTGGTGCTGACCGACACCGAGAAGGAGATGGGCGTGGTCGTCGTGGACATCGGCGGCGGCACCACCGACATCGCCATCTACATTGACGGCAACGTCTGGCACACCAGCGT
>JAVQXV010000334.1:0-2496 GCA_033577755.1 Anaerolineales bacterium
TCTACTCTCTACTCTCTACCTATCCACATCTCCCAGCACAATATCAATCGAGCCGATCACCGCCACCACGTCGGCAACGTAGTGATTTTTGACCATGAGGGGCAGCGCCTGAAGGTTGATGAACGATGGCGTGCGGAAGTGGACGCGCTGCGGCTTGGGGCCGCCGTCGCCGCGCAGGTACACGCCCAGCTCGCCGCGCGGGGACTCGGTCGCCACGTACACTTCGCCTTCCGGCGCGCTAAAGCCCTCCGTCCACAGCTTGAAGTGGTGGATGACGGCCTCCATGCTGCGGCCCAGCTCGGCGCGCGGCGGCGGCGCGACCTTGCGGTTGGCCGTCATCACCGGGCCGGGGCCGATCTTCTTCAGCCGGGCGAGGGCCTGCTCGATGATGCGCAGGCTCTGGCGAAACTCCTGCATGCGGACGCGATACCGGTCGTACACGTCGCCGTTCTCGCCCAGCGGCACGTCGAACTCGTACTGCTCGTAGCCGCTATAAGGCATGGCCTTGCGCACGTCGAAGTTCACGCCGGAGCCGCGCAACGAAGCGCCGGTCAGGCCCCAGGCCAGAGCGTCCTCGGCGCTGATGACGCCAATGCCGCGCGTGCGATCCAGCCAGATGGGGTTGTTGGTCAGCAGCGCCTCGTAATCGTCCAGCCTGGGCGGCAGGTAATCAATGAACCAGCGCACTGCGTCTTCGAATTCGGGGGTCACGTCGCGCCACAGGCCGCCGGGCCGGATGTAGGAAGTCATCATCCGCTGGCCGGAGATGGTCTCGAAGATGTCCAAGATATATTCGCGCTCGCGGAAGCAGTAGAAGAGCGGCGACTGCGAGGCGATGTCCGTGGAGTGAGTGCCGAGCCAGAGCAAGTGCGAAGCGATGCGTTGCAGCTCGGCCAGGATGACGCGGATGACCTGCGCCCGCTCCGGCACGTCCACGCCCACCAGTTTTTCCACCGCCAGGCAATAGGCCAGGTTATTGCCCAAATTGTTCAGGTAGTCGAGGCGGTCGGTCATCACCAGCGCCTTCAGATAAGTCTTGGCCTCCATGTTCTTCTCGATGCCGGTGTGGAGGAAGCCGATGTCGGGTATGGCGTTGACGATGATCTCGCCGTCCAGCTCCAGGATGAGACGCAGGACGCCGTGGGTGCTGGGGTGCTGCGGCCCCATGTTGAGCACCATCGTCTCGCCGGTCAGCGCGCGCGGCGAGAGGAGGTGCTTAAGTTCCTCCAGAGTGTGGTCGAGCAGTGGCGTTTCCAGAGTGGACATGGTTTGAAGTCAGAGAGCAGCTTCGCTCTTCCGTCTTCTGACTACTCTTTCGCGTAAGGCTTCTTCCGGTCAATCTCGTCGAAGTTGAACGTGAACTGCACTTCTTCGTAGCCGAGCGGATAGTCTTTGCGCAGCGGATGGCCCACCCAGTCGGCGGGCATGAGGATGCGTCGCAGGTCTGGGTGACCTTCGATTTGGATGCCGAACATGTCGAACAGCTCGCGCTCCGGCCAGTTGGCGTTGCGGTGTACACCGGTGACGGAGGGCAGCCGCGGGTCGTCGCCCGGCAGCGCGCACTTGACGCGCAAGTTAGTCAGGCGCTCCAGATTGCGGAGCTGATAGACCACGTAGAAGCGCGGCTCGCGCGGCAAATCGTCGTAGGCCGTCAGGTCGGCCAGAAAGGTGAAGCCCAGCTCTGGCGACTCTTTTAGGAAGTGGAGCACTTCGACGATGGCATCGCTGGAGACGGTCACGGTCGTTTCGCCACGAAATTCGGCCACCCCGGATATGGCCTCGCCAAAACGCTCCCGCAGCGCAACGATTGTTCTCTCAATGTGTGACATTGGGCAGCGGACAAACTGATGACTGATGATTGATGATTGATGACCCAATCCTCAATCCGAATCCACAATCCAAAATTCCTAGGCCCAGGTCTTGAGTTTTTCTTTCCTGACCTTTTCGTGCAGCTTGAGGATGCCGTGCATCAGGGCTTCGGGGCGCGGCGGGCAACCGGCCACGTACACGTCCACCGGCACAATCTCGTCCACGCCCTGCACGATGGCGTAGTTGTTGAAGATGCCCCCGCAGGAAGCGCAGTCGCCCATGGCGATGACCCATTTCGGCTCCGGCATCTGGTCATACAGGCGGCGCAGCACCGGCGCCATCTTGCGCGAGAGCCGCCCGGCCACAATCATCAGGTCGCTCTGGCGCGGCGAGGCGCGCATCAGCTCCATGCCGAAGCGCGCAAGGTCGTTCTGCGGCGCAGCCACCGTGCTGGCCATCTCAATGGCGCAACAGGCCAGGCCAAACAGCATCGGCCACATGGAGCTGGTGCGGCCCCAGTTCACCGCTTGCTCCAGCGTCGTCGTAATTACCCCAAAGTTACCGAGTTTTTGTTCGAGGCCCATACGACAATCAGGGGTCAAGTGTCACGTGTCAAGTGTCGCGTGTCAGGTGTCAGGTACCAGTTTCGTTTTTCTGACTACTGACCACTAGCTACTGACTACTGAC
>JAVQXV010000040.1:0-21537 GCA_033577755.1 Anaerolineales bacterium
AGTAGAGAGTAGAGAGTAGAGAGTAGAGAGAGTTGCTGGCAACTTTCTACTTTCCACTTTCTACTTTCTATCGCAGAAACTTGTGCTGGCCGAAAAATACGCTGCTCAAATCCAAGACATCCTCAACCGCTATCCGCCGGAGCACAAACGCTCGGCGGTGATGCCGCTGCTGTATCTGGCACAGAGCGAGTACGGCTACGTGACGCCTGAGGCGATCCGTGAGGTCGGCGAGATCACCGGCGTTGCGCCGACGGACGTGGCCGGCGTGCTCGGCTTCTACTCGCTGTTCCATGACCATCCGGCCGGGAAACGCTACCTGCAAATCTGCACCGACCTGCCCTGCGCCCTGCGCGGCGCGGACGAGTTCGCGGCGGAGCTGCTCCGGCGTCTGGGCGTAAACTGGGGCGAGACCACGGCGGACGGCGAGTTCACCGTCGAGCACGTCATGTGCATCGGTGCATGCGACAAAGCGCCCTGCTTCCAAATCCAGGACCGCACCGGAATCCACTTCCACGAGAGCGAGTCGGCGGAGAAGCCGATGACAGTGGACGAGGCCTTGAAAATCCTAGACGAAGTCAGACAAAGTGCCTGATGCGTATTGCGTGTTCCGTAATTGGATTACGCAATACGCAACACGTAAGCATGCCCCACATCCTCCTTCGCCACCGGGACATCCCCGACATTCATAAGCTGGACGTATATCTGGCTCATGGCGGCTTCGAAGCGTTCCGAAAAGCCGTGACGCAAATGACGCCGCAGCAGGTGATTGATGAAGTTAAGGCTTCTGGCCTGCGCGGGCGCGGCGGCGCGGGCTTCCCCACCGGCCTGAAATGGTCGTTCCTCACCAAAGACGTTTTCCCGCGCTACGTCATCATCAACTCGGATGAGTCCGAGCCGGGCACGTTCAAAGACCGCGAGATTATGACGCACAACCCCTTCCAGTTCCTCGAAGGGGCGATGATCACGGCCTATGCCTCGCAGGCCAACGTGATCTACAACTACGTGCGCGGCGAGTACTGGGACGTCGTCGTCGGCCTGGAGAAGTGCGTGGCGGAGCTGTATGCGCGCGGCTTCCTTGGCCGAAATATCTTCGGCACGGACTATTCGCTCGATTTCTATCATCACCTCGGCGCGGGCGCGTACATCTGCGGCGAAGAGAGCGCACTGCTGGAGTCCATCGAAGGCAAGCTGGGCCAGCCGCGCCTCAAGCCGCCCTTCCCGGCAGACAAGGGCCTGTACAACAAGCCCACGGTCGTCAACAACGCCGAAACGGTGACCAACGTGCCGTACATCATCCGTTACGGCGCAGCGGAGTACCGCAAATACGGCACGGAGAAAAGCCCCGGTACGAAGGTCTTCTGCCTGTCGGGCCGCATCAACCGACCCGGCAACTACGAGCTGCCGCTGGGCGTGCCCCTGCGCGAACTACTCTTCACTCACGGCGGCGGCGTCCCCGGCGGCAAAAAGATCAAAGCGGTGATGCTGACCGGCGCTTCGTCGGTGGTGCTGCCGGTGGATGAGACCATCCTGGACATGGCCCTTGACTACGAGTCGGTGGCGGCCAAAGGCGCAATGCTCGGCTCGGCTTCGGTCATCGTGCTCGACGAGACGGTGGACCTGGCCTGGGTCACGCTCAAGACCACGCGCTTCTTCAAACATGAGTCGTGCGGCAAGTGCACGCCCTGCCGCGAGGGCACCTACTGGATGCTCAACATCCTGGAGCGCCTCAACCGCAACGCGGCGAACAAGGCCGACGTTGACCTGCTCCACAACGTCGCGGCGCAGATTCAGGGCAAATGCCTGTGCCCGCTGGGTGATTTTGCCGTGACGCCGGTGCTCTCTGCGCTCAAGAGCTTCCGCGCCGATTTCGACGCGCACACCAAAGACGGTGCAGCGCCGAAGCCGGTGGCCAAAGCCGCCCCGGCCCGACCCGCGCCGCCCCAACCGGCGCCGAAGCCCGAGCCGGTGGCCGGTGCCAGTTCCTAGCTGAGTGAAACCGGCGCCCCGGAGGTGACACATGAAAGTTTACGATTTCAAGGTGCTGTTGGAGCCGGACGAAGAGGCGGGCGGCTATGTTGTAACCTGCCCTTCCTTACCGGGATGCTATTCTCAGGGAGAGACCGTCGAGGAAGCGTTGGCCAACATTCGCGAGGTGATTGAGTTATGCCTTGAGGACTTGCTGGCGCGCGGAGAGCCGGTGCCTGACGCCACTAAAACCTTGATCGGAACCGTGCTGGTCTCAGCCTGATGTCTAAACTGCCCGTTGTCTGCGGGCGCTAATACGTGATGCAGACCTGACCGTTGAAGAGTTCGAGACGCTGGCCAAGGGCAAATGAGTGTATGGCTGACCTGGTAACCCTGACGATTGACGGCGTCAAAGTCTCCGTGCCGAAGGGCACGCTGATTGTGGATGCAGCCAAGCGCATCGGCAACGACATCCCCGTCTTCTGCTACCACCCCAAGCTGAAGCCGGTGGGCATGTGCCGCATGTGCCTGGTGGAAGTGGGGCGCGTGCAACGAGACCGCGCCACCGGGCAGGCCCTGCTGGACGAGCAGGGCAACCCCCGAATCGCCTTCGGCCCGAAGCTGGAGACCGCCTGCACTACGCCCGTCGAAGACGGCATGGTCGTCATCGGCGAGAGCAGTAAGGTGAAAGAGGCCCGCGACGACATCATCGAGTTCATCCTGACCTCGCACCCGCTGGATTGCCCGATTTGCGATAAGGGCGGCGAGTGCCCGCTGCAGAACCTGACCCTGCGCCACGGCCCGGCGCAGAGCCGTTTCCTCTTCGAAGAGAAGATGCGGCTGGATAAGCATGTGCCGCTCGGCAAGCCGGAGGAAGCCCTGATCTACCTCGACCGCGAGCGCTGCATCCAATGCGCGCGCTGCACGCGCTTCTGCGACGAAATTGTGGACGACCACGTGCTCGGCTTCTATGAGCGCGGGCGGCGGCTGGAGATCGTCACCTTCTCCGAACCGGGCTTCGACAGCAAGTTCAGCGGTAACACCACCGACATCTGCCCGGTGGGCGCGCTCACCACGCGCGACTTCCGCTTCGGTGCGCGCCCGTGGGAGCTGATGGCGGCGGCCTCCATCTGCAATCACTGTCCGGTGGGCTGCAATCTGATGTTCAGCACGCGGCGCGAAGCGAAGAGCGGCGGCCGGCCCGTCATCAAGCGCGTCATGCCGCGTCAGAACGAGCAGGTCAACGAGATTTGGATTTGCGACAAGGGCCGCTTCGGCTACCACTTTGTGGAAAGCGCGGAGCGACTGCGTACGCCCCTCATTCGCCGGAACGGGACGCTGACCGAGGCGAGCTGGGACGAGGCGATTGCGCTGGTCGCAGAGAAGTTCAAGGCGGCGGGCCGGGGGCTGGTCGCTTTGCTCGGCGACCGGCTGAGCAACGAAGACCTGTTTGCCGCGCGCTGCGTGGTGACCGCGCTCGGCGGCAGCGTCGAACTCAACTCGAACATGGGCGGCGGCGACCTGGTGCAGCTGGCCGGCGTCGGCGCAGGCACCAACTTCTCCACTCTAGGCCGGGACGCGGCCATCCTCGTGATCGCCTCCGATTTGGAGGAAGAAGCGCCGCTGTGGTGGCTGCGCGTGAAGCAGGCCGCCGACCGGGGCGCGACCCTTATCGTCGCCAACGCCCGCCCGACCAAGCTCGACCGCGCTGCGAAATTCAAGTTGCGCTACGAGTACGGCCACGAGGTGGCGACCGTGCTCGGCATGCTGGTGGCCGGCTCCAGCGAAGCCGCGGACGCCTTCGCCAAAGCCGAGAACGCCATCATCCTCTTTGGTCGCGAGGGCCTGGACTTCGCGGGCACCACGGCGCTGGCGCAGGCCTGCGCCAACCTGCTCAGCGCCACCGGCCACTACGGTAGACCGAACAACGGCCTGATTGCCGTCTGGCCGCGCGCCAACACGATGGGCGCATGGGATATGGGCGTGCGGCCCTCGGGCCGGCCGTTGAGTGACGTGTTCGCCGGCGCGTCTGCCGCCTGGATCATCGCCGCCGACCCGGTGGGCGACGGCCTGATAAGTACGGACGCGCTGCGGCGCGTCTCGACAGATTTTGTCGTGGTGCAGGAGCTATTCCTCACCGAGACGGCCAAATGCGCCGACGTGGTTCTGCCCGCAGCAGCCTGGGCCGAGCGTGAAGGAACCTACACGAACGGCGAGCGGCGCGTGCAGCGCTTCTACCCTGCCGTGCCGGCCAGGGGCCAGAGCAAGCCGGATTGCGAGATCGCGGCCCTCATCGGCGCACGCGCCGGAGTCAGTGTGCCGCGCTTCCCGGCGCAAATCTTTCTGGAGATTGCGAAGGCCGTGCCTGCGTATGCCGGCCTCAACTACGCCGAGCTGGCAAAGGTGGAGAAGCAGTGGCCGGACGTGGGCGGGCGCGACCTGTACTACGGCGGCACCTCCTACAACAACGAACAGGGACTGGGCGTGCAGCTCAAATCCGGCGTGGAGCGCGGGATGGCGCTTGCGCCGCACGAAGTCAGGGCGCCGGTACCCGTGTTCGATGGCCTGACGCTCGTCCCCGTAACCCTGCTCTATGACCGGGGCGCGACCTTCCGGCCTTCGCAGCTGATGCATCCGCGCGTGCCGCCGCCGCACGTCGTCCTGAACCCCGCCGATGCCGCGCGGCTGGGCGTGGCGGATGGCGATGACGTGGCGCTGAGTTTTGACGGCGCGAACGTTGTGGTGAAGGCGCGAGTCAGCGACCGTGCGCCGGAGGGCGCGGCGCTGATGCCGCGCGACCTCGGCGCGCCGGCGCCCGCCGAACCGACTGCGGTGATCATCACGCCGGCGGTCCCCGTTGCGGCGTGAACGGCGTCGCACGAGAGTTGCAGGAGTGCGTCGGAAGGCACTGCGCGGCACAAGGTTGTTCTGAAGATGACCGTTGACTGGGTTCTTCTCGTCGAGTGGCTTGTCAAAGCCATCATCAGCATCGTGGTGCTGCTGACCGGCTTCGCCTACATGACGTGGGCCGAGCGCAAGGTGGCGGCCAGGTTGCAAACGCGCATCGGCCCCAACCGCGCCGGGCCATTTGGCCTGTTGCAGCCGGTGGCGGACGGCATCAAGCTGATTTTCAAGGAAGAGCTGATCCCCGCCGGCGCAGACCGCGTCATCTTCCTGCTAGCGCCGGTCATCACCGTCATCCCGGCGCTGGTCATCATGGCCGTCATCCCATGGGGGCCGCCGGTGCCGGTGCCCTGGCGCGCGCCCGATGACCCCATGCCGCTCGGCCTGGCCGACCTGAACGTGGGCATGATGTACATCCTGTCGGTGGCCTCGGTGGCCGTCTATGGCGTGACGCTGGCGGGCTGGGCGTCCAATAACAAGTACGCCACGCTGGGCGGCCTGCGCTCCGCCGCGCAGATGGTGAGCTACGAGTTGCCGCTCGGCCTGAGCATCGTCGGCCCGCTGATGCTCGCCGGCTCGATGAGCATGCAGGACATCGTCAACGCGCAGAGCGGCGTGTGGTTCATCCTGCTGCAGCCGCTGGCGGCGGTCATCTTCTACATTTGCGGCCTGGCCGAGACCAACCGGGCGCCCTTCGATATGCCCGAAGCCGAGCAGGAGCTGACCGCCGGCTATCACACCGAATACTCCGGCATGAAGTTCGCGCTGTTCTTCATGGCCGAGTACGTCAAGATGATCGGCGTCAGCGCCATCTTCGTCACGCTCTTCCTGGGCGGCTGGCAGGGGCCGTTTGTCTATCAGTTCCCCTGGCTCGGGCCGATCTACTTCTGGGGCAAGGTTATTGCCTCGCTGATATTCATGATTTGGACGCGCTCGACGCTGCCGCGCTTGCGCTATGACCGGCTGATGGCGCTCAACTGGAAGGTGCTGTTCGAGCTGGCGCTGGCGAGCGTAATCGTGACCGGCGCAGCGCTGCTCGGCGACCAGTTGATTCTCGGCGCGACGCTGGGCCTGATCGGTGTCGGGATTGTGATAACGATGGTGTGGAGCTGGTCGCGCTCGCGGCGCAGGCTGCCCTCGGCCGGGGCAGCCCCGGCGCGGCGTTGACGCAGACGAGACAACAGGAAGTTGCGATGTTTGACATTCTCAAAGGGTATTTCACTACGGCGAAGAACGTCGTCAAGCCACCGGAGACCTACGAGTATCCCGAAGTCAAAAAGCCGGTGGCGCGACGCTTCAAGGGCCGCCACGAGCTAAAACGCTACGACAACGGCCTGGAGAAGTGCATCGGCTGTGCCCTATGCGCGGCGGCCTGCCCGGCGGACGCCATCTTCGTGGAGGCCGCCGAGAACACCGACGAGGAGCGTTACTCGCCCGGCGAGCGCTACGCCAGCACGTACGAGATCAACCTGCTGCGCTGCATCTACTGCGGCTTCTGCGAGGACGCCTGCCCGACCGAGGCGATTGTGCTGGAAAGCAACTACGAGCTATCGTACTACGACCGACGCTCGGCCATCATCACCAAGGAGGAGCTGCTCGTGCCCGTGCCGGAGGGCGGCCGCCCCACGCCGCAAAAGGTGCCGGAGCACGCCTTCGACCGGGCGATCCCGGATATGCAGAACCCGGACTGATTTCAGATTTCTGATTTCGGATTGTGGATTTCTGATTACGAACTGGAAGGCCATCAGCAAGCTGCGACCAACCATCCGCAATGCCCAACATCTTTTCCCCTGAGTTCATCGCCTTCGCTTTGCTCGCCGCCGTCGCCCTCGGCTCGGCAGTGATGATGCTGTTGAGCAAAAACGCCGTCCACTCGGCGCTGTGGCTGGTGCTGAACTTTGCCACCGTGGCGCTGTTCTTCCTGTGGCTGGGTGCGCCGTTCATCGCCATGGTGCAAGTGACGGTGTACGCCGGCGCCATCATGGTGCTCTTCCTGTTCGTCATCATGCTGCTCGGCGCCGAGCTGGTGAAGGAGGAGCGCAACGTGCTACGCAACCAGCCGCTGTGGGCGCTCTTTCTGGCGGCGTTGTTCGTCGGCCTGGCGGCTCTATACTTTTTGGGCAGCGGCGCCGGCCCCACGCCGCCCGTCTTCGCCGATGCAGCCTCGGCGCGCGCCTTCGGCGACCCGCACGCCATCGGCCGGACGCTGTTCACCGACTTCGCCCTGCCGTTTCAGGTCGCCGGCCTGTTGCTGGTCGCCGGCCTGATCGGCGCGGTCGTGCTGACGCGGGACGAACTTAGTCGTAAGCAATAAAAGACTTGACGACTTACCACTTTCTACTTTCCCCAGACGAAAAGTAGAAAGTAGTCATCAGATAAGAAAGCGGTCACCGTGTTCCCCACCCTTCCCACCTCCTACTTCGTCACGCTTTCGGCGATGCTGTTTGCGCTCGGCGTGACCGGCGTGCTTACGCGCCGCAACCCGCTCATCGTCTTCATGTCCATCGAGTTGATGCTGAACTCGGCCAATCTGGCGTTCATCGCTTTCGCGCGGCAGTTCCTGGACGTGCACGGTCAGGTGTTCGTGTTCTTCATCATGGTCGTGGCGGCGGCGGAGGTGGCCGTGGGGCTGGCCCTCATCGTCACCATCTTCCGCACCAAAAAGAGCATCAACCTGGATGAGTTGAGCCAGTTGAAAGGATAGCTAATCTCCAATCTCCAATCTCCAATCTCCAATCTCCATTGAGAAGTAATTCGAGATTGGAGAGCAGAGATGAGGGATGCCTATGTTTTCCCTCGTTCCCCTCCTCGTCCTCTTCCCGCTGGCCGGGTTCGCCGTCAATGCGCTGTTCGGAAGGCGGCTGGGCGGCAACCGCGCCGGGCTGCTGGCGGTAACGGCCTCCGCCGCATCGTTCGTCATCGCGCTGACGCAGTTCGTCGCGCTGGCCGGCAACGGCTTCAAGCCCGTCACCGTCCCCTTCGCCACCTGGCTGCGCGTCGGGGAGTTGCGGGTGGAGTGGGCCTTCCTGGTGGACACGCTGTCGGTGACGATGATGCTGGTGGTCACCGGCGTCGGCACGCTCATCCACATCTACGCGCTGGGCTACATGCGCGAGGACGTGCGGCACAACGGCGACGAGGGCCGCTACGCGCGCTTCTTCGTCTATCTCAACCTGTTCCTGGCCACCATGTTGCTGCTCGTCAGCGGCGACAGTTTCCTGACGATGTTCGTCGGCTGGGAGGGCGTGGGCCTGTGCTCATACCTGCTCATCGGCTTCTGGTTCGAGAAGGGCGAGGGCGGCCTGGGCAATGCGCGCGCGGCCATGAAGGCCTTCGTCGTCAACCGCCTCGGCGACTTCGGGCTGATGCTGGCGATGTTCTTGATTTTCTGGACCTTCGGCTCGCTGACCTTTGCCGTGGTGTTCAGCCGGATGGAGACGGCGCGCTTCGAGCCGTGGCTGCTGACGGCCATCACGCTGCTGCTGCTGCTCGGCGCGACCGGCAAGAGCGCACAGCTGCCGCTGTACGTCTGGCTGCCTGATGCGATGGCCGGCCCGACGCCGGTCTCCGCCCTCATCCACGCCGCGACGATGGTGACCGCCGGCATCTACATGATTGCGCGGACACACGTCCTGTTCGAGGCCGCGCCGCTGAGCGCCGATGTGGTCGCCTGGGTCGGAGCGACTACGGCCCTCTTCGCCGCCACCATCGCCATCGCACAGAACGACATCAAGCGCGTGCTGGCCTACTCCACCATTTCGCAGCTCGGCTTCATGATTGCGGCGGTTGGGCTGGGCGCCTATGTCGCCGGCATGTTTCATCTGGTGACGCACGCCTTCTTCAAGGCGCTGCTCTTCCTCGGCGCCGGCTCGGTGATTCAGGCCGTGGAACGCGGCGCGCACCACACCCACGACCACGCCGACCCGCAGGACATGCGCCACCTGGGTGGGCTATGGGGACGGCTGCCGGTGACGCAGTGGACGTACCTCATCGGCGCGCTGGCGCTGGCCGGCCTGCCGCCGCTCTCCGGATTCTTCTCCAAAGACGAAATCCTGCTGGACGCCTTCGAGCACAACCTGCCGATCTTCATCATCCTGCTCGTCGCTGCGTTCTTCACGGCGTTCTACATGGGGCGGCAGCTGCTCATGGTGTTCTTCGGGAGGCCGCGCAGCGAAGCCGCCGCGCACGCCACCGAGAGCCCGCCGGTGATTACCCTGCCGCTCATTGCGCTGGCCGTCCTGTCGGTTGCGGGCGGCGTGCTCAACCTGCCGCAATTCGGCGAAGAGGGTTACGCGGGCGCGCTGGCCTTCAAGAACTGGCTGGGCTACACGCTGGGCAAAGAGGAAGCGCCGCTGTTCAACTGGATGGTGGCCGGACTGGCGACGGTGCTGGCGCTGGCCGGGCTGGCGCTGGCCTATGCCGTGTACCGCCGCGCCTACGTTACCGCCGCCGACCGCGACCCCTTGGAAAGCCCGGTCTTCAACCTTCTGCGAAACAAGTGGTACGTGGATGAGCTATACGGCGCGCTGTTCGTCAGGCCGTTCGATACGCTGGCGCAGCTCACCGCCCGCGCCCTCGACCTGGGCGGCGTGGACATGACCTTCAACAACCTGGGCGAGCTGGCGAAACAACTTGCCGGCCGCCTCTCGCGCTTCCAGTTCGGCTACGCGCGCGGCTATGCGCTGGTGATGTTCCTGGGCGTGGTGGCGTTGCTGGCGTTCTTCTTTGTGGTGAGATAGCACATTACAAATTGCGTATCACGTATTGCGTATCACGTATTACGTGTTCTATTCTTCAGCACGCGATACGGAATACGCAATACGAAATACGCAATACGGAATACGCAACACGCAATACGCAACGCGCTCATGCAAATCCTCCTCTCAACCCTCACCCTCGTCACCTTCCTCCCGCTCCTCGGCGCGGTGGTATTGGCCTTCATCCCTGCCGAGCGCAAGGACGCTCTGCGCTGGACGGCGCTCGGCGCGTCGCTCGTCACGTTCGCGCTCTCGCTGGTGATGCTGGCGCAGTTCCGCGCGGGCGACCCCGGCTTCCAGCTGGCGGTGCGCGCCCCGTGGTTCGCCCTCGGCCCGCTGGCCGTCGAGTATCACCTGGCCGTGGACGGCATCAGCGTGCTGCTCGTCCTGCTCACCACCTTCCTCACGCCCATCGCCATCGCCTCCACCTGGCGCGCCATCGAAGAGCGCGTCAAAGAGTTCATGCTCTTCTTCCTGCTGCTGGAAACGGGCATGCTGGGCGTGTTCGTGGCGCTCGATTTGTTCCTGTTCTACATCTTCTGGGAGTTCACGCTGCTGCCGATGGTGTTCCTCATCGGCATCTGGGGCGGCGAGCGGCGCACGCTGGCGGCGGTCAAGTTCTTCCTGTACACCTTCGCCGGCTCGATTTTCATGCTGGTCGCCATCCTCTGGCTCGGCCTAACGTACGGCACGTTCTCCACGCCGGAGCTGATGGCGCGCGGCATCCCGGCGGGCGCGCAGCTGCTGCCCTTCGTGGCCTTCGCTCTGGCCTTCGCCATCAAGGTGCCGCTGTGGCCGCTGCACTCCTGGCTGCCGGATGCGCACGTGGAGGCGCCCACCGCCGGCTCCGTCATCCTGGCGGGCGTGCTGCTGAAGCTCGGCACGTACGGCTTCGTGCGCTTCAACCTCGGCCTGTTCCCCGAAGCCGCCGTGCAGCTCGCGCCGCTCTTCGGCGTGCTGGCCGTCATCGGCATCCTGTACGGCGCGCTCGTGTCTTACGCCCAGCCCGACGCGAAGAAGCTGGTGGCCTACTCGTCGGTCAGCCACCTTGGCTTCGTCATGCTCGGCATCTTCGCCCTCAACCCGCTCGGCCTGCAGGGCGCGATTTTGCAGATGGTCAACCACGGCCTGAGCACCGGCGCGTTGTTCCTGTTGGTCGGCTTCATCTACGAGCGGCGGCACACGCGCCTGCTCGCGGAGTTCGGCGGGCTGTGGAAGGTGATGCCGGCCTACGCCGCACTCTCGCTGGTGGTGGTGCTCTCCTCGCTCGGCCTGCCCGGCCTGAACGGCTTCGTCGGCGAGTTCACCATTCTGCTGGGCGCGTGGAACGGCTACGGCAACGGCCTGTTTGCGGGCTTTGCGGCGGTGGGCGTCATCCTGGCCGCCATCTACATGCTCTGGTACTTTCAGAAGATGTTCCAGGGCGAGGTGACGCACGCCGAGAATAAGACGCTGACCGACCTGACGCCGCGTGAGCTGGCCCTGCTCGTCCCGGTGCTCGTCCTGATTTTCTGGATTGGCCTGTACCCGCAGCCGTTCTTCGACCTGATGGCCCCGGCGGTGAACGAGCTGGCGGCGGGGTTGCAGGCGGCGGCAGTGGCGGCGAGGTAGTGAATGGAAAGTAGAGAGTGGCGAGTGATCCGTCTATCGCCTTTCGGTGAGTTTGCGAACGAGAAGGCCGAGCAGGTCTATCTTGAGTCACTCCGGCGCATGACCCTGGAACAACGCTGGCGGGCCGTCGCCGCTATGCGTCAGGTGGCGGTGGAGATGGTGCGCGCCAGGATCCGCGCCGAACATCCTGAGTGGAGTGAGCAGTCCGTTCGCTGGGAAACAACCCGGCAAGTGATGGCAGCGCATGGCCTCAGCCTCGGACGAACAATTCCAGGCCGTCCAACAGGCGCTTGAGCGGTTGGAGGCGGCGGGCATCGCCTACGCGGTCACCGGTTCTTGGGTGGTCAGCTCCTACGGCTTGCTGCGGAACACGCATGACCTTGACCTGGTGGTGTCTCTGACCGAAGCGGATGTGGCACGAATCGTTGCTGCCTTCCCCTGGCCGCGCTACTATGCCGATGATGTAGCGATCGCCGAGGCGGTGGCGCGGCAATCGTTCTTCAATATTCTGGATGTGGAGGCGTCACTCAAAATTGATTTCTGGCCGCTCAAGACCGATGACTACAGCCAGGAACAGTTTCGTCGCCGTCGTCGCGGCCACATGGCGGAGCGGTCGGTCTGGTTGCTAACGCCCGAAGACATCGTGCTCTCGAAACTGCTTTGGTTCAAAATGTCGGAGAGCGAGCGCCAGTGGCGTGACATTGAAAGCGTCTGGCAACTGAAGCGCGACGAACTTGATCTCGACTATCTGCGCCGTTGGGCCGCGCGGCTCTCCGTAGCCGACCTGCTCAACCGCGTTACCGAAAGCTGAACTACTTTCTACTCTCTACTCTCTACTCTCTACTCTCTACTTCCCCATCCCCATGACCCCAACCGACTTCGTCGTCCTCTTGCCTCTGCTCCTCCTCGCCGGCTGGTTGCTGTTGCTGCTGCTGTTGGAGGCCTTCCTGCCGGTGGAGCGTAAAAGCCTCATCGGCTGGCTCTCGTTGCCGGGCTTCGCAGCGGCGGCGCTGGCCCTCGTCGCCTGGCCGGCGGGCGGGCGCTGGGAGGCGTTCGGCGGGCTGATCGTGGCCGATGGCTTCGCCGCGTTCCTCACGCTGCTCTCGCTGTTCAGCGGGGCGGTGGCCACGCTGCTCGCGCTTAATTACCTGCCGCGCGCCGGCATCGTCCGCGGCGAGTTCTACGTACTGCTGATGCTGTCCATCTGTGGGATGGTGCTGATGAGCCAGGCCGCCGACCTGCTCATCGTCTTCCTGGCGCTGGAGCTGCTCTCCATCCCGCTCTACATCCTGGCCGGCATCGCGCGCCCGCGCCTGGACTCCGAGGAAGCGGCGATGAAGTACTTCCTGCTGGGCGCGTTCTCCAGCGGCTTCTTCATCTACGGCGTGGCGCTCACCTACGGGGCGACCGGCTCAACGAATCTGGCGGCGATCCTGGCCGCCGAGCGCAGCGCGCTGCTCATCCTTGGCGCGGCGCTGATGCTGGTCGGCCTGGCGTTCAAGGTCGCCGCGGTGCCCTTCCACATGTGGACGCCGGACGTGTACGACGGCTCGCCGTCGGTGGTGACGGCCTTCATGGCGGTAGGCGCGAAGGCGGGCGGCTTCGCCGCGCTGCTGCGCGTGTTCGTTATGGCGCTGCCGGCCATCGCTCCGCAATGGGCCGGCGCCCTGGCGCTGCTGGCCGCGCTGACCATGATTCTGGGCAACTTCGCCGCCATCGCCCAGAACAACATCAAACGGATGCTGGCCTACTCCAGCATTGCGCATGCGGGCTACATCCTGATGGCGTTGCCGGCGGCGGGCCAGACGCAGGTGAGCGATGCGGCGGTGGGCGCAGCGCTGTTCTACCTGCTGGCTTACGCGCTGACCACACTCGGCGCGTGGGCGGTAGTCATGGCCGTTGAACAACGGGCCGTTGAACAACGGGCCTTCGAGCGGCGCGAGCGGGACGGTCTGGCGCTCGACGACTACGCCGGCCTGTTCACCCGCCGGCCAGCGCTGGCGCTGGGCATGGCCGTGTTCATGGTCTCGCTTACCGGCCTGCCGCCGACCTCTGGCTTCATCGCCAAGGTGGTGGTGTTTCAGGCCGCGATTGACGCCGGCTATCTGTGGCTGGCAGTGATCGGCGTGGTTACTTCGCTGGTATCCGCCTATTACTACCTGCGCGTGGTCGTGCTGATGTTCATGCGTCCGGGCGCGGGCGAGGCGCAGCGCCAGCCGCTGGTCAACCTGACCGTGGGCGCGACCGCTGCGGCGACCTTCCTGCTCGGCCTGCTGCCCGGCCCGCTGCTGCAACTGGCGCAGCAATCGGTGACGGCGTTTGTTCGCTGAGGGCTGGAGGGAAACAAGGGAAAGCCCGACTCTCGCCGGGCTTTTCGCCAACCTTGGACGGGACTATTCAGGCGCCACTGGAGTTTCGTACAATTGGGGCGTACGGGACGGAGCGCCGGATGACGTTAAGCTGACCCTCAGGCCGTGCTTATCGTCCGTTAACAGGTGCGCCGATATACTACATCCGATTTCGGTTGCCGACGTTGACCTGGAGACTTTGCCATGTTTTTCCCGATCTATGACCCGCTGTATCTGATCCTGACCATCCCGGCTTTGCTGTTTGGACTGTGGGCGCAGTGGAAGGTGACCTCGGCGGTGAACAAGTATTCCCAGGTGTACACGGGCCGGGGCAATACCGGCGCCGCCGTCGCGCGCGCCATGCTCAACGCTTACGGCTTGCACAACGTCCGAGTAGAGCGCACGCCCGGCTTCCTGAGCGACCACTATGATCCGCTGAGCAAGACGCTGCGCCTCTCGCCGCACAACTACGACACGCCCTCGGTGGCAGCGGTGGGCATCGCCGCGCACGAGGCCGGCCACGCCATTCAACATGCGGAGGGATACGCGCCGCTTCAGTTACGCTCAGCGCTGGTGCCGGTGGTGCAGTTCGGCTCGTTCCTGGGGCCGCTGGTGTTCATGGCCGGCTTCTTCCTGGCTTCGGCAGGCAGTGCCCTCGGCTGGAACATCGCCGTGATCGGTGTACTGCTCTTCGCCGGCACAGCGCTCTTCTCGCTGATTACGCTGCCGGTGGAGTTCGACGCCAGCCGCCGCGCCAAGGAAATCCTGGTGAACGCCGGCTTCATCACGGCGGACGAAAGCTCCGGTGTGGCCGAAGTGCTGGACGCCGCCGCGTTGACGTATGTCGCCGCGCTGATCTCGTCCATCGCCACCCTGCTCTACTACGTACTGTTGCTGGTCGGTCTGCGCCGCAGCGAAGAGTAGATTGCTGATGACGCTGAGGGATGAAGGCGCTGAAGTAAAGAAGGCGGCTGTCTGTGCAGACGGCCGCCTTCTTGATTCTGTTTCAGTTCTTCTTCTCGATGCGACGTGCCACCAGCGTGCCATCGGTCAAGCGCCAGGCCTTGACTCTCACCCAATCGCCGGTTTGCGGGTTGTTGCGAAACTCGGTCTGCGCATTGACGACCACCGTCTGCCCACCGATCACCCAAACGCCGCCGGTGGACTCGACCACACCCTCGAACTCGATTTCTTCCGGCTCTGGCGTTTCGGTGTCGTCGCCCGTTGAGGTCGGCGCCACGGTCGTAGGCGGCGATGTGGTTGGTGCGGCGGTGACAATTGGCGCCGGCGCCACAGTTGCGGGCGGCGACATGGTTGGTGAGACGGTATTCGTTATTGCCGGCGTGGGAGGCAGCGTGTTCATAGGCGCTGGGCTTACGCCCGTACCCGGCGTGGGCGTCGCAGTCGGCGGTATGGCCGTTGGCCGGCTCGTTTCGGTGATCTGGGGCGTGGCGGTGAGGGCCGGCGCTTGGGTAGTTGGGGCCGGCGGCGTCGCGCTCGGCTCCGCGGTGGGCGTCGGCGCAGGCATTCCGCCTTCGGCGCGCTTCTCCAGCCGCGCGGCGATAATCAAGCCGTCTGCCCGCGTCCGGCCCCACACCTTCACCGTATCGCCGACACCGGCATCGCCCGCTAAGCCGGCGCGCACCTGCACGGTGAAGCCGGCAATTTGCCAGCGTTCCCCGATGACGGCCTGAACGAGGCCGGTGAACTCGACCTCGACCTCGCGCTGCTGCGTGAGCACGGCCTGCGTCTCCGCCAGTCGGCGCTGCTCGAATTCGCGTTCGAGGGCGGGCCGCGCCTCGGCAGGAGCCAGAGAGAGCTGCGCCTGCTCCACGGTGCGCTTCACCCCGTACAGCGGGTCGCCGGGCAGGCTGTTGGTCGAAGCGGTGACGACACCGAAGCCGCCGAGCGCGAGCGCCAGCACGGCGAGGGCCAGACGCGGCACAAGCGAGAAACGCGACCACCGGCCGCGCGCGGCGCGCGAATGGGACCGGCGCAACTCGCGGGCGCGAGCCATGAAGCGGGCGTGGCTGGCTTCCTCGCTTTGCCTGGGCACGCGTAGCGGCTGCATGGGGCGGACGGACTGTACGGCCGTCAGCATCGGGCGCAGCTCATCGGCGAGCTGTGGGTGGCGGGCCAGCACCGCCTCCAGCGTGGCGCCGGCTTCCATCGCCCGCAGACAATCATCGAGGGCTTCGATCAGCACACCGTCGTTCATCAGCCCATCTCGGTCACGTTCAGCAGGCGCTTTAGCGCTGCTATGGCGCGAAACTGCAACACCTTCACGGCATTAACCGACTTGCCCATGACCTGCGCCGTCTCTTCCACTGAAAGGCCGTCGCCGAAGCGCAGCGCCAGCGCGTGTTGCTGTTCGGGCGTGAGGCGGCGCAGTGCCGCGCGCACCTCGCGCGCCCGCAGATTGCTCTCTGCTTCTGCGCTGGTCGTGCCGGGCGCGGCCAGGGCCTCGTCAAGCGCAACGCTTTCGCGCGGGGCGCGGCGGAAGTGGTCGGCAACCAGGTGGGACGCCACGCCGAACAACCAGCCGCGCAGCGTGGTCTGCGGCGCGCGGCCCGCATGCAGGGCGTCAAGCAGTCGCAGGAATACTTCGCCGGCGATGTCGTCGGCCACCTCGCTGCGGCCGGTGCGGTAGAGCGCATAGCGATAAATCTCGCCATAGTAACGGCTGTGGATTTCACTCAGGGCGCGCTCGTCCAGCCGGCGGGCGTGCTCCAGCAGGGTTTTCTCGTCCGGTTCGGCCAGCGGCATAGCGCGGAGTATAGCAGCGTCGAAAAAAGGTGGCGCACGGCGCCCCACGAAGGGCGCCGTGTGCATTTCGCCTTTGCTTTCCGTCCTGTGCAATTACGGCTTGCCTTTATCGCTGCGGTCGTCATTATCGTCGTCGTCATCGTCATCATCATCATTGCCGTTTTGGTTGCCGTTCCCGTTGTCATTCCTGTTGCCGTTCGCGCTACCGTTGTCGTTGCGGTTGTCATTCCTGTTGCCGTTGCCGTTATCATTCCCATTACCATTCGCGTTCCCGTTGTCGTTCATGTTGCTGTTGGCATTGCCGTTACCGTTGATGTTGGCATTTCCGTTCCCATTGCCATTGCCGTTGTCGTTTCGGTTGCCGTTGTTATTTCCGTTGCCGTTCACATTGCCATTGTGATTTCCATTCCCATTATCGTTCCTATTGCCGTTGTCATTTCCATTCACGTTACCGTTGTCATTGCGGTTGTCATTCTCGTTTCCATTGGTGTTCCCGTTGATATTCGCATTTTCGTTTCTATGGTCATTGCCGTTACCATTCTCGTTGCCGTTCCCATTGGCATTCTCATTTGCGTTGCCGTTCCCGTTGGCATTTTCATTGCCGTTGGAATTGTCATCGGCGCTAAGCCGGACCTTGACCAAAATCAACGCACCATCGTCCCCGTATCGCACCTCTGCCTTGACCACATCGCCCACCCGGATTTTCTCCCGAATCTCGGACTGCGCTTCAATGCGGATGGTCTGGTTTCCGATCTGGATACGTTGCGGTTCAATCGCCCTGACGACGCCGACGATTTCGGTGGCGTTGGGGCCGGCGGGCTGGGCCGTCGGGCCGGCGTTGCCGGGCAACTCCAGCGGGGCGCAGGCAGTGACGAGGACGGCCAGCAGGGCCAGGGCGCCGAAGAGCAAAAGTCTGGAAAGGGTATTCAGCTTCATGGTGTTCATCTCCTTACTGGGGCGCGGGTCAGCGCGCCGAGAATTTGCGGGCGAAATCAACGTACGACGCGGAAGATTACGGCTTCATCATCGCGATAGACCTCCTCGAGGCCGGGGTCTTCCGCAGCGCGCTTCAGAAAGGCCTCATGATGCAAATCCGAAAAGACGAACTCCGCGCCGAACCGCTGCGCGATGGCGGCGCCGGGTTGGCGGACCTTGCCGCGCGTGATCGCCACCCACTCGTCGTACAGCGCGCCGTCGTACAACTGCATGTAGGTTGGATCCAGGCCGACGGTGTACAGGTTGGATTGGTTGTAGAAGAACAGGCGCGGGAAGTCGTCCCAGTCCGTCTGGAAGACCATGCTGCCCGGCGTGGAGTGCGTTTGGAGCCACTGCGACGCAGCGGCGTAGCGCGTGGCCGGCGGCTCGGACTGCATCGCCTCGCGCGCCTGCGTCAGCGTTGTCCAGAGCGGCAGCGCCAGCAGACCGGCGAGTCCGGCGAGCAGCCAGCCGCGCCGCCCGGCTTGCGCGTTGAGTTGCACCTCCAGCACCGGCCCCACGCTGAGCGCGGCGAAGATCAGGGTGAACGCCGGGAAGTATTCGATGAAGCGCCGCGACTTGAAGAGCAGGAAGCCGAAGGCCACGCTCAACAGCAGCGCCGCCAGCGTCGCGCGGTCTATCCGCTGCCCGCGCCACCCCAGCCCGATGGCGCCCAGCACGAAGAGCGCCAGCGCGCCGCCGGAGTTCTCCACCAGAGTCCAGGTGGAGTATGGATACCATTCATTCCCGACTGAGATGGCAGTGGCCTCCGGCCCGATCTTGGGCAGGACGTGCTGCACGATGAAGATCAGATTCTGCGGAAAGTACGGGTTGACGAGCAGCCCCAGGAGCAGACCGAGCGCGGGATACAACAGCGCTTGTCCTTCGAGGCGCTTCTCAGTAAGCCAGGCGCTGACCGCATAGGCGCCGGCCACCACCAACAGCAGCGGAAAGGCGTTGTAAAGCCAGACATAGAGGAAGCCAAGGGGCAAGAGTAGCCGGTAGCGACGTTGGAGCAGCCAATGCAGGCCTAGCGCCAGCACGAGTAGCGAGGCAGACTGCGCGCGTGGCATGCTCATCCGATAGAGAAAGGCCTCGGAGATGGCCCACAGCCCAATCGTCCACAGCGTGGCCCAGCGCACGTTCTGATGGCGCAGCAGCCACCAGATGACCAGAGCGGCCAGCGCCGGCATGAGCGTACTGGCCAGCTTCGCGCCGAAGATGAGGCTTTCAGGCGTATCGCCCCAGGCGAACAGGCTCAAGTAGACGTGATGCAGAAAGTGGTGGTTGTAGTAAGCGTCCGAGCTGAGGATAGTCAGCGGCAGCCAGACGAAATCGGGCTTTAGGCCTTCCCGGCGCATCAGCCAGGCCATGCGCATGTGATAGAAGCCGTCGTTGTCGGCCAGGGCGGGCGTGGCGAATTGCACGACGGCAAAGAGCGCCACGAACACGACGAGCCGGCTGCCCACTTCAAAGGCGAGCCGGGCGGTCTTATTCAGGCCGGCCGGCCAATCCAGCCGGCGGGCGAGGGTTGAAGGTGCAGACGCAACGGAAAAAGACATATGGCCTTCCCGACAAGGTGTTGTGTTCTCTGGGAACAATTGCCCCTGAAGTTATAGTCGAGAAGGCCGGAGGAAAGTTACAGCTTTTTAGATGCCGATTAGGCCGGGCGCGTGATGGTGTAATGGTCAAAGTCCCGCGCGATGATCGTATTAGGAAAAATGGCCTGGGCCTCTTCGAGCACGTCGCGCTCGCGGTTGCGGCGGGAGAGATGAGTGAGGAAGAGTTGCCGCACGCCGGCGTCGCGGGCCAGTGTGGCCGCCTGGGCTGCTGTGAGGTGGCCGAACTCGCGCGCCAGCTCGGCCTCGCCGCTCAGGTACGTCGCCTCAATCACCAGCGCATCCGCGCCGCGCGCCACGCTCACTAGGTCGCGTGTGTCGCCGCAATCGCCGACATGCACCAGCTTGACGCCGCCGATCGGCGGGCCGAGCACCTCGTCGGGCGTCACGGCGCGGCCATCGGGCAAGGTGACGGTGCGACCGGCCACCAGCTCACGGCGGATGGGGCCGGCGGGGACGCCGAGCGCTTCGGCTTTTTCCACCAGGAAGGGACGCTTGCTCTTTTCCTCGAAGACGAAGCCGAACGAGTCCGCGCCGCGGTGCTGCACCGGGAAGGCGCTGACGGTGAAGGTCTTGTGATCGAACATTAGGCCGGGGCGGATCTCGCCCAGCTTCAGCTCGAAAGGCAGCCGGGCACCCTTGAGCACAATCTCGTATAGCAGCAGACGGATGCGCTCCAGCGCCCAGCGCCCCGCCCAGATTTCGAGCCGTTCGGTCGTCTCCCAGCGGGTGAACGTGGAGACAAGGCCGGCCAGGCCGAGGATGTGGTCGAGGTGGCCGTGAGTAATCAGTATGCGTTCCAGCCGCTTGAAGCCAAGGCCCGATTGCAGGATCTGCCGCTGGGTGCCCTCGCCACAATCTATCAGGAAGCGGTGCTCGTTGTGCATCACCACCTGAGCGCTCAGGCCGCGATGCACCGATGGCGCGGAGGCGGAGGTGCCAAGGAAGACGATTTCAAACATAAGCGTGAGGGCGGATTGTACCATCCCCCTTTACGTCCTCCCCTCTCCTTTTTGGGGAGAGGGGAGGCGTTGCTGCTCACCTCAGGAGAGCGTTGCGCTGCCGGGCAAAGGCAAAGCCTGTTATGGGCTGTGGCTGTGCATCGGCGCCTCGCGCACTTCGGCGTCGAAGGTCACCGAGCCGGCTTTCTGGAAGTTCAATGTGAGCGTCACCTTCTCGCCCACCTTGAGGTCACGCTTCAGGCCAATGAGCATAATGTGGAAGCTGCCTCGCTTCAGCTCGACTTTTCCATTAGCCGGTACATCAATCGCCGACACCTGGAACATCTTCATCACGTCGTTTTCCATCTTGACGTTGTGCAGCTCGACGGCCTTTGCCACATCGCTGGCGGCGCTAACCAGTTGGTCGGCCTCGCTGCCGTGGTTGACGATGGTAAGGTAAGCCGCGCTGTTCACGCTACTCATGTGCGTGTCACCCATCTCGGGCGTGTGGTTGGACAGGCTGGCCGCCCGCACCCACGGGTCCTGGATTTCCAGGTTGCCGACTTTGATATGCGCGTGTGAGTGTAAGTCGGAAGCTGCCGGAGCGCAGGCCGCCAGCAAGGTAAGCAAAACGCTCAAAGCGAGGATTCGCTTGAACATAGTGAAATCTCCTCAAAAAAGTGTTCGGCCGGCAGGTGCGACGCACATCAACTGTGACTGTGTCACACGTCCTGCCGCTACGGGGTTGGATGCTTTCGCTGGGTTGGCCGTAGAGACGCGCAGCGGCGTCTTTGAGCGCTCACGGGCGCGGCGGTGGCGGCTCGGGGGAGGGCTGCCGGCCGTGAGCCGAAGGGCAGACGGCGTCGAGGCGCACAAGCAGCCCGGACTGCAAGCGCCGCAGCAGCGTTTCGGCGTCCTCGACGATAGGCAGAACGGTTGTGGACGCGTTAGCGCGGAGTAAGACCAGCAGTTGCGTATACGGATGGTTGTCGTGGTGTGTGTCCACTTTGGCCAGACACAGGCCGTGTCGGCCATGTAGGTGTGAGAAGAGCAACTGACCGGCCAGTTCGCATAGGCATAGGCCGGGCTGGGCCACGGCGAAGTAGGCGGCCAGTAGCCAATGGCCAAGTGCGGTCAGCGCTGAGTGCCGGAAACGTGACAGGAATAGTCGGCGCGCGTCCACTACCATCATTTTTGGAGTTACGCAGTTGAACCTATGCTGCCACATAAATAGCGGTCAGTCCATGGAAGTTCGCCGGATGTGGCGGCAACCCCCGCCCACTGCGTAAATCCTATCGCATTATACTCTGCCACGTAAATGCTCAGGCTATTGGCTACAATTTGGTGTGCATGCAAAGGTTGTCAGTGGCAACCGCATCCTATGAAGAAAAAAAGAAAGTTATGTCGTGCTGTTCTAGCGATACATCCCTTTTTTCATTCGTCGGGGTGCGTCCGCGACCCATGATGCCTGAGCGTGGCTTCGCTCAGCGAAGCCCGCCAAAGGACGAAGGTGCGGCACGTTCTCTGACAACTTTTGCGTACACACCGGCTATAAGTTAAGCTTTTCATCAGATGAGTCCACTGAAAATATAAGACGAACTGATTCAACCTTTTTCTGCAAAGACATGCCGCAGATTGATTAGGGCAAAGG
>JAVQXV010000041.1:0-21477 GCA_033577755.1 Anaerolineales bacterium
GCTCAACCAGACTTCGAGGAATTCCATCACCAGCGGGATGGCATCAGGACGCAACCGAAGCACGTTCGTGACCGTCTGGAGCGCTAGCGCTTCCGGCGGAAGCGCCGGGCTGGGCGGCGGTGACGCCGCAGGCTCGGCAATCGGCGCTGGCGGCGCGAAGAAACTCAGCGGTTTGTCGCAGATCCGCGCAATCTGAATGAGGGTCTCCGCTGGAATCTTCCGCCGACCGGTCTCGTAGCTGGCCACCGTCGCCCGCGTCACCCCCAGGTGTGCGGCGAGATCGTGCTGGGTCAAGCCGCGTGAGAAGCGCGCCGCACGGATCGCGGCGCCGATGGCGCGATCAAGACTGGTTGGGCGTTCCGGTGTCACAGCAGGCTCTCCTGGAGCGGCGGCAAGGCGTCCGGGTCATCTGGCAAATATTCGGCCGCGCGGGCGCGCAGCCAGGCGAGCGCCTGCGAATACTTCCCGGCAGGCAGCGCATCGTAGCGCGGTGTTCCGAGTTCCGCGCAGAAGCGCGCGTGCAGGAGGTCGTAGATCTTCTTGCCCGTCCTGGTCTCGTAGCGCTTGCCGAGTCGTTCGATGGCCAACCGGATCACGGCCTGCTGCGCGGCGGTGATCTTGACCTGATCGAGGAGCCGCTGCTGGGTCTCATCCAGCTGCCCTGCGAGCGTGGTTAACCGTTCGTTCAGCAAGGCCTCAACAGCGCTCAGCCGCACGTCCTGCGCAGCGATGGTTTCGTCGGTGCGGCGCTGCGCTGCCAGGATCGCTTCGCGGGTGACCCGCAGTTCGGCAATGATCGCTGCGAGCTGCTGGCTCAGCGCCGTCAGTGACGGCTCACCCGTCGTGGTCGCCGGTTGGGTGGATCCTTCGCCGTAGAGCGCATCGAGCAGGTCAACCAGTTCCTCCTGATACCGCACGAGTTTCGGTCGAATGTCCTCGGCAACCAGATTCGGCGTGATGGTGGCCAGCCAGAATGCCAGGTAGCGGCGGCTGATAGCCAGAACCGACTGAACGCGATTGCCGATCGGTACTTTGACGACCCGGAGCCCCTGAGCGAGCACATCATGCTCACGCAGCCGCTCACTTTGACTCCTGGCGTCGAGTCCGATCGCAGCGCAGACGGAACGAATCGGCAGCGCCACTTCGCGCCCATCGATAATCACGGCTGTCAGGCTGTCGCCGTAGAAGTCGAACTGCTCCACCCGCGGCAGGCTGGGCAGCGCCGAAGAACCCGGGTCATCCATCAGTACTTCCTTTCGTGTGTCGCAGCGACACAATACCACACCTGCACCCATGTGTCAAGCAGATGGGTGTCGCTCTGACACACTCGGACGGGCGTGCGCCGCCCCTGGTGTGTCGCTCTGACACACTCGGACGGGCGCGCGCCGCCCCTGGTGTGTCGCTCTGACACACTTGGACGGGCGCCGGGCTCAGGTCGTGCTCATTGTCCATCGGAGGCGTCGCAGCAGCGGTAGCGGTCTTCCGGCGTCAGGAAGCCGCTCGCGTGTTGGCGCCAGTTTGGGGCGCCGACCACGGGAACGTCCGGCGCGGGCATGCGGCATGCGCCCACGCGCGCGTCGTGCGCACGGGCGGAACGGGGGATAGGGACGTCATGCGCTCATGCGGACGCCTTTTTCTTTTTCCCGTTCTTCCCCCTTCCGTGTGCGTCTCCCGTTGTGGGCGATGCATGCGGTTCGGCCTCCTGACGTCCAAGCGCGGGACGCCTATGGGCGCCCGTGACCGGCGCTGAATGCCGCGCCAGCGCCGAGGGTGCTGCAGCGAATGCCGTCCCGTCGAGAAATTCCGCAAATTGCGGAATTTCTGTTGGTAGCGGACGTTCGATCACCATCGCTGGCACTGCGGGCTCGACCAGCGTCATCTCGTGTCGATGGGCGCCATTCGCCGCGACGGCCAGGGGTATGCCGCGCCCCTCGGTCAACCGGCTGCACATGACACTGCGTTTCCGGCGGTCGGTCGGGGTGGGACCGGTTCCTTTCCTCCTACAGGGCGCTTTGGTCACCGCTCCGTCCATCGCCTGCCACGCCCACGCACTGCCGACCTGCGCAGCATCCATCAGCAACCTCGCGCGCCAGCGCCGCGCGAACCCTCCAGGGCACGACCGCTCCCGGAAGCGGTCGTGGACGGCGCCGGGGCGCGCCCAGGCTGCATGGCGGCGCCGTCCATTGGCAACTGGCGCCAGCACGGAGAACATAGCGCCCATGGCCTGGCGGTCCGGCATCTGCGGTCGTCCCTCTTTGAAAGAGGCGCGCTTGGGCGGCAAGCGCTGCTCAATGGACGCCCATACCTCGTCAGGAGTCCGCCAGGCGCGATCAACCGGTTTCTCAGTCGCAGGCGGTATACCCTTGGGACCTTGGGGACGTTCAAACTCCCGAGTGCGCGGCATGATCCATGCATGGTGTCGATGACTGCTCGCTATGGCCCGCTGCGCGGCGTCCATTGTGCGTTCAAACCCTGGATGCGCGGCACAATCATGGTGTCGATGATATGCTCGCTATGGCCCGCTGCACGGCGTCCATTGTGCGTTCAAATTCCTGCATGCGCGGCATAATGACTCTGTGGATGCGCAGCACCACGAGGGCATTGAATCACATTTGAGGAGACAGGAAATGGCACACGCGTCAACAACACAACCAACTATCTCTCCCGATCAATCTCGCACGATTCTCCGGCACATACGGCAGTGGGCGCGTCTAGAGACCGACGCGCTGAGATCACGAATGGACCCCCGCGAGGCGGAAACATTCGCGTTCGCCGGGTGTTGGTCCGTGTTCAAAAAACGGTTCGGTATTGATAAATACACCTCTCTGCCAGCATCACAGTATGATGCGGCGCTCGCGTTCATCGACTCTAGGGCGCGCAGAGCGGCGTGTTCCACACAACCGCCAGCGCCTCTAATCCTGGTTCCAATTCGGGTCCCACACGGACTACTGCCTGAACTGAGCAGACTCATCAGTCACATGAGCGATGCCGACATATGACGGAGAGTGATCGCATTCGTTGGCGCCGCACAACATAACGCACGAACAGCCGCCGCGCGCTCCCGATGCGCCGCTGCTCCGGGAGCGCGCGTGATGACTACAGCGCAAACGCCTGCGCAGACTGGAGTATCAATGCGGTTGCAACATCGCAGCATTTCAGGCGCAAAACCCGATGCTAGACTGCTGCGTGAGCGACGCAATCAATACTTACGGAGTTACCGATGACGAGGACGATCTTAGCACGAGCGACCACTGTTAATCAACTGGCATGCGACCTGCTCAATGCCTGCCTGTCAACGTCCGTACCACGGCGCGTCGCGGTGATGACATCGCCCGGCAATACAAAGAAGTACGTCGGGTTTCAGTCACTACCGACATCTGGGGAAATTCATCAACTCATGCGCGATCATCTGACCGGCGCCCGAACCGTCGCCGTGTGCCTGATCGACGATCAGGGACGCGCCCGCGCTGCGTGCCGCGACTACGATCAGGGCGGCGAGCAGGCTCTGCTCGCCGCGCTCGAACACGACCGACAGCACGGTATTGTATCGTTCGCTATCTGGATGCCTGGCAACGGTTGTCATCACGATGGCGGGCATCTCTGGCGGCTCTACGAATGCCCCGCGCCTGCAGCCGACCTGCGCAATGCGCTGGAGTCGCTGCCGCCTGCTCCTGGCGAGTGCTACCCCTCCGGCAATTGTATTCGCCTGCCGTTTGGGCATCACCGGCACAAAAACACACGCGGCGTCCTGATCCTCCAGGATGGACAACGGTTCAATCTGGATCAACCCGAACAACTGATTGGCGGAATCGAGGCCGTAATTGCGCTGCCACGCAACCCGGCGCCACCGCCTTCGCCTCAGCGAAGCGCACGCCAGGCGCGCCACAGCACGCCTGGCGCAGCGTCGCCAGACCATTGGAGCCGCCTTCCCGACGGCGCTGCGCTGTGGCGTTCGTCGCGACTACGGCAATCAGCGCGACGCCTCCCACAACTGGAGCGCATCATGAGTGGACAGAGAGTTACGCTGATGCGCGACGGCTACCCAGACTCCAGCAACTCGGCGCAGGTCGCCTGCCTGGTGTACAACCTCCTGAGGGCAGGCTTTCTGGACGCGGAAATCCGTGCCATCGCCCTCTATCTGCACCCTCGTCTCCGCCCGAACCGAGGACTCGACCACTTCAAGGCGCACATTGATCGCGAAATCGAGCGCTACCGCCCGACGTGCCGACCAATGCCAACTCCTCTCAATCAGCGCCAGCGTATGCCTGCGGTTTCGTCGGCGCCGTCAGCACAGATGACGCATGCGACCCACAATACGTCAGCGCCTGCTCCGCCATTGGCACAGAGCACGCCACAGCTCGCGCAGACGGCACGACCAGGCCGAAATTCGTCTGCACAAACTCAGCGCCGCAACCCGCTCCCGAAACGGGAGGAGCAGACATCCGCACCGATCCAGACGCACTCGTCTGGCGCTGCACACCCGACCCCTGAACGTCCCGAATTGCGCCGCTACCTGAATTGGTTGAGAGACGAAGCGGGACAGTGCCGCATCCTGCTCAAATCGCAGGCTGAGTGCGCTCGGGAATACGGCAGGAGTCTTCGCACCATCAGGCGCTACGAGGCGGAGCTCCAGCGTATGGGAGCAATCAGACGCGAGCCGTATAACCGCCGCCAGAACGGGAAGGTTACCATCATCGATAGATCGCCCGCCACCGATGATCTCCCTACCGCACCTTCTACTTCCTCCACGAGCAACGACGCCCCTGCGCTGGCTGACAATCTGGCGAACGTGGTGACACGCCCGGGCGCGCCTAACCCCGTGCAGGAGGCGAACGTGGTGACACGCCAGCCTAAACATTCAGCCGCCAACGTGGTGACATCCCCGATCGCCCACAAATGCAATGCAATCATGGCAATCAATGATACATTAACACACTGCCCCTTGCTGCCTTGGACGGATGGGTGCTCGCGCCTGCGCGTGTGCGCGCGCAGCGCGCGCGTGTGGGCGGCATGCGTCCCAGGGGGGTGTGTGTTTGTCTGCGCTTCGGCATGCCCGGAGCATCGCTGGAAACGGTGCAGAAGCAGGCGCTGCGCGTGCCAGGGCGCTGTGGTGGGTAGCGCCAGGCGCCGGGCTATTGCAGGTCTCTGCTCGCACTGCCCCAGGCTGCATCGCTGTCAGCGCAGCAGTGTGAGCAGTCCCTGCACTGCGACTGAGATGCCAGGAAGCGCCCCAAGGCGCTCCGAATCAGGGCAGCGCCCTGCATACGCCGTCGCCAAACAAGCCAGGGGCATCCCTACGCCGCTGCTCTGCGCTAATCTCCGAGGATGCGCCCCCGCCCCTCACCGAACCGGTGCCCCCGCCCCTTGCCGAACCAGCGCCCGCGCCCGCTCTCCGCCCTGGTCGCTGGCGCTGCGTTTTGCCTCGACAGGGCAAGGCGGCGCTGAAGGCGGAACTGGGAAGACCATGTCTCCCTTGCCTGGGAAATGGTGGGCGTTCTGCGCATAACCGCCACGCGCCGGAACCCCGGCGACCGCACACTGTGCAGGGTAGCAGACCTGCAGAGTCGCTGCGTTGCCGATCAAGCACGGCAGCGCGTGCAGCGGACCGCGATGCCTGCGCGCTGCATCGCAGCAGTGCTATTGACCATCCGTACAATCTATCGTCCTGTTGTTCTGGTCGATCAAATAAACCAACCCATGCTGAAGTGCATTCGTTGGTTTATGCAATGAACCAAGGGTGGGTGCATGATGGCTGATGACGCGCAGATTCCCCGCGAGCGCCTGCCCATCCCGCTGTTTGATGGCGTGGTGCTGGCGGCGCGCGCTGCCGACGGGCTGATGTACCTGGCCGTGCGCGATCACTGCACCGTGCTGAATCTGGCTCCATCGTCTCAGCTGCGCGCCATGCGCGCTGACGAGCGGCTGCACTTGGCGTCGTTTCGGTTCCGTATCGGTCGTCAATTGCGCACACTGGAGCGCCTGCTGCTCGACGGTGGGCTGCTCTGGCTGGTCACCATCCGCCCGCCGCGCGACAATCCGCAGGCGGCGTGATTACCCTCATTATTAGTACAGTTAAGTGTAAATCGTAAAGCGTTTGCCAGCACGCCGCGTAGCCCCTGACTGGCGCCATCCAGACCGAACGATAGCGCCGGAAACGCGCCGTAACGCCTCGAAGAAAATCATTCGCACTGTGTAAATACTCTACACCCGTTAGGTTGCTAATGATGACAATTCTTGACAGATTTACGACGATCTGTACGTTCTGCGCGCTTCGCGCGCTTAAGGAGCGGGTTGCGCGCCTGAAGCGCCTGAAGCGCCTGGAGCGCCTGGAGCGCCTGGAGCGCCTGGAGCGCCTGAAGCGCCTGGAGCGCCTGGAGCGCCTGGAGCGCCTGGAGCGCCTGGAGCGCCGCTTGCCCTCAGACGCACCAGGAAGCCGGCAGAGGCGCGAGAGGGGCAAGGGCGCTCTTCTTCCACGAGTGTAAAGCGTTCCGCGCGTGTACACGCCTGCTAATGCGTTTACACGGATTTACTGATGTGCGGGAAGGCGGCTGCGGCTGCGTATCATTCGCGCGACGGCGCGGCTGCGGCTGCGTATCATTCGCTCCGCTCTGATCCTTGCCGCAACGCCGCGCCTGCGCTCTGATCCTTGCCGCTTAACGCCGCGCCTGCGCTCTGATCCTTGCCGCTTAACGCCGCCTTCCCGCACCCCTTGACAAATCTCTTGGAGAAAGCGAGCGTTCGGGCGCGACATACGCGGATTGACGAATAAGGAGAGGTTTTGATCCGCGCGCGACTTTGGACGGTTCAGGATTTTAGCGGCTGGTTCATTGAATATTAGGGCGCTCGATGAATTATTCGTGGCATTTTTGCACGATACCGGCATTCTTGCACGACCGGAAACATCACCGCACCGCATATGCAGCACTTAGTAGCGCGTATGCGGCTATTTGAACCTGATAAAATCCTGAAAACTCTTTACACCCTCAAATGAGCAAATCCTTTACACTTTATTGTCAAGTTGAGGAGAGAGAGGGGCGACTTAGGGCATCAGGAAGCGGAATGAGAATGAGTACGCGAAGTACTATGTGGTAGTGTACTAATAATGAGGGAAATCACGGCGGAGCGATTGCGCTCTGTGCAAACCTATCTCATCGCCAGCGTGCGTTCAGCGTTTGCGGCGCTCACCGGCTTGCCAGACGCGCCGAGTCATCAGAGACCTTCAGGAGCTCGACGCCCTCGATCCGGCGCTGCAGGCGCTGCGGACACTGGCTCGCTTCCAGGCGCGCCTGGAAGCGAGCCAGGATCGCGCCCGTGAGGCGTGGCGTGATCTGGCAGCGCAGATTCGTGCATTGTGCAGCATCCTGCCGCTGGTGAACGATCGGCGCGACCGGATGCAGCAGGTGGAGCGGCAGGTGCGGTTGCGTCTGTCGCCGGCGCAACGGAACACAGTCTACCGCCTGGTCCAGGCGTATGGCGAAGCGCGCGCGGCGCGCAGCGGGCAGACACAACCCGGCGTCGAGATTCGGCGAGCCTGGGCGGAGTTCAATGCGCGCTTCGGCATTGCAACGTACACCGACCTGCCAGCGGATCGCTTCGCGGAGGCGGTCCAGTTCGTGAACGCGCAGGATCACGCACTCACCGGCGAGGACCTCGACGCCGGGACGCAGGAGGCGCTGCGATGATGCACAAGCATTGCTCCGCTCCAGCGCTGGCGCAGCTTGGCGAGCGCCTGCGGGAAGCGCGGCTCAATGCCCGGCTGACCGTGCGCGAAGCGGCAGCGCGCGCCGGACTGCGCTCCCACGGAACGCTGGTGCAGTACGAGAACGGCGCCGTGCTGCCGCCGCTGGATCGGCTTGCGACGCTGGCGACGATCTACGACGTTCCTCTGGCTTCCTTCTTTGTTTCCTCGGACGTGTTGGCGTCGCTGCTGACGCTGCTGGAACGCGCCAGTCCCGATCAGATTCGCGCCTTGCTCTGCGCGCTGGAGCGCGTGGCTGCTGAACCGCGCAATGCAGGATAGCCTTGCATGAATGAGGACAACCGGGTTTATCGCTCAATCCAGCTTCACCATTTCATAGTTGAGCGCGTCATCAACGAAGTGAAGATAGAGCTTCTTCTCAACTGCATTTCCCGTCATCCAGGCAGCGCGGTTGTCCAGCAGGAACGCATCATCGCCGCGAGGCAGGTGGTGTTTGTCAGTGATAAGTCTGGCGGAGCGGAGGATATTTCCTCTGTCATCAATAACCATGCCATAGACGCCGTTAAAGACGTCGGAGTACAGTCCAACAGCGCGCCATTCCTCCCAGAGCGCGATATACCGGTTTCCGCCGATGCCGATTAGTTTCGGACGTTCCGCATGCAAATTCGAGCTTTCCGAATAGCGTGTCAGCCATCTCAATCGATTCGTGTACGGTTCAACGCCGGAAACAACGGCTAAGGCGTCCGGCAGGCTTGGGTCAACATTGCCATCTTTCCCCATTCGTACGATGGCAAGGTTGCGCGGTCCGTTGATAAAGGCTTCTGTGCTCGCGTTGCTTTCCGTTGCGAAGAGCACAATATATCTGTAGTTCGGATCATTCTCGATAAGCGCTGCGTTGCCCAGCCTTGTGTACGTGTTGTTTTCTCCGATGTTCCCCTTGATGCGAAAAACGCGATAGTTGAAAGTAGAACTGAACCTCCAGCCACAGATGATAGCGCGAGGATACGCATCCCCCAGATGACACGTCATGACTCGCTCGCCATCGTACAGGAGTCGATGGTCAAAAGCGTGGCTGGCATACACGCCAGATGTGCCGATGACTTCGCCACTTTCCGCGTTCAGGCGAGTAGTAAGCGATACCTGATGACGCACGCCGTCAATTGGCTCGGTGTTGTTGCCATGCACCAGCACAATCTCATTGCCGCCGACTACCAGGCGCGCCGTGGACGCTACCATTGGGTTGACAATCGACCCTGCACCGCGGTTGAAGGCATACCGGGCAACATCCAGGTCAGTATTGAACACGACGTTGCCAGCAGCGTCGAGCTTGACAACACGAACGATGTCGTTGCGGGGGCGCATCATTGGATAATGAAGATTGACAAGCGCACGCTCGTCTATGCCGGTAGCGTAATAGCGGTTGCCGAAACCATCTATCGCCAGCCCCATCACACGATCCAGCATCGGGATATTGGTGAGCGCCTGGGAAATTCGGTAACGCCCCGTTGAGTCGGGCGCAATGTGCAGCAGCACAGCCTTCCAGGGAGTTCCGGAGTCATAGTCCTGAGCCAGGACGTCCAGTTCGACGCCGTTTGACGCCACAATAATTTCTGGCATTTTTCCGTATATGGAACCCGAAGGTCCGAACAAGTCTTCCAGATTGCCGTCAAACGGCGTCAGAACCGAACTCACACGAATAGGCGGAGAAACGATCAGCGGCAGGTAGATCGGAGAGGGTTGCTGATCTGACACCTCAAAGCGATCACGGGCGTCTATGAGTCCATTCTTTCTCTCTGCGGAATGCAGTCCTGGCATGACAACTATGGCGTGCGAGAAGAGGAGAAAGAACGATACAAACGAAACAAGTTTAACTTTCATTGTGTTCTCCTTGATCGCATTCTCAATACGGCGGTCAGTGCGATCCTGGCTGAACGCTGGTCATCAGCGTCCGCACAGCGACGCCTGCCAGATGCAGCCTTTCCAGCGGCAGAAACAGCGCAATGATGGCATCGATCAGCATGATAAGCGGCAACCGAATCGACTCGTTGATCCCATGTCGTTGCCAGAAGCGCTATCGGCAACCCAGGATGGGCGCTAATGACGAACCACGTCCTGACCATGGCGCCGACCACCACGACGAGGAGTGCAAGGAATGCCTCTTTGACGATACATGCCGATGATCACAAGGAAGACCCACAGCAACAATCCTCCTCGCCCTTCCATACCCCTTGCTTCTTGTGCGACCATCGTCTGTGCGGGCGCACGGCGCCAATGGATGCGAATTCTGCACCCCTATACCCTGTTCCGAGCATAGCATGGAGGGCGAACCGAGCACGAACCACCCCGATCACACACCACGCAGATAGTCCGCAAGCTGCCGCTGGTCGAGCGCCCCTGGACGCGCTGCAGGGTGTCTGGAACGAACAGCGCGACGATCCGGACAGCCAGCCGGATGTCCTGCGCCTGCTAGCCGTCCCGCTGGATGAACGCCGCCTTCCCCACGCCCATTGTCACCGTCCTGGAATGAGACGCGCCTTGAATCGCTTTCTGGACAGCGCCCCCGGCTGGATTTGGATGCCGCAATTCGTCATTGCCCTTATTGCGGAGAGTCGCGCGCTTGGGCAGGGACCAGCCTATCAGGTGACCATCCTCGCCGGAGGTGAGCCGCCCCCGCCGGAACGCCATCCGCAGTTGCATGGGGCATGCGGCGATGCGCCGGCTGAACCGCTCGCACTGGGGAGCGCCGCGTCGCCGTCGATGTGTCGGAAGCGCCAGCAGACGATTGCGGCGCCTCCCATGCCATGGGCCGCTCTGCTAGTCGGTCCGACTCGCCCGGCGCCGCCGTCCGCAGATCACCGGCGCCAGCGTCGTCCGCAGCATCTGCACTGCCGTCCGCGCTGTCCGTGACCAGACGCACCGTCACCGGACCGGCGAGATCGCGGAGCACCCGCTGCACGTCGCGCAGGCAGCGCTGTTCAAACCCCGACAAGGCACTGGCTGGGACGCTGATGGTCGCCGCGCCGTCGTTCAGCGCCAGCAGGCGTGCGCGTCGGAACCATGCGTCGAAGCCATGGCGCGGCAGAATCGTCCGCATGGTGTGACGCACCTGGTTCCAGAGGCGGATCAGTCGCGTCTGCTCCCCATCGTTGAGCGTCGGTCTGGGATGACCATGGTCCGCCAGCGCATCCCGAACCGGAGGACCGACCGCGTGACCGCTGCCGCTGGTTGGCGCAGTGACCGCGCTGCGGCGCGCAGGACAAGCCGCCGCAGCTGCGCCTGCGGCGCGGCGCGCCGCTGACGGCGGCGCGCCCTTCCGCTCCGCCGGCGCTGGCGGTTCGGCGCCTGATGACGATCGCGCGGCGGCATCCTCCCCATGCGTGGCGTCGTTCACCGCCGGCGCTGCCGGGTCGCTCGACGGATCAGGGACGGTTCCAGACGGAAGATCGGCGCAATCGCTGCCCAGGCGGAACAACCCGCTGGCATCGCGCTGCACCCACGCGGCTATCTCCGCCGCCGACCACCCGCCGCGCGGCGCTGGACACGGGATGGACCACCCCGTTGCGCAATGACGGCGCAACGCCTGCACCACCCAGCCGGGACCCAGCCCTGCGGCGGTTGCGTAGGCGATCGCGGCATGCACCTGGTCCAGCGGCGCCGCGGCCAGCGCGCGCAGGCAACCCGGATCAGCCACGCCAAAGGCGCTCAGTGCGCGCACCGCGTCCGTGTCTGGCGGCGCGTCCGTGTCCGGCGGCGCGTTGGGCGCCGGCGCCGGCGCCGTGGGATGGGCGGCAGGCGCCGCGCGCGGCGGGCGCCGCCGGTGCACCCGCCGTCCAGCATCGGACTGATCCGAACCACCGCCTGCATCACCCCCTGGGGGGGTTGGGGGGGAGTCCCTTAACTCCCGATCCTTTCCATGATTCCCTGGGATCATGGCGCGGCGCCGGACCAGCGGGCGCGCAGCGCGTGGGGAAGCGGCGCAGACCGGGTACGGCTCTTCCGCCTCCCCGATCGGGCGCCCGATCCGACGGGGGATCAGGCGCCCGATCAGGTCAGGCGGGATCACCACCGGGACGGCGGGTTCGGCGGCGACTGGCGCCTGGGCGGGTTCGTCTGGCGCCAGATCCCAGCCCAGGCGCTGCCAGCCGTGGCGGGTCAGGGCGACCGCGCCGGTCATGGCGCGTTGCGTGACCAGCGCCAGCAGCGTTTCGTCGTCCGGGATGGGGCGCAGCGCGCCGTCGGCGACCAGACCCCATCGCTGCAGCGCCGTGTCGTCATGCGCGGGCAGCCCGGCGGCGAGACGAAGATACTCCCCCACGTCGCGCAGACTGAGCAGGGGCTGGGAAACGTAGCGTTCCACCAGCGGGGTGCGATCATGGGGACGGAAGCGCCCGATGCACACATCGAGCAGCGCGCGCGCGATCCGCACCGTCGCCACGTGGTGCGGTCGGCCCAGCGTCGGCGCGTCCATGCGCCATGGCAGCGGAGCGTCGGCGCCGCGTCTGCGTCCCCAGGTTGGCGTGTAGCGGCGTTTGCGCCCGTCGGTGCGCACCAGCCACCCATCAGCGACGAGCCGATCCAGGGCGCGCTCAATGGCGCCGGCCTTGGCCGACGGATCGTAGCACTGCACGTCAGCGCGCGAGAGCGGGACCGGCGCCTGGATCACCAGGAACAGGCGCGCGATCCAGCAGTAGAGCGCCAGCGCCAGCCGATTGTCGCCCAGATCGAGGATCAGGCGCCGGGGGATCAAGAGATAGGCGCGCTGTGGAGTCATGGCTGCGCCTTTCGGTTCCAGGCGCGGCGCAGTGCCGACGGTCCCTCAGGGCGAGGGCGAGCAGCGCCCGAGCGTTGAGAATGATAGGAAGCGACGGCAGGCGCTGGCGCAGAGGTGCGGTCTATGAGAGGCGGCGAGCAGCGGTTCTGAGGTTTGGAACGGAGCAGACGCTGAGAAAAGGCGTCTGTAGGCGTCACATTGGGCGGGCGCCGCGCCGGTGCAGCGCGGTATGCGAGTGTATCACGCATGACTGTCCCTCCGGGTGCGAAAATGACAGAAAACTCCGACCCAGAGGTCTTGCCAAAGGATGCAGTACGTGGTACACTTTGTCAAGGGCACGTACTGAGCTGGTCTTTTGGCAAAACCTCAGCTCCAGTGTCAATTGCTGACCGGGTGGGGACCTCGGGTCAGCAATTGATATTTAATAGGGGCTGCGAGTGCAGGTCCTTGACCTGCGCATTTTGATTCGCCTCATCACCTCCTCGAAGTACGCTGTCGCTTAATATTAGCACAAAAATGCGACATTTCCAACAGGGTAAATGCGACATTTTGCCTCAAAAATGCGACATTTTGCCTCAAAAATGCGACATTTCAAGCTGTTCCGTGTCGCATTTCTTTGCTCGAAGGCTTCCTAATGCAGTAAAAAATGCGACATGGCGACTGCCGCCGATCTGATAGCCGCGCTCCGCTCCTGACGCAGGCGCGTGACAAAATGCGACATGCACGTGTCAGATTTGTCGCATTTTGCGCTGCAGCGCTGGTGTGCAGCGCCTGGCGCGTCAGACATTGCGCGAGCCATCTGGCGGCGCGGCGGAGCGGGCGCGGTAGCGCACGCCCCGCCCGCGCCCGCTGCCGACGACCGTAACGAGCTGCGCTTTGATCAGCGCCTTGAGGTCGCGCTGAATCGAACGCACGGTCACCTTCTCGTTCAGCCATCCAATCACATCGTCAACAGAAACGTCGCCGCGCAGTCGCATAAATGCAAAGATGCGACGCTGGCGGTCGCTCAATCGTTCAGCAGGCGTCCTCCCATGACATTGCTCTGGCGCTTTGCCGAACACCGTCACACGGAAGTAGGACCCGCCATCCTCGAAGTGCGGCGGGTCCATCCCTTCGTGCTGCAGCACTGCGACCACAGTATCAATCCCCTGCCCAATCGCTTCCACGTAGCCGGCTTCGTACAGAATGGACAGCACGACCGGATTGCGCGCCGCCTGGGCGACGAGGATGTCGTTGATAGTCAGACCAGCGGGAAGCCCGCCGGGATTAATCCACTCGATCCGATCGCGGAAGAGCAGGGTGCGCGAGACGGTCATCGTATTGGCGTAGTCGCGGTGCGCGAGCATATTCACCAACAGTTCGCGGATGACAACGCGCGGATACTGGTGGATCTCAATCCGTTGCAGTCCGCTCTGATCGAGCGTCATCCCGTGGAGGGTATGCGTCCACAGGTAGGTCTCGACGCGATTGATCTGATCGAAGATCGTGCCGCCGATGTTCTTTTCCAGGTGAACAACCTCGGCGGCGAAGACGTCTGCGCCGCGGTAGTGCGCCAGATCAACGACTGCGTGCGGAAGAACGTCCTGCGGCTGGCGCCCAAAGCAGAGGATGCCTGCCAGCGTCGGGCGCAAGGTGTCGCCATCGTCCACAAGACAGCGTTTCTGGCAGAGGTATGCGATAGGATCGGTCGGTCCAGCGAAGCGTCCGCGCTTAATCGCCTGGTCGATGTGATCGGCAACCCTGGGCGCATCAATGACATCAAGCGCCGCTCCCTGCACCGGGAGACTATCGATGGTGCGGAAGGAAATCGGATCAGGCTGGCGTGAAAGGTAATCAATATGCATAGCAGTGCTCCTGAGCGTGACGCACCATGATACCTGAAATCGAGCAGCGCCCATCCACGCTAGCGTTCAGATTGCTGCGTGCAGTGTCATGATCCTGAAGTTCAATGTGAAGTTCAAGATACGAATGGAGGAAAAGTCATCAACGTTTGTTGATGGTTCGAGCGGCGGTTAGCAACGCAGTGCGAGGGAAGGAGGCGCACGATGCGTAAGGTGCGAGAGGGGGAGCGTCAGGAGGAAGGGATGTGGGCGTTTGGCGCAGAATGCCCGCGTGAGCGTATTGTGTCATGGAAAAACGCTGTCGGTCGGAGACGTTTACGTGGAGGAGCAGCAAGGCGCGCTGCCCCGCTTGCTCACTGCGCTCCACTCCGACCTGACCTGGGAGAGGCTCATGCCAGCGAGCGTGCGCAGCGCCAGACGGGCACCGTCGCACATCAGGCGACGGCGAACTCGGTCAAGGCGCGTTTCTGCGGGGAATAGAAGGCCAGCACGATCGACTCCCTGGGTATTCCAGCGTCGAGAAGTTGCTGGACAATCTCTTGATCGGTATTGTCGGCCTCCACCCAAATTTTGCCATTGTGAATGCGCAGATGGGCAATGATGTGGTGAATGCGCTGAATCCCATTCCATCCGACATCAACCAGGAGATAGTTGTCGTGGGCAGTATCCGCGATGAGCAGGGTCTCGACGTTGTCCCGTGCGCTGGCTTCCGCAAGATCGCTGAGGATGCGGATCATTACCTCTCGATAGCGGGGAAGCGTTTCCATTCCCGAATCCTTTCCGCTTCAATATCAACGATGATCAGATGGAGATGCACGTCGTCAGCAACGATTCGACCAAACTCCTGGGCGAATACGTTGGTTGCCGTCTCCATATCGACTGCAAGGCAGAGCAGTCGCTGAGGATCAATCTGGCGCATCCAGGTGCGATAGAGCACGTACTGACCGATGGCCTGCTGCAGATCAGTCAAGATCGATGACCCAGTGAAGGTCTTAATCTCCACAGCGATAGTCGTTGTGCCGCGTTCAGCAGCCAGCAGAAGGCCCTGCTGGCGCTCAGCGCCAAGATCGACATACGCATCTTTCCCGCCGTACTCAATACGGTAAGGATCGTGCGTAATTGTCCATCCATCAGCTACAAGCGCCGCCTTGACAGCTTTGTGGTAGATGTCGCGTGCAGGCATCAGCTAACTCCCAACCGTATTATAGTCGTTCCGGAAGGAAGCGCCAGTTTGCGAGCCGTGACCATGCTCACAGCGTGTGCTCCTTCCATCTTGAGTTGCTAAGGGAAAGCATTCTTTGAGCAGAGGTAAGTCTGTCAGGAGACTTGGGGAGAGGGGTGCGGGTACAAAGGCGAGAGAAAGCGAGTATATGGGTATTCGGAAAAGAATGTCCATATAGGTCTGCATCAGGCATGGAAAATTTATTGTCAGTTACTTCTGGCGTTATTTTGCTGTTTATTCTGGTTTTATACTCACTCGGCGCTTTGTCCCTTGCATCCGTAGCAACCTGGCTCGTCCTTTTCATTTTCTGCGCCCTCTGCTGGCAGTGTGCCGTTGCTCATGCGGTTGCACCGCGCGTCACGCAATGCCGGGCGTTGTTGCGCCTGGTCTGAGCGCAGCGACTCAGCGCCTGGCAGTGCGCTGCGGATGAAGGGTGCGCCTTTCAACGTGCTCTGTGCTGGCGCTGTGGGTTCTCGTTAGTGACCTGTTAGCCTGCGCGCAGTCCGAGCAGGGCCAGCGCATCGCGGTTGATGATCGCCTCGATCGCTTCCTCCGGCACCCGCGGCAGCCGCGTGCCCTCGACCACCGCGTTCACCCGGCGCAATCCGTCAATCGTCTCCTGCACAGTGGTGATCGGGTAGTCGCTCCCGAGCAGAATCTTGTCCAGCACGTTCCACTCAGTCGCCTTGATCAACTGCTCCCAGAACGAGAATGGACGATAGAAGTTGCCCGAGAGGTCGGCGAAGACGTTGGGATGCTTGCGGATCACGGCGCACGTGTCGGTCTGCCATGGGTGCCCCATGTGGGCCATAATGATTTTGAGGTCCGGGTAACGGATCGCAATCTCGTCCATAAGCAACGGGTGCGCCAGGCGAATCGGCGCCTCGCGCACCGGCGAGGTTCCCTGATGAAACAGGATCGGCAGCCCATACCGCTGGGCGCGCTCGTAGATCGCCAGCGCACGCGCTTCGAGCGGGTCGAAGTTCTGGTAGTTCGCGCCGAGCTTCACCCCGCGCAGTCCGAGCTCAGTCCGGCAGCGATCAAACTCGTCCAGACAGTTCGGGTCATGCGGGTGGAGCGCCATGAAGCCAATCAGTCGATCCGGGTAAGCCGCCACAAACGTGGCGGTTGCATCGTTGACGTTGCCGCGGCGCCAGCTCGTGTCGCCGACCTCCCGTCTGCTAAGCCTGGGCACGACGATGCCAGGGTGCCACGCGACGGCGAAGACGATCAAAACAGCGGCTGGCGCCTGGTGTTCGAGAAAGTCGTGCCAGGTGAAACTCGACCGCACCGGGCGATCAGGGCGCCAGGCGTGGTTGATCACGACCTCGTCGGGCGGGGTGTGGTCCTTGTACTGCGGCGTGTGGGTGTGCACATCGATGATCACGTTTTGCCTCCCTGCGCCTGTTGGTTGGCGCGTCACGCGAACCCGTACAGTCGGGCGGCGTTAGTGCAGAATGTGTCTTCGATCTGGCGGTCAGTGAGCTTGAGGCGCCACGCGGCCAGTTTCAGGCTGCGGAGCGATTCGATCCCGACCATTACCGGCCGCAGCGTGGCATGTCGCTCCTCGAGGCGCATGTCTTCGGCGGAGAACCAGTGGAACGAGTCGCCAATTGCGACGCAGCGACCGCGCATGTGGCTGATTGGGAAGTCAGCGCCGTACAGCAGGCGGTCGTGTCCGAGCGTTGCGACGATGGCTTCAAATGCGCCAGCTTCGGTAACGGCGCTGGTATCGAAGTAGACATTCGGCAATCCACGCAGGCTGGCGATACCTTCAATCGTATGCCATGGGTTGAAGCCGCGCGCGGCGTGGACGCGCAGCAGGCGCATATCCGGGTCTTTCTCGCAGTAGCGTCGAATGGTTGTCTGATTGAGCGGGTCAGCCAGGGCCCGGTCGCGCACGATCATGGCAGGCGACTATCGATGCCGCCAGAGCAGCGTTGCGTCCACACGTCAAGACCCACAAGACCCCTGACATCGCGCGCATGCAACTGGACGCCGGAGCGTGCGGCATCACGGTGGCGAAACTGAGCGAGGCCGAGGTCTTTGCCGCTGCTGGCTGCGATGACATCTTCGTCGCCTATCCGGTGATCGGCGCGCAGAAGTGGCGCCGCGCCGCCGAGTTAGCCCGCTCGATACGCCTGATTGTCGGTGTGGACAGCCTGGTCGGCGCCCGCGGACTGAGCGATGCCGCGACGAGCGCCGGGTCACGCATTGCGGTGCGCGTCGAAATTGAACAGGGCCTGAGCCGCTCAGGAGTGACGCTTGATCGCGCGGTGCAGTTGTGCAGAGACATCCTGTCGTTGCCGAACCTCGACCTGGACGGGATTTTCGCCTACCGGAGCGTCTTCTACCCCGGCGCCAGCGACTGCACCCCGGAGCAGTCCGGGCAGCGCGAGGGAGAGGAGATGGTCGCAGTGGCCGAGGCGTTGCGCGCCTCCGGTATTCCGATCAGGAGCGTCAGCATCGGATCGACTCCGACAGCGCGTGCAGCCGCCGGGGTGCCGGGCGTGACCGAAGTGCGACCGGGAACATACGTCTTCGGCGACTACATGATGGCAGAGCGCGGCGTGACGCCGTATGAGACGCTGGCGCTGTCGATCCTCTGCACGGTGGTGAGCCGTCCTGCGTCTGATCTGGCAACGGTAGATGGAGGTTCAAAGACCTTCAGCGGCGACATTTCACCGGCTGTCGAAGGGTTGCGCGGCTACGCCCGCGCCGTCGACAGCGAGGCGTATCTCGAGCGCATGTCTGAGGAGCACGGCGTGGTGCGCCTCGGAGCGGGCGTCGATCCCGCCATTGGCGACCGGCTTGCATTTTTCCCGATCCACGTCTGCACTGCCGTAAACCTCTCTGACGAGCTGATCGGCGTTCGCAACGGCCGGGTGGAAACCGTCTGGCCAATACTCGCCCGTGGCAAGCGCACCTAGCCCCCATACCTCTCAAACACGCTCGCACGAAGGCGCAAAGATGCCGCACCTGAACTCTGTTGATGATAACTTGTCTTCTAAGCTGTGACGGGGCTGATCCGGCAGGAGCGAACTGAGCTGAGCGGCGCGCGCCCAACGGCGCGCGCGCCACAGCGCTGCGGGTCTCCGCCCTGAAGTAGCGCCAGACTCACCGCGTACCTTCACGTAAGTACGAAGCCTTCGTAGCCCTTCTGTGCAACCTCCTCGCAGATCTTGCGATAGTTTCCAAGTCCGCCGATATACGGATAGAGCTGGCGCGGCTTGCCAGAAATGTTGGCGCCAACCCACCACGAATCCGTTTCCGGAATCAAGGTCATCGAGGCGACCTGATTATGATGCTGGACCCATCCGTCCTCCGCTTCAGGTGTTGCTTCGATGACCTGGAAACCGTTGGCGCTCATCAGTTGGAGACACTCGGTGATCCAGTCTACGTGCAGCTCAATAGAGACCGGCATGTTGCTCAAGACTGACGGGCTTTGCGGACCCGTGATCATGAAGAGGTTGGGGAAACCGCTCGTTGCAAGACCGAGATAGGTGCGAGGACCATCGGCCCATTTCTCGCGCAGCGTCAACCCATTTCGACCTCGGATGTCGATAGCCAAAATGGCTCCTGTCATCGCATCGAAGCCAGTCGCAAAGATGATGTCGTCAACCTCACACTCTCGCGCTGTCGTTCGGATGCTGCGGGGCGTGATCGCTTCAATCGGTTCAGATCTAACGTCTATCAAGGTAACGTTATCGCGATTGAAGGCTTCATAGTATCCATGTTCTAGGGGTGGACGCTTGGTGAAAAATGGATACTTTGGCGCCAGCTTATCAACGAGTTCTGGATTGCTGACGATCTCCGCGATCTTCTTTCGGAAAAAGTCATTTGCTGTGCGATTTGACTCTCTATCGAAAAGAAGATCGTTAAAGGTATCGAGTCCGAGGCGGAATCCTCCCTTTTGCCAGGCCTGCTCATAAATCTGCTCGCGCTCTTCTGGAGAAACTGAAAGGGCAGAGCGTGGTGGTGCGTCGTAGGGAAAGCCAAAGCCTGAAGTCCGCATTCTCTGCCAGATTTCCTTGTAGTGTCGCTTAATCTCCCGCATCTCGTCAGAGGTCAAAGGTCGATTCCGCGCTGGTATGTCGTGATTGGGGGTGCGCTGGAAAACGTAGACATGAGCAGCCTGGGTGGCTACTTCTGGCACCACCTGCACTCCCGTCGCTCCGGTTCCGATGACAGCTACTCGGCGCCTCGAAAAGTCTACAGGTTCGTGGGGCCATTGCCCGGTATGGAACCACCGTCCTTCAAAGGTTTCAAGTCCGGGAATTCGCGGGAGATTAGCAACATGCAGGCAGCCAACCGCCGTGATAAGGAAGCGCGCGGTAATCACTTGGCCATCAGAGAGGGTAACAATCCAATGCTGATTGTCATCGTCCCAGGAGGCGCCGGTGACAGTCGTATTAAACTGGATGTCGCGTCGGAGGTCCATGCGGTCGGCAACCCAGCGCAAGTAGGAGTAAATTTCGGGTTGCGCTGCGTACCGTTCGGTCCAGTTCCACTCTTCGAGCAGCGCCTCTGAGAAGTGATCGGAAAAGCAGTAGTAGATGCTCTCACTATCACAGCGGGCTCCAGGATACCGGTTCCAATACCATGTACCGCCGACGTCCGAACCTTTTTCATATACTCGGGCCTTCAGATTGAGCTTGTCTCGCAGACAGTAAAGCATGTATAAGCCGGAAAATCCGGCTCCTACCACGACAGCATCATAGTCTATCGAGTGTTGGTGTCGGTCGGCCTGATGCCATTGGGTGGCAGGAGTGGTGATCATGGAAGCCTCCTCATTGAGTCAGTCAGGAAACTGTCAGCGTATCCACAGGTTAGCTGCTATGAGCGAGAGCGACGCGGAGAAGAGCGGCGGCATCATCCACGGCTTCCTTGCCCGCATCCATCACGCCCGGCATCCAGATGAAGCCGTGAATCTGACCGGCGAGCCGCTTTAGCACGACAGGGACACCGCCCTCCCGGAGGCGCAGAGCGTACTGTTCCCCTTCATCACGGAGCGGGTCATATTCGGCCGTCACGATAAACGCCGGCGGCAGCTCGCGCACGTTAGGAAGGCGTAGAGGTGAGGCGCGCCAGTCTGAGCCATCACTCTCGCTACGGAGATAGAGCTTCCAGAACCATTGCATCATATCTGTTGTGAGAAAATAGTCGGCGCCGCATTCCTGATAAGATCGTGTGGTGAAATCAAAATTCGTAACTGGATAGAACAGCGCTTGAAAGGCAATCCTGACGGAGCCTATCTCACGCGCCAGAGCGCATACCACAGCCGCAAGATTACCGCCTGCACTATCGCCGGCAACCGCTAACCGCGTACTGTCGCCGTTCAATTCAGCGGCATGGGTTGCCGCCCATTCCGTCGCAGCATAGCAATCGAGAACGGCCGCTGGAAATTTGTGCTCCGGCGCCAGTCGATAGTCAACAGAGACGACGAGGGAACGAGAGCGGTTTGCAAGCATGGTGCATGGGACATCAACAGCATCAAGGCTGCCGATGACCCAACCGCCTCCATGGAAATACACGACGATCGGGAAAGGACCTTCACCGTGCGGCGTATAGATGCGCACTGGTATGTCACCGAGAAGTCCGGGGATCGTCTGGTTGGCAATGCTTGCGACCGGGTCAGGTGGTCCGGCAAAATCAGCAAATGCAGCAGCGGCCTGGCGGGCTTCTGCGGGTGACATCTCGTTGAGGGGAGGACCTCCCATTTCCTGAATCTTCTGAAGGAACGCTTCAGCCTGCGGATGCAGTGGCATGCGAAAGTCTCCTTTCTGCTAACAGCGGTGATATTTTTTACATATGTTATGGAGTTTGGGAAATGCGCCGATAAACCTGCGCCGCTAGGCCGCGCGTCCTCTGAGCTGCAGGCTGAACCCTCGCTCAGGACGGAGAAACCCTAGAGGGTCTTCCATAGCTTCAGCGATAGCTTCAG
>JAVQXV010000335.1:0-2466 GCA_033577755.1 Anaerolineales bacterium
AGCGAAGCGGCAGTCGAAGGGGCGGCCTGTTCCCTGACAACCTTTGCGTGCACACAACCAATAAATACCGCTATTGGCAAAGATAAGTTCTGTGTATAATGCCGGTCTCAAACAACCCACACTTGGAGGACAACATGAAGAGCAAAGCCATCTTATCGGCCGGCTTGGTGCTGGTGGTTCTCCTTTCCGCCTGTGCACCGACCGGAACGCCCACACCGCAGGCCGGCGGTCCGCTGCAAAGCATCGGCCCAGGGGAGGGGAAAGTGTCCATCGTCGCCTGGCCGGGCTACATCGAGCGCGGCGCGACCGACCCCAGGTTCGACTGGGTGACGCAGTTCGAGAAAGACACCGGCTGTATGGTAGAGGTCAAGACCGCCAACACCTCCGACGAGATGGTGGCACTGATGAACGAAGGCGGCTTTGACCTGGTGACTGCCTCCGGCGATGCCAGCAACCGGCTGATTGCCGGCGGGCGCGTGCAGGAGATCAACATCAACCTCATCCCAAGCTGGCACACGGTGGACGAGCGCCTGAAGAACGCGCCCTGGCACACCGTGGACGGCAAGCACTACGGCGTGCCTTACCAGTGGGGGCCGAACGTGTTGATGTACAACACCAACGTCTTCCCCGAACCGCCCACCAGCTGGAACGTCGTCTTTGAAGAGATGATCCTGCCCGACGGCAAGAGCAACAAGGGCCGTGTGCAGGCTTACGACGGCGCCATTCACATCGCCGATGCCGCGAATTACCTGATGTTCCACAGGCCCGAGCTGGGCATCAAAGACCCGTATGCGCTGACCCGTGAGCAATTCAATGCTGCGCTTGACCTGCTGCGCCAGCAGCGCAAACTGGTCAGCCGCTATTGGCATGACGCCTTCGTGCAGATCGAAGACTTCAAGACCGAGGGCGTGGTGGCCTCCGGCTCCTGGCCCTTCCAGGTGAACCTGCTGCGGGCGAGCGGCGCACCCATTGCCAGCACCGTGCCACAGGAGGGCGCCACCGGCTGGGCCGATACCACAATGATGCACGTGAACGCCCCGCACCCGAACTGCGCCTACAAGTGGCTCGAATGGTCACTCAACCCCAAATTGCAGGGTGACCTGGCCGCCTGGTTCGGCTCGAACCCGGCCGTGCCGGCAGCCTGCAAGGGCAACCCTCTGCTCACCGATGAGGGCTGCAAGATCAACGGCTTCGAGAACTTTGAGAAGATTAAATTCTGGAAGACGCCTACCACCGACTGCGGTGACGGCCGCAAGGAATGCGTACCGTACTATGAGTGGGTCACCCAGTACGTCGCCGTGATCGGCGGGCGATAAACTCCGCCGGCCATAGACCGCCGGTGGCAGTCCGCTGCCGGCGGTCTGCGGTCTCTCGCCCCCCATTGCTCAATCCCGCATGAACAACTCGGTTCCCGCAGTGCGCTTTACCAATGTGTCGCGCTACTTCGGCGAAGTGCGCGCGGTGGACGGCGTCAGCCTGGATATCCGCAGCGGCGAGTTCTTCACGCTGCTTGGCCCGTCCGGCTCCGGCAAGACCACCTGCTTGCGCCTGATCGCCGGCTTTGATCACCCGACCTCGGGCAGCATCTACCTCTACGGGAAGGACGTGACCAACCTGCCCCCCTACGAGCGGGATGTCAACACCGTCTTTCAGGACTACGCCCTCTTCCCACACATGAGTGTGGGTGAGAACATCGGCTATGGGCTGATGATTCGGAAAGTGCCGAAACCGGAGCGTGAGCGGCGCGTGGCCGAAATGCTGGAGCTGGTGCGCCTGCCCGGCTTCGCCAATCGCCGCCCGGCGCAGCTCTCCGGTGGACAGCGCCAGCGTGTGGCCCTGGCCCGTGCTCTCATCAATAAACCGCGCGTACTGTTGCTCGATGAGCCGCTCGGCGCGCTTGACCTCAAGCTGCGCCAGCAGATGCAGATCGAACTGAAGGCCATCCAGCAACAGGTCGGCATCACCTTCGTCTTCGTCACCCACGACCAGGAAGAGGCGCTGACGATGAGCGACCGACTGGCGGTGTTCAATCACGGCAAGATCGAGCAGGTGGGTACGCCCGCCGAAATCTACGAAAGCCCGGCCACAGCCTTCGTCGCCGGCTTCGTCGGCATCTCCAACATTGTCAGCGCAGAAGTTGCCCGCGCCATCACCGGCCGCAGTGAGACCTTTACCGTGCGCCCGGAGAAGATTCATCTGCGTGAGCCGGGGGCGGCCGTGGCCGAGGGCGAGTGCGCAGCGGATGGTCGCATCCGCGACGTGGTGTACCTCGGCATGAGTACGCGCTATCTGGTGGAACTGGACTTCGGCGGCGAATTGACCGTGATCGAGCAAAATCTGCGCACTACCTCGATGGACGTGCTCGCTGCCCGAGGCCGCCGCGTGCGCCTGGTGTGGGATCGAGCGCACAACCGGGTGTTGAGTGATGGTGGGTGATTGAAGACTGAAGACTGAAGACTGAAGACT
>JAVQXV010000336.1:0-2465 GCA_033577755.1 Anaerolineales bacterium
ACTCAATGTTCATCTTCCTATCAAGAAGCTGTAGTGTCAACTTTACGTATGACTTGTTCTCGATCGGTTGATAATTGGCACAGACGCCGCCTAACGCACAAGCAACTTGTTTCCCAAAAGGGTTATTTTATTGATGTCGATGGTGAACCCAAGCGCGTTGGTAGTTTGGTGTGCACGCAAAACATGTCAGCCGCACCCTGAGCGGACGCTGAGCGAAGCGAAGCGGCAGTCGAAAGGGCGGCACCTTCCCTGACAACCTTTGCGTGCACACGAAAGCGTAGCGGGGTTGCGCAAGCGGACGGCGTATAATTGGCGCGCATCCATCAGGCGCATGGAGGGGCTATGCCCGGCGAACACATCTACATTGACGGCAAGATGTTCCTCGGCCGCGTGGAGGAGCAAAAGCAATTCCGCGCCGCGCTCCACGAGGTGCTCCATCCGCCGCACGGCGAAACGCTGCCCTACATCTTTCTGCTCTACGGCGATGGCGGGATGGGCAAGACCACGCTCGCCAAACGCTTCTGCGACATCGCGCGCGACGAACCGCCGTTCAAAGGCCGATTCCAAATCCTCTGGATAGACTGGGAGGACGAGCGCAATCGTTCGAGCGCGCTGCGTGTGGGGCACGCGCACATCAGCCCGGAAACGGTGTTCGATACGATTCTCGCCGTGGCGACGCGCGCCGGCTGGGGCAACGATTTCGGCGCATACCAGCGCGCGGTCAGGGCGCGCGAAGAGGCGCAGAAAAAAGCCGCCGCCGCGCTCGAGCCGAGCGATGAACGCGACGAGTTTGCCGCGCTGCGCGGCGCCGGCGCAAGCGCGATTGCGAAGGTGTTGCGCGCTGCGCTCCCCATCGGCGAGGCGGGCGAGAAGCTGGCGCAGGCGTTTCTGGACGCAGGCATCAAGGTCAGCGCGGAGCAGGCCGCGCGTTTGCGCGCCGCGCTCGAGACTCGGTTGCGCGCACGGCTCGACCGCGAACAGTTCGACCTCTTCCTCTATCCCAACGAGCAGCTCGCCCGCGCGCTCGCCGACGGCTTGAAACGCATCGCCGCGCGCCGGCCGCTCCTCCTCGTCCTGGATACCTACGAAATCGTTGACCGCGCCGACATCTGGCTGCGCGACGTGATGCGCGCCGCCGGCCCGCGCCTCGTCTGGGTGCTCAGCGGGCGCAACGACCTGGCGCGCAGCCGGCAATTCGGCGACGGGTATTTCAAGGGATACAGCGAAGAATTCCCGCGCCGCCTCGTCGCGCGCGATATGCTTCAACTCGCCCGGCAAGACCTGCGCGACATTTTCGCCGATTTCGCGCCGGGCCGCCCGCTGAACGAGGCGGAAGCGCAGGCGTTCAGCCGCGCCACGCGCGGGGTGCCGCTCGCCATCGCCGAAGCGGCGGAGATGTGGAGCAAGGGCATCGCGCTCGCAGACATCATCGGCGAGATTGACGAGGCGACGCCGCGCGCCCAAATCGTCCACAGGATGACGGCACGCTATTTCCTGCATGTGCGCGATGAAACCGACAGAACCGCGCTCTACGCGCTCGCGCTCGCCCGCGGCGATGTGGCAATCGTCCGCGCGATGTTGCAGCTTGAAAGTAACGATGAACTGCGACGACTGGAGCGCGAGTACGCCTCGGTGCATTACGACGAGGCGCGCCTGCACCAGGACGCCGAGTTCTTTTTGCGCGAGCATCTCAAAGAGCCGCTCCAGCGCACCGATGCGCGCGTGCAGACCCTCCTCCGGCGCGCCATCGAGGTCCTGCGCGCGCGGCTGGAAAAACTGCAGGCGGATTTGCCGCGCCCGGAAGACCGATGCGCGGATGAAGACTGGCGCAAGGCGGTGCTCGATTTGTGCGACTATCTTTTCTGGCTGGACGAAGGCGAGGCGTGGCGTTACTTCATCCCGCGCTATGTGGAGAGTTTGGCCTATAGCCGCGAACTGCGGCGCGGGCTGGCGCAGCAAACGGAGGCGTGGGAACGGTGGCTCTCCGCAAGCGGCAAAAAGCGCGCGCGGCTGTTGCAGGCGGCGGACGATGCCGAGCACGCCGACGATGAACGGGCGGAACTCCTGGACGAACTGACGCGGCTGGAGCGGTTGGGCTATTTGCAAGGCGAGGGTGAAACAGAGCGCCGCGCGATTCTGGACTGGCGGCGCGGCAAGTTGCTCTATGCGCGCGGCCAGCACGCCGAAGCGCTGGCGGCATATGAGCGCGCCGAGCGCGCCTTGCCGGAAGACGGCAAGGCGTTAAAGCGGCACTTGGGAGAGGCGCTATACGATCTCGCCGGCGAATTCCTTTGGCCCCAGGACACAAGAAGCGCGGTCTATTCGGCGGAGGCGGAAAAGATTTTGCCCAGGGTAGTGGCATGGCTGCCGGAAAAGCAAGGCGCATGGTATCGCCTGGGAGTTATCTCAAGACTTGCATGCAACTACGACGCCGCGCTCGAGGCCTACCGGCGCGCCATCGAACT
>JAVQXV010000337.1:0-2431 GCA_033577755.1 Anaerolineales bacterium
CCCTTCGACTACGGCCTGCAAAAGCAGCGGGCCTCCGCTCAGGGTGCGGCCCGGCCAAAAAGAGAAATGCATCCGCTGCGAGTGCACTATGGCGCCTTTGCCGCTCAGCGTTCATCTTTTCTTTTTACGTCTGTCCGTGGTGTTACGTGACCGATCTGATGTTGGAGCGACCGGCCGAGCGCTATCCGCTCGATCTCATCCCCAAAGCCTTCCCGTTGTGGCCGGAGGGACTGAGTCATCTGTCATCGGAGGAAAGCGAAGCGTTATGGATTCGCACGCACGCCGCCGATGTGCGCGCTGTGGCTGCCGCGCGCGCATGGCTAGGTGTGGAAGGGATGTCGCTGGGGCCGTGGGATGTGGGGACGAAGCCGGCGCACATTGGGGCCGAGTTTGCCGCCGCGCGCGGACGGTTGAAGGAATACCGGCACGCGCTGTTTGCAGCGCAGTTCCACCGCGAGCTGCGGCTGGACTCGCGCGAGACGCTGTGCGCACTCGCTATCGAGGCAGGGCTGTCGGCAGATGAATTCAACGCGGCGCCGGAAGAGGAAGCCCATCGCCGCGCCGTCGAGGACGATGTGGCCCTGGCGGCGCGGTTGGGCATCACTGCGGTTCCGGCGCTGGTGCTCGACCGGCGCTATCTGGTCGTCGGCGCGAGGCCGCCGTAAGCGTTGGCAAACCTCATTAGGGCGGCGCTGCGCCGGCAGCTGAGGTAGAGACTAGCCTCAGGCCTGCCCGGCACCGGCGAGCCACACGCGGTTCTTGCCGGCGCGCTTGGCGGCCAGTTCGGCGTCGTCGGCGGCGCGCAGGAGGGCTTCGGGCGTCTGTGCGTCTTCGGGGAAGGCGGCTACACCAAGGCTGAGGGTGTAGCCGGGGATAGGCGACGGGTGACACGCGGCGCGTGTCAGGTCACTTGTTATTCGCTCCTCGTCATATGCCATCTGCTCGGCGGCGGCGCGGATGCGCTCGGCCATGGCCGCTGCGCCTTCCCGGTCAGTGTGGGGCAGGATGATGGCAAATTCCTCGCCACCATAGCGCGCCGCAACGTCCAGATCGCGCACGTTGTTCCGTAGCAGGTCCGCAATGGCCCGCAGGCGCGCGTCGCCGGCCGGGTGGCCGTAGGTGTCGTTGTACTGCTTGAACGAGTCAATGTCGAGGATGATGAGCGCGAGCGAACTGCCGTAGCGTTGGGCGCGCGCCACTTCCCGCTCCAGCGCGCGGTCGAAGGCGCGGCGGTTGGCCAGGCCGGTGAGGCCGTCGGTGACCGAGAGGGCCTTGACTTCAGCGTGCAAGCGGGCGTTTTCCAGCGCCACGCCCGCCGACCCGCTCAGGCTTTGCGCCAGTTGAAGCGACTCGTCGGTGAAGGGAGGATCATCGGCTCGGCGGCTGAGTTCGATCAGCCCGAAGGTATTCTCGCCGACGCCCAGCGGCAGCATGAGCACGGCGGCGTAGCCGTATTTTTCGAGCACGGCGCGCTCGCTTAGGTCGGCGGTGGGGTCGTCGGCGTGGATAATGATCGGCTGATGAGTTTCGAGTACATGGCGAGTGGTTGGGTAGTCGGCCAAGGGGTATTGTGTGCCCCGCGCTTCGATTTCGCCGCGCGTGCGATCATAGCTTAGCAGAGTCACGAGGCAATCCTGCGCCCTGTCCCAGCGGGAGAGGGTGCAGCCGGAAGTGTGCAGGGCGTCCGTCAGGCGGCGGGCGGTGGCTCTCAGCACGGTCTCTTCTTCCAGCCCGGCGGTGAACTCGCGCGTGGCTTCATAGAGAATCCGCTGCTCCTCGGCACGCCGCCGTGTCTCGGCGAACAGGCGCGCATTCTCAACCGCCAGGGCGGCCTGCCCGGCAAAGGCTGCCAGGCGTTCGGCGTGTTCGGGACGGTAAAAGCCCGGCTCAATCTTATCGAGTGAGAAGAAGGCGATCACATGTCCATGCGCCAGAATGGGCGCGCCGGCCCACGAACGCAGGTAGGCCGAAGCCCCTGCTTTTATCCAGCCGGGGTAGGCGGCCGTATCGGGGATGATGAGCGGCCGCCCGGTTTCGGCCATCCGACGCAGGTTCTCCGTTGTCTCAATCTCAAATGAAAGCGCGGCGATGTCCCGGGCGACCTGCGCCCCGAACTGCTCGTAGCCGCGCAGGCGGGCGATGCGGATACGTCCATAGGGGCGACTCGGCGAGTCACCTCTACTCCGGGCCGAGGGTTCCACCAGCATGACGGTGGCCGCATCATACGGCACCACCCGTCCGATTTCGTCCAGCAGGCGGTCGAGCACCATCTCAATGTCGAGGCTCTCGCTCAGGGCAAGGCCCACCTGCCGCAAGGCCTCGGCCAGTTGGCGCTGTTCGCGCTCGGTTTCCAACGCGCGGGCTTTGGCCACGGCCAGCGCGATCTGCCCGGCGGCCTGTTCGCCGAGGGCGATTTCCTCCGGCGTGAAGT
>JAVQXV010000338.1:0-2403 GCA_033577755.1 Anaerolineales bacterium
TCACGTTCAAGTCGGCCGGCCAGGAACTGACCAGCCTGCCCATCCGGGCCGGGCAGACGGAGAACGTAGACATTGAAGTGCGCCCGGCGCGACAGACACCCGCCGGCGACTATCCTATCGTGGTGCGGGTTGAGAGCGAGCAAATCTCCGACGAGGTCAAACTGACGGCCGCGGTGACAGGCCAGTTCGACCTGACCCTCACTGCGCCAGATGGGCGCCTGAGCGGCCGCGCCATCGCCGGCCAGGAGACACCACTGGAGTTGATCGTGAGGAATTCGGGAACGGCGCCGGCCAACGAGGTGCGCCTGGAGGCTTCGGCACCAGCCCAATGGTCGGTCACTTTCGATCCGGAGATCATCCCCGAGCTGGCGCCCGATAGCGAGGTTCAGGTCAAGGCCAACATCAAACCGCCGGATAAGGCCATTGCTGGCGATTACATGGTGACGCTCCGTGCCGTGCCGGCCGGCGGCAGCCTTGAATCCAGCGAGTTCCGCATCACGGTCGAGACCTCAACGTGGTGGGGCATCGTCGGCCTGGCCCTAATCGCTGCTGCCCTGGGCGTAGTCGCGCTGGCGGTAGCACGCTTTGGCCGCCGCTGAGGGTGAAAACGAGGCGGATTATGGAAACAGTCATCGAGACAAAGGGACTGAGCAAGCGCTACGGGACGAAGGTCGCCGTTGATAACCTCGACCTGACCATCCAGCGCGGCGAGGTCTTCGGGCTGCTCGGGCCGAACGGCTCCGGCAAGACGACGACCATCCTGATGCTGCTGGGCCTCACCGAGCCGACCGCAGGCCGCGTGCGCGTGTTGGGCTACGACCCGACCCGCGAGCCGCTGAAGGTGAAGGCGCGCGTCGGCTACCTGCCGGATCAGGTGGGCTTCTATGACGAGCTGACCGCGCGTGAGAACCTGCGCTACATTGCCCGCCTCAACCGCATCCCCTATCGGGAGATGGAGCAGCGCATCGAGACGGCCCTGCAGCGAATGGGGCTGAGCGAGGAGGCGCTACGGCGACCGGTGCGGACGTTTTCGCACGGCATGCGCCAACGGCTAGGGCTGGCCGAGCTGCTGGTGAAGCAGGCCGAGATCGTCATCCTCGACGAGCCGACGCTCGGCCTCGACCCGGAGGCCGCACGCGAATTCCTCAAGCTCGTTCGCGGGCTGAAGGACGAAGGCGTAACCGTGATGCTCTCTTCGCACCTGCTACATCAGGTGCAGGCCATCTGCGACCGGGTAGGGTTGTTCCATCAGGGGCGGATGGTGCTGGAGGGCACGGTGCCCGACCTGGCGCTGCGCGTGCTGGGCGGCGCCTACAACATCCGCCTGGAGGCCAGCGGCCCGGACATCTCCGAATGCTTCAACGGACTGGCCGGCGTGGTGCGGGTGCAGGCGAGCAACAGTCGTAACGGCGTGTATCGTTATCTGGTTGAGGCCCGGCACGATGTGCGCGGTGAAGCCGCGCGCGCCGTAATCGCCAACGGCGGCACGCTGCTCTCGCTCGACCTCGAGCAGCCTAGCCTCGATGAGGTCTATGCTCACTACTTCAAGGAGGTGGCCCATGCGGCGTGAAGGTTCGCCCTGGCAAGGGATGTGGACGGTGATGGCCAAGGAGATGGCCGATAACCTGACCGGCGTGCGCATCCAGATTCTGCAAGTGCTCGGCCTGCTGGCCGCCGCCGGTGCGCTGTACGCCGCCGTCAATGTCATCCGCACGACGACGGCGCAAGACCCCTTCCTGCTCCTCCGGCTGTTCACCACGGCGCAAGAGCCGCTACCGGCCTTCGTGGCCTTTCTGAGCTTCCTCACGCCGTTGGTCGCCATTGCGCTCGGGTTCGATACCGTCAACGGCGAGTTTAACCGCCGCACCATGAGCCGCATCCTGGCGCAGCCCATCTATCGCGACGGGCTGCTGTTGGGCAAGTACCTGGCCGGGCTGGCGACGCTGGCGATGGTGCTGACCGCCATCTGGCTGCTAATCGCCGGGGCGGGCCTGATCTTCCTCGGAGTGCCGCCGAGTGCCGAGGAAGTGGCTCGCGGGCTGGTCTTTCTTTTAGCCACCATCGCCTTTGGAGGGGTGTGGCTGGGGCTGGCCTTCGTCTTCTCGGTCATCTTCCGGCAGCCGGCCACCGCGGCGTTGGCCTCGATAGCCGTATGGCTGTTCTTCACCGTCTTTTGGGGCATCATCGCCGGCGTGCTGGCGCAGGCCCTGCGCCCCGTTGAGTTCGGACGATTGGATGAGGTGTTGGCGCAGGCGGAACTGGAGCTGGCGCTGGCGCGCTTCTCGCCCAACACGCTCTACGCCGAGGTGGTGCTGGTGATGCTGAACCCTGCCACGCGCGCGCTCGGGCCGATCCTGCCGGTGCAGCTGCATCGCGCCATCCTCGGCAGCCCGCTGCCCTTCA
>JAVQXV010000339.1:0-2399 GCA_033577755.1 Anaerolineales bacterium
TAGAACCAGCGGACTGTGAAGTCCTATGGCAACAAGTGTTGCGGGCGGGTCAAGAAGTGATCCGGTGCGAAGGGAACACAAGCTACGGGATTGCCCTGGTAGTGGACCATCTCGTGGCGACCATCTTGGGCAATCAAACGCGCATGTTACCCGTCAGTTGCTGGGCGCAGGGGTACTACAGGTTGGGGGATGTGTACCTGAGCTTGCTCAGCGTCGTCAACCGCGATGGCGCGAGCTGGGTCGCCCTGCATGAGGATAAGTACCACGGACTCCAGCAGGCGGCTTAGGTGTTGATGCAGGCGCGACAGGGAATCTTCCTGTGATGAACGGTCTATACTCTACACTGAGATGCGTCAGCTCTAGGAAAAACATCATGCGAGAACCCAATTTGCTCACTAAGGACCTACGGGTTCTACTTAGTTGGGAACCCGATCCCTATCAAGTGCCACCAATTCAGCTGTCAGAACGACAATTAACTTTATGTACTCACTACGATTCTGTTAGTCTTCAGTTTGTATCGCAGGTGCAGATTCATGGGGAAACGCCCGCTGCCGAACCGTATGACCTTTATCAGTTGGTTCGGGAAGAAATGGGATATCAGGGTGACTTTGATTTAGTAGTGGTGAACATTTCAGGAATCAAACTAAATTTACCCTATAACATCAGCAAATTTGGTTGCCCTACAGTTGCTATCGTTGCAGATACACATCACGGATTCCACAGTCCGATTGGTGAACTCTTAGAATACCTTATCTTAGAACCTTATGACTATCTTGTCTTTCCCTATTGTAGGCAACACATGCACTGGTTTTACGCCTGTGGTTTTGATAATGTGGGATGGTTACCCCTACTGACTATGACGACCTATACCCACGAATTTCTTGAAAATAGAGATAGTAAGGTAGTTTTCATCTGTGGGGATACGAGTTTTCACCCCTACAGGCATAGAGTGATAGATGCGCTGCGTAATTCATCCCTACCGCTACAGATAGGAACGTTTGACAGAACTAAATCAGCAGAGATCTACGCTCATGCTCTCATTTCTTTGAATTGCAGCTCAAACGGTGATATTTCCCTACGCAACCTGGAAATTGTTGCTAGTGGGGGCTTTCTGCTTACTGACCAGCTATCGCCCCAATCTGGTTTTAATTACCTGCTTACACCAGGACAGGAGTGTGATGTTTATACGTCTCGTAAGCAATTACTGGAAAAGATCAGCCACTACTTAGAATATCCCGAACAGGCAATTAATATGGCAAGGAAAACTTACGACAAATTTTTTGACCAACTACATCCTAGTCACAGAATTAATGAACTTTATCGGTGGGTATTTGAAGGAGATGAATCAAGCCGATTTTTGAAAAACTATGACTCGAGAATGGCAATTAGTAGGCAATATGCAGATTTACTTGAGAGCCGCATTACTATTTACGAACAGATACAAGAACTTCATAAGCTACAGGAGAATATTTCCGTTATTATTGGAGATAATTGCCCTCTTGTATTTGCAATTGATCTCGTTGATCTTCCCAGGGCGAGAATTTACGTTCAAGGAAGAGATGAAGCCAAGCAGAGAGTGATAGATGAGCTGGGTTTGAGTTCTCAAATTAGGTGGGTTGAAGATGCTGACATCAGGAAAGGAGAGAAATTTGTATGGGATATTTACGTCTACAAAAACCAGCCAATGTCCGTAAACTTTAGATTTGCTATTTGTTTAGATGATAATAATCAAATTGCTCATTCGTCATTGAGCGGTCTAAATAAGATAAGGCTACTCAAAGTGCAATCCAAGGATGGACAGAAGTATTTAATTACCTTTATTGATGACAGCAGTTGTCAATATATTGTTGATGAGATAATGCATCAATCCTGCTATCCGATCTTGGATTTTATTGGGCCTGTAAGTGCGATTGTTGACATTGGTGCCAATATTGGTATTGCTGCTACCCATTTCAGGGCAAATTATCCCCAGGCCAAAATATACTGTTTTGAGCCGGACCCATTTGCTTTTGTGCTCTTGCAGGAAAATGCTAGGAAGTTAAAAGATTGCTATGTCTTTCCTCTTGGTCTCTACTCTAGAGACGTGACCATGCAGTTTTATCTTGGGGAAAGCTCTGTTCACAGTTCTATTTATTCTAACTCTCTCAGCTCGCATTCCATTACAATCGACCTAAAGCAAGCAAATAAATTTTTGAGAGAAAATGGAATCACTAGTATAGATATTCTCAAGGTTAACACAGAGGGCTGTGAAGTGGACATTCTTAGAAATATGGAGCCTCAAAATTTCGGAACTAAGGTGATCTACTTGGAATTCCACTCGGAATCAGATCGCCGGATAATTGACCAGATACTGACTCCCTATTACATCCTATGGCAAGGTTCAATCATGACCGCTCACC
>JAVQXV010000340.1:0-2394 GCA_033577755.1 Anaerolineales bacterium
CTTCATCGCTTCCTGTATGGCGGCCAGTTGCTCGGCGCTCAGCGGTAGTGTGCCGGTAACGAGCGGCTGGAAGGTAAAAGTCGGGGGGCCTTCAGCGGGGCGGATTTCCCGCACCAGTTGCGGCTGAAGCAGCCTCCCGCCGTTCGCTACCGCCGCCGTCATCCGCGCAATTTGCAGTGGGGTCACCAGCACATCGCCCTGGCCGATAGACAGGTTAATCGAGTCAATGGCACTCCAGGCTTCGCCGCGCGTGCGCTGTTTCCATGCCGCATCCGGGATCAGGCCGGGGTTTTCCTCGATCTGGCCAATGTTGGTTGGCCGGCCGAGACCGAAGGCGCGCGCTGTATCCGGCAGCCACTGCGGGTTCCAGTTGTGCAGATCAAAGCCGATGTGATAGAACCATGGATTGCACGAGGCGGCCAGCCCCTGTAACAGCGTTAGCTCGCCATGCCCCTTCTCCAGCCAGTCACGGCGGATAAAGTTCGGGTCGGTCGTCTCATTCCATGTGCCGGTACAGGTGTAGCGTGTTTCCGGGGTGAAGCGGCCTGAGGTCAACGCTGCGGCCATGGTGACAATCTTGAACACCGAGCCGGCGGGATAAGTAGATTGCGCGGCATGGTTGAGCAAAGGCCGCTGCGGGTTGTTAAGCACCGAGTTGACCAGAAAGGCGTGACGGTTGTTGCTGAAGATATTGGGGCTGAAGGTGGGCGAGGAGGCCAGCGCCAGCACTTCGCCGGTGGCGTAATCCATGACCACGATGCCGCCGGTGAAGCCGCTCAGGGCGGCCTGCGCGGCCCGTTGCAGGCTGAAGTCTATTGTAGTGTAGATGTCCTGGGCCGGCGTCGAGATGGTGCGCGCCACCATGCGCAGGAAGTTCAGGTTCGCGTCGCGTAGTTGCAATTGCGCGCCCGGCCTACCGGCCAGATACGGCTCGCCCCAGGCTTCCAGTCCGGTACGGCCCACGCGCTCGCTGCCGATGTAGCCACGCGCCCGAAAATCTGCCAGTTCGTCCGGTTGGATAAAGCTGGTGTAGCCGGTGACGTGCGCAGCGGCCCCGTTGCCGGCGTAGTAGCGATCGGTGTAGGCGTTGAACTGCACGCCGGGCATGTTGAAGAGATAGCCGAAGCGTCGTGTATCGGTGATGGTGACCTCGCCGAGCGCCAGGTACTGTGCGCCGACGCCGGCCTGTAGGGCTGCCTCCGCCTGCCGCCGGACGACTTCGGCGGGCAGGCCGAGCAGGCGCGCGACGCCGCCGATTGCACCGCTATCTTCGGTGAGTTCGCTCGGAACCAGGCCAACGGTGTAGGCTTCGCTTAACTGCGCCAGCGGGACGCCGTTTCGGTCGTAAATTGTGCCGCGTCGCGGCGAGATGGTCACCATCAATAGTTGCTGGCCGTTCACCAGCTCCGGCCAGATGAGCGCCGGGCTAAAGACGAGGCGCCACTGACCGGCCTCGCGCCGCAGTGTAGCGTTCAGCTCCGTCCTTAGTTCGCCCACCAACCGCGTGACATACTTCAGCTTGATGACGGCCTGGGCACTATCGCCGGCCTCTTCCAGACCGGCGATTTCGGTTTCGATCCGCGTCACCGTTATCTTCTCCAGCTCGCGGCGATATTGCTGCTCGAAATCGGCGGCGCTCCACGCGGCCCGGCTCTCGCCGGCGAGCAGGGCATACATCGCGGCGTAGTCACCGGCCTGCCAGGCGGTCAGGTATTTCGTTAGCGTGTCGCGCGGCGTGGGGGGCAGCGTTGGCGTGGGCGGGAGGGAAGTAGGTGTTGGCGATGCAACCGGCGTCGGAGTCGGCGCAGGGGATGGCTCGGCGGCACAGGCCACCAGGGTGGTGGCCAGTAGAATAAGCAAAGAGCGTTTCCACTCGTGAACGAGGCGAAACACGCCCGGCATCATACCATGCTCATCTGAGCCTTTCCTAAGTTTTACATTGCCCACCGGATGGCGGTGTATACTTGGGCATACCCGGTTCGGCGGGAGGGCTGGAATGACGCACATCCTTGTCGTCGAGGACAACCCCGGCATCGGTTCCGTGATGCAGGAGCTACTGGAGATGGAGGGGTATCAGGTATCCCTGGCGGCCAACGGCTTGGAAGCGCTGGACGTGCTCAATCAGACCACGCCCGATTTGGTGGTCTCTGACATCATGATGCCGAAGATGGATGGGTTTGCCCTGCTGGAGGCGGTGCGCGCCCGCCCGAACGGCGCCGGCATCCCCTTTCTATTCCTGAGCGCGCGTTCGGAGCAGGCTGCCACTTCGCGCGCACGTTCCCTCGGCGCCGATGATTATCTTTTCAAACCGTTTGCGCCGGAGGATTTGTTGGTGGCCATCCGGGCCAAGCTCGACCGGCGGCGCGCGCTTCAGCTGCTCGATACGCGCCTGGC
>JAVQXV010000341.1:0-2383 GCA_033577755.1 Anaerolineales bacterium
GCCTGCGCCTGCAGCCGGAACGTGCCCGGCGCAAGTGGCCACCACCACTCAAACGGGCTTTCGGTCAGCGTACCCACCGGCCGATCGTTGAGCAGGAAGGTCACCTCACTCAACGGTTGCGAGGTATACACGCGGAATGGGACGCGCTGGCTCTCGCGCGGCAGACGCGGCGAGATTTGGAAGACGGTTTGCGGGTCAGGCGAGGCGATGAAGACCGAAGATTGGAGATTGGAAGAGAGAAGATGCGTGACCGGGGGCTGGGGAATGCCGTTGGCCAACGCCCACTCGCGCGCGGCGGGCGGCAAGTCCATCACCACCTGCGTGACGATGGCCTCCGGCGGCGTGGTGGCGTCGGCCGGTTGGCCGGTGCGCACATCCAGCTTGATCTCACGATACAGCGTGTCCGGCTCGGTCGGCACGGCCTCTTCCAAAAACCATTCCAGCCTTGTGCGTGGGCAGAGCGGCGTGGGAAGCCGGCCGGAGGGCACGCAGACCTCGACGCGCGTCAGGCCGGGCGGCGGCGTGAACGTTGTCTCCGGCTTGCCGGCCAGCGCTCGGCGCATGAAGTCGTGCCATATTGGCCCGGCGCCGCTCACCCCACTCAAGTTCACCATCGGCGTGAAGTTGGCGTTGCCCACCCACACGCCTACCGCTAGCTCCGGCGTGTAGCCCACCGTCCAGTTGTCGCGATAGTCGGTTGTCGTTCCGGTCTTCACGGCGGCGGGCCGGCCGATGCGCAACACGCTGTTGAGGCCGAAGGTGGCGGCGCGCGCTTCGTTGTCGGAGAGAATGTCGGTGATGAGGAAGGCCACGCGCTCGTCGAGGACGCGCTCGCCGGCGCGCGGCTGCCAGCGTTCGATGAGGTTGCCGCGCGCGTCGCTGACTTCAAGGATGACGGTCGGCGTAACGCGCACGCCGCCGTTGGCGAAGACGCCGAACGCGCTGGTGAGGTCGAGCAGGCGCACCTCGCCGCCGCCGAGTGTGAGCGCTAGCCCGAAGCGGTCGGCGTCAGAGAGCGTGGTCAGGCCCATACGGCTGGCCAGGCGCAGCATGGTCGGCAGGCCCACGTGGTCGAGCGCAATCACTGCCGGGACGTTGAGGCTGCCGGCCAGCGCGTCGCGCGCAGAGACCGGGCCATGAAAGGTGCGGTCATAATTCTGTGGCACATACGAGAAACCCTCTTTGGTGACGAAAGCCGTGTGCACGTCCAAAATCATGGTGGCGGGAGTCCAGGGGCAATCTCCAATCGCCGATCTCTTAGCGCCCGAGATTGGAGATTGGAGATTGCAGAGTTCGGGTGAGAAGGCCGCGGCGTAGGTGATGGGCTTGATGGCGCTGCCCGGCTGGCGCGGAGCGACGGCCATGTTAATGGCGCCGGAGATAGAGGCGTCGAAGTAGTTCGGTGAGCCGAGCATGGCCAGCACCTGACCGGTGCGCGGGTCGAGGGCAACGAGCGCGGCGCCGGTGGCGTTGTGCGCCGGGCCGTTGCGGTCGTCGGCGAGCTGTTGCAGGCGGCGGCGGACGATGGCCTCGGCGGCGCGCGTCAGGTCGAGGTCGAGGGTGGTAGTTACGACGAGGCCGGAATACAGCACCTCCGGCCCGTACTTTTGCTCCAGCAGGTTCCAGACGTAGAAGACGAAGTGCGGGGCTTCGATGGGAAAGGCGGTAGAGGCGAACCGGAGCTGCTCGTCCTTCGCCAGCCGCGCTTCTTCGGCGGTAATGTAGCCCTGCTTCACCATCAGGTCGAGCACCACGGCCTGGCGTTGGCGCGCTTTATCGGGGTAGAGCAGCGGGTCGTAGAGCGAGGGCGCCTGGGGCAGGCCCGCAATCAGCGCGGCCTCGGCCAGGTCCAAGTCGCGCGCCGATTTGCCGAAGTACGTTTGCGCAGCGGCCTCGACGCCATAGGCCAGATGGCCGTAATAGGTCTGGTTCAGGTAAAGCTCCAAAATCTGATCTTTGGTGTACGCCTGCGCCAGTCGCCAGGCGAGGATGGACTCGCGCAGCTTGCGCGTGAGCGTGCGCTCGGCGCGCTCCTCCGGGTCGAGCAACATATTGCGCGCCACCTGCTGCGTGATGGTGCTGCCTCCGGCCAGCACCTCGCCGCCGGTCAGGTTGATCCATATTGCACGCACGATGCCGACCACGTCCACGCCGGGGTTGGTGTAGAACGTGGCGTCCTCAGTGGCAATGACGGCCTGTTGCAGGTGCAGCGGGATTTCGCTCAGCGGCAGCGTGGTGTGTTTGGTCGTGCCCGCCGGGTCGGCAATTTCGTACAGCAGGCGGCCATCGCGCGCCAGGATTTTGGTGGAGGCCGGGGCCAAGTTCTGCGTCAGCCGTTCGAGCGAGGGCAGGTCAACGACGAGGTAATGCCAAGCGGCCAGCA
>JAVQXV010000342.1:0-2380 GCA_033577755.1 Anaerolineales bacterium
AAAGAAAAGTCGCATGGATGTGGTATAGTTGTCGCCGGCGTGTACCGGTCTTTGGGCACGCAGTGTATCTCGCCGCCTCACACTTTATACGTGGGCGGCCTTTTTTGGCCTTGAAGAGAAGCTACACCGTAGAGAATAAACTTTACCTAGAAAACTTCTTCTTGTGATTGATAGTTGATGCTCCAACGCACCGACCTTCGCAACATCGCCATCATCGCGCATGTGGATCACGGCAAGACCACGCTGGTGGATGGCCTGCTACGCCAGGCGCACATCTTCCGCGAAAACCAGCCGGTGGTCGAGCGTGTGATGGACTCCAACGACCTCGAACGTGAGCGTGGCATCACCATCTTCGCCAAGAACGCGGCCTTCACCTATAAGGGCGTCAAGGTCAACCTGGTGGACACGCCCGGCCACGCCGACTTCGGCGGCGAAGTGGAGCGCGTGCTGAACATGGTGGACGGCGCGCTGCTGCTGGTGGACGCTGCCGAAGGCCCAATGCCGCAGACCCGCTTCGTCCTGCGCAAAGCATTGGAGATGAAGCACAAGGTCATCGTCGTCATCAACAAAGTGGATCGCAGGGACGCTATCCCCGCAGAGACCCTCAACAAGACCTTCGACCTGTTCATCGAGCTGGGGGCCAGCGACGAGCAGGCCGATTTTCCCGTCCTCTACTGCAACGCACTGACACAACAGGCCGGCCCCACCCTCGCCCTCTCACCCGATTACCAGCCGCTGTTCGAGGCCATCTTGGAGCATATCCCCCCACCCTCCGTTGACCCGGACGCGCCGACGCAGATGCTGGTGACCACACTGACCTACGACGACTACAAGGGCCTGATCGCCGTCGGCCGTCTCTTCAACGGCAAGCTAAAGAAGGGCCAGACCGTCGCGCGCATTGACCATGAAGGCCGTGTGCACCGAGGCAAGCTGACATACCTCTTCACCTTCCAGGGGCTGGGCAGAGTAGAAGTGGAAGAAGTTTTGGCAGGCGACATTGTGGCGATCGCCGGCCTGGACGAGGCCCACATCGGCGATACGGTGGCCGACCCGGAGAACCCGATCCGCCTGCCGGGCATCCGCGTCGAGCCGCCGACCGTGCGCATGACGTTCGGCGTCAACACCTCGCCCTTCGGCGGGCGCGAGGGCCGCTATGTCACCTCCCGCCAGCTCCGCGAGCGGCTGTTCAAGGAGCTAGAGCACAACGTCTCGCTGCGCGTCGAGGAGACCGACCAGGCCGACCGCTTCCTGGTGAGCGGGCGCGGCGAACTCCATCTGGCCATCCTTATCGAGACGATGCGGCGCGAAGGCTATGAGCTGGAAGTTTCGCGGCCTGAAGTCATCTTCCTGAGGGATGAAGCCGGTGAGTTACTGGAGCCGTTTGAGGAAGTGCACGTGGAGGTGGCCGAGAGCCACGTGGGTGCCGTCATCGAGATGCTCGGCAAGCGACGCGGGCAGATGATCAACCTGCATCAGGGCGGCGACGGCTCGGTGTACTTAACCTATCTCGTGCCGACGCGCGGCCTACTCGGCTTCCGCTATCAGTTCCTCACGGCCACGCAGGGCACAGGGCAGATGCACTCCCTCTTTCACGCTTACCTGCCTTACGCCGGCCCCATCGAGCGGCGCGAACTGGGCAGCGTGGTCGCCACCGAGCCGGGCACGGCCACGGCTTATGCCATCCGCAACGCCGAGGAGCGCGCCACACTGTTCATCGAGCCGGGGACGGAGGTGTACGAGGGCATGGTCGTAGGCCAGCACGTACGGCCCGAAGACCTGCTCTACAACATCTGCAAGAAGAAGCAGCTCACCAACGTGCGCGCCGCCCGTGCCGAGGTGCTGGAGGCGCTCACCCCGCCGCGCCGGCTGAGCCTGGACGAGTGCATCGAGTACCTGGGCGAGGATGAGCTGCTGGAGGTCACGCCGCAGAGCCTGCGCATCCGCAAGCGCATCCTCAACGCCGAGCAGCGCGCCAAGGCGCAGAAGCAGGCGGAGAAAGAACTCGAAACGGTGTGAGGCGAGCCATAGCACAGCCGACTCCGCTACCAAACGAACTGCTGAGGACGCCGATGCGTGTATACCGCATGCATCGGCCCGATAATGTTAGCGGGCGGCCTGCGCTATAATCACTGTATGACCCCTGCCGAGGTGTGCAATGGCCGACGCTGTGCTGGAAAACCGCGTTGCTTATCTGGAAGAACTGATGGCGGCAATCGCCCGCGCTCAGGAAGAGACCCAGCGCCAGCTGGCCTTGCTGACGCAAGAGGGCCGCGCATTCCGCCAAGAGCTGCGCGACTTCAAGCAGGAGATGCAAGAGTTCAAGCAGGAGATGCAAGAGTTCAAGCAGGAGATGCGGCAGGAGATCAAGGACCTGAACAAG
>JAVQXV010000042.1:0-20740 GCA_033577755.1 Anaerolineales bacterium
CGTTCGGGCAATCGCCCGGAGTGGATGATCCTGACCGTCCTGCCCGTCATCCCGCCCGACTTGCGCCCGATGGTGCAGCTGGATGGCGGCCGCTTCGCGACCAGCGATCTGAACGACCTCTATCGTCGCGTGATCAACCGCAACAACCGTCTCAAGCGCCTGCTTGAATTGGGCGCGCCGGACGTGATCGTGCGCAATGAGAAGCGCATGTTGCAGGAGGCGGTGGACTCGCTGATTGACAACAGCCAGCGCGGCAAGATGCTCAGCCGCCGGGGCCGTCGTGAACTCAAGAGCCTGAGCGACATGCTCAAGGGCAAGAAGGGTCGCTTCCGCCGCAACCTGCTGGGCAAGCGTGTGGATTACTCCGGCCGTTCGGTGATCGTCGTCGGCCCGACGCTCAAGCTGCATCAGTGTGGCCTGCCCAAGACGATGGCCTTGGAGTTGTACCGGCCGTTCGTCATCGCCAAGCTTGTCCAGTACCAATACGCCTCCAACGTCAAGGGCGCCAAGCGCTTCATCGAGCGCGAACGGCCTGAGGTCTGGGAAGTGCTTGAAGAGGTCATCAAAGAGCGCCCGGTGCTGCTCAACCGCGCCCCCACGCTGCACCGGTTGGGCATTCAGGCGTTCGAGCCAATCCTGGTCGAAGGGAAGGCCATCCAGATTCATCCGCTGGTCTGCACGGCGTTCAACGCTGACTTTGACGGCGACCAGATGGCCGTGCACGTGCCGCTGAGCCAGAAAGCGGTGCAGGAAGCGCGCGAGCTGATGCTTTCGACCACTAACCTGCTAAAGCCCGCAGACGGTGAGCCGATCGTCGGCCCATCGAAAGACATGGTGCTCGGCGTCTATTACCTCACCTTCTGGCATCCGACGCAGACGCCAACAACCTGGCGCACCTTCGCCGACATGGACGAGGTCGAGATGGCCTATAGCCTGGGCCATGTGAGCCTCCATACCAAGATCAAGCTCATGACCACTACGTGGTTCAATGAGAAGCACGAGCGTTACGCCCGCCCACAGAAACGCCTGCTAGAGACTACAGTGGGCCGGGTGCTCTTCAATCGCGTGCTGCCGGAGGAGATGCGCTTTTATAACGATGTGCTCGACAAGAGCGGCCTGCAAAAACTGGTAGGCAAGTGCTACCAGGTCGTCGGGCCGGAACGCACCACCGATATCGTAGATGAGATTAAGAACATCGGCTTCAAGTACGCCACCCGTTCCGGCGTTACCATCGCCATCTCCGATCTGAGCGTACCTCAGGAAAAGTACCTCATCGTGGAGCGCGTGCTTGCTGAACAGCAGGAGCTGGAAAGGATGTATCAGCGTGGCCTGTTGACCCAGCAGGAACTTGACGAGCGGGTGATTGATATGTGGAGTAAGGCACGCGATGAAGTCGCCAAAGCCGTTGCCGCCAACCTCGACCCGGCCGGCCCGCTGGCGATGATGGCCAAATCCGGTGCAACCAAGGGCGGCTTCGGCCCGATCTCGCAGCTGGCCGGCATGCGTGGCCTGATGGCCGACCCGTCCGGCCGCATCATCCCGCTGCCCATCCGTTCCAACTTCCGCGAGGGCCTGACCACGTTGGAGTACTTTATCTCCACACATGGCGCACGCAAGGGTCTGGCCGACACGGCCCTGCGCACGGCTGACGCCGGTTACCTGACGCGCCGTCTGGTGGACGTAGCCCAAGACCAGATTGTCACCGAGCACGATTGCGGCACAGAAGGCGGTATTTGGGTGCGGCGCAAAGACGATGTGGCCGGTCAGTCGTTTTACGAGCGCATCCTCGGGCGCATGGCGGCCAGCGATATTACGGACATCAAAACAGGGGAACTGATCGTCGCCCGCAATCAGATGATTGAAGAGTCACAGGCGCAGCGTATTGCCTCTTCTCCCATTGAGCAGGTTTACGTGCGCAGCCCACTCACCTGCGCTACCGAGCGAGGCCTGTGCCGATTATGCTATGGCCGTGATCTGGGCCGGGGGCGGCTGGTAGACATCGGGGCGGCAGTTGGCATCGTGGCTGCACAGTCCATCGGCGAACCGGGCACGCAGCTCACCTTGCGCACCTTCCACACCGGCGGCGTGGCAGCAGGCGGTGATATCACCACCGGCCTACCGCGCGTCGAGGAGCTGTTCGAGAGCCGCAAGAAGCCCAAGGGCGAGGCCATCATCACCGAAATTGACGGCGTGGTGGAGATTATCCGCTCGGAGAAGCCGGGTGCACCGCGATTCGTCAGAGTCGTTGATGTTGCAACAATGCAGGATGAATACGAGGTGCCGGGCAACTGGTCCATCAAAGTGGAGAACGGCCAGATGGTCAACACCGGCGATGTGCTGGCCACGCGCGGCGAAAGCGAGATCGTCGCCACTCACGGCGGCAAGGTTAAGCTCAAGGAACGTTCGCTGGTGATTACTTACGAGCGGCGTGAGGAGCAGGAATATGAAATCCCCTCTTCGATGCGTATCCTGGTAGTGGATGGCCAGCGCGTCAGGGCCGGCGATGCGCTGACCGAAGGCGCCCTCAACCCACACCGCATCCTGCGCATCCTAGGCCGCGAGGCCTGCGAGCTGTACCTGCTCACCGAAATCCAAAAGGTCTATCGGGCACAGGGCCAAAACATCAACGATAAGCACTTCGAGGTCATCATCCGCAAGATGCTGGCGAAAGTGCAGATTACACGGCCCGGTGATACCGACTACCTGCCCGGCGAGCTGGTAGACCGCCTGCGCCTGCAGCGCGAGAACGAAGCGCTGGTGGCCGAGGGCAAGTCGCCGGCAGCAGCGGTTCCGGTGCTGCTAGGCATAACTAAGGCTGCGCTCAATACCGACTCCTTCCTGAGCGCCGCCTCCTTCCAGCACACCATCAAGGTGCTGGCGGGTGCGGCCATCGAAGGCAAGGTTGATCCGCTGGTGGGCCTGAAGGAGAACGTGATCATCGGCAAGCTCATCCCGGCCGGCACCGGCTTCTGGGCTTATCACCCTTCTAAAGCCGACAGTACCCCGCAGACCAACGGTAACGCTTCCGGTGAGGCTGCCTGATCCTGCGTCGCGATGCTCTCAGACGACGACACGCCGTTCCCGAAGGAACGGCGTGTCGTTTCCGATGTGCGAGAGCCGTTAAGTGTGCACGCAAAACATGTCAGCCGCACCCTGAGCGGAGCGAAGCGCAGTCGAAGGGGCGGCACATTACCTGACAACCTTTGCGTGCACACGCCGTTAACGGACAGGTGGAAGGTCGGACGGGGTGGTGGGAAATCAGCCGTTGCCCACCTGCGAACGCAGGTAGGCCTCGATAAAGCCGTCCAGGTCGCCGTCCAGAACTTCATCGGTGCGGCTCGTCTCGAAGTCGGTGCGATGGTCTTTGACCATCTGATAGGGGTGCAACACGTATGAGCGGATTTGCTGGCCCCATTCCGCCTTGACGCGCTCGCCCTTGAGCGCGGCGATCTCCTTCGCCCGCTCTTCTTCGCGTAGGGCGAGCAATCGCGCCCGCAGCACCTTCATGGCGTTCTCCCGGTTCTGGGTGAGGGAGCGCTCGTTCTGGCAGGTGACCACCAGGCCGGTCGGCAGGTGGCGGATGCGGACGGCGGTGGCGTTCTTCTGCACGTTCTGGCCGCCCGCGCTGGAGGCCCGGTACGTCTCGATCTCGATTTCGTTGGGCAGAATTTCGATCTCGCCGATGTCCTCGACTTGCGGATAGACCTCGACAGAGGCAAATGAGGTATGTCGCCGATGGGCCGAGTCGAACGGCGAGAGCCGTACCAGGCGATGCGTGCCTTTCTCGGCCTTCAGATAGCCATATGCATAAGGGCCTTCTACGCCGAGCGTGACGCTTTTGATGCCGGCTTCCTCTCCCTCGCTCAGGTCGAGCACCTCCGTTTTGAATTTGCGCTTCTCGAGCCAGCGCTGGTACATGCGCAACAGCATGGCGACCCAGTCCTGCGCTTCGGTGCCGCCTGCACCGGCGAAGATGGTGAAAATGGCGTTATCGCGGTCGTGCGGGCCGGACAGCAGAGTCTCCAATTCCAGTTTGGTGAGGCGCTCCTCCAGCCGCGCAACTTCGGTCTCCAGCTCGGCGCGCAGCGACTCGTCGCCTAGGCGTGCCAGCTCTAGGGCATCGGCCAGGCCACGCTCGACCTCACGCCAAGCGGTCAGCTCGTCGCGCACCTGCGCCAGCCGGCGCATGAGGTTCTGCGCCGTTTGCGGGTCGTTCCAGAGTTGTGGGTCGTGCGAGCGGGCCTCCAGCTCGGCCAGCTGTTTCTCCTTGTTCGGCAGGTCAAAGACGCTCCAGGAGCATGCGAGTTTTTTCGTTGAGGGCATTGAGGCGAGAGATTAGGTCTTCCATAAAATCAGAGAAGAAAGCAGGTAAAGAAGGAAAGAGGGGAAAACGGGTTTGCCTAGTTTCCTTCGTTGGCTTCCTTTCCCGTTTCCAAAAGTCCGTCCACGAACTTGACGGCGTCAAACTCTGCGAAGTCGTCGAAGTGCTCGCCCGTCCCGACGAACAGGATGGGCAAGCCTAGCTCACGCCGGATGGCGAATGCCATTCCGCCTTTGGCCGAGCCGTCGAGCTTGGCGAGGATGACGCCGGTCAGGCCGCCGGCCTGGTGGAAGCCGTGCGCCTGTGACAATGCGTTCTGGCCTGTGACGGCGTCCAGCACCAGAAGGCTCTCATGTGGTGCGCCCGGCAGCGCCTTGCCGATGACGCGCATCACCTTCTTCAGTTCCTCCATCAGGTTGAACTTGGATTGTAAACGGCCGGCCGTGTCCACAAGCAGAACATCCACCGATCGTGCCCGTGCGGCCATCACCGCATCGTAAGCCACTGCGCCGGGGTCGGCGTTGGGCTGGCCGGCGATGACCGGGATGTTCAGGCGGTTGCCCCATTCCGCCAGCTGGTCTATCGCCGCTGCGCGGAATGTATCGGCTGCCGCCAGCATCACCGCTTTGCCCTGACGCTGGAAGTAGCGGCCCAGTTTGGCGGCGCTGGTGGTTTTGCCGGAGCCGTTGACGCCGACCAGGGCAATCACGGTTGGACGGTGGCAGAGCTGGAGTTTACGGTTCTCACCTAGGAGGGCAACGAGTTCCGCTTTGAGCGACCGTTTGAGCGCCTCTGCCCGGATGATGCCCTCCGCCGTAGCCCGGCCCTTGAGACGGGAAACCAGCTCGGCGGCCAACTTTGCCCCGACATCTGCCTGGATGAGGGTCGCTTCCAGTTCATCCCACGTGGCTGCGGTGATATCCGTCTGCCCCAGCAGTGTGGCAACCCGGCCGAAAACGGCGTCGCGCGTTTTGCTTAGACTGTCGCGTAAGGATTTGAACATCGGCGCCGGATTATAACATCGCGAAACGGATGACTTGGACAATGCTTCGGCGTTGGCTATAATGCCGCTGACCTGGAAAAACAGATGTTAACTCGAGCAGCAATTGACTTTGGCATCACCAACACGGACGCCGTAGCCGAAACCGGTTCCGGCCGGCGCTTTTGGACGCGACCTTCGCGGGGCGAACCTACGCCTGAACTCGTGGTGGAAATTCTGACCGAGGGCGGCCTCAAGCTGGAAGACCTGCGTCAACTGGCTGTGACCGGAGGCCGGCACCGGCATCTGCCACCCTGGATCGGCGACTGCGAAATTGTGAGCGTAGGCGAGATTCCGGCGATTGGACGAGGCGGCCAGATGGCCGCCGTAGAAGCCGGCTTGAATGCCGATGACCGCCTGCTGGTGGTCAGCGCCGGCTCGGGAACGGCGGCGGTTTTTGCGCACGGCGATTTGTATCAGCACGTTAGCGGTTCGGGCGTAGGTGGCGGCACGTTGCTCGGCCTTAGTCGTCTGTTGCTGCACACCGTTGACCCGGCGGAGATTGATGCGCTAGCCCTGGCCGGTGACCCCAACGGCGCAGACCTGGCACTGTCCGACGTGGTCAGCGGCCCCATCGGCAGCCTGCCGCCGGATGCGACGGCGGTTAATTTTGGGCGCGTCGGCAAATATGATATCCCCGTCAGCCGCAACGACCTGGCTGCGGCCCTGGTCACCTTGGTTGGCCAGGTCATCGGTGTGACGGCCATCAATGCGGCGCGGGCGCGCCAGGCCGAGCACATCATCGTCATCGGCCATCTGCTCGATATGCCCAGCCTGCGGCGCGTGTTAGAGCGCGTGGGCGAGTTCTACGGTGTGGTGCTGACGCCGGCCCCCAATCCCGGCTATGCCACAGCCATCGGCGCCTTGCAGCATCTCGCCTGACCTTAGCGATTGCCTTCATGACCCTTCGACCCAGATACTCCATCGTTGCACCCGTCTTCAACGAGGAAGAAGGGCTGGCGGAGTTCTATCGCCGCACCGCTGCTGTGATGGATCAGCTCGACGGCGAATGTGAGCTGGTGCTGGTGTTCGATGGCAGCCGCGACCGCTCGCCGGAAATCGGCCGGGAGTTGCGTGCCCGCGACCCGCGCGTGAAAATCATCGAATTCGCCCGCAACTTCGGCCACCAGATCGCCATCACCGCCGGCATTGACTACGCCGAAGGCGACGCCGTCGTCATCATCGACTCCGATTTGCAAGATCCACCCGAAGTTATCTTCGACCTGGTCGCCAAATGGAAAGAGGGTTACGAGGTCGTTTATGCTCAACGCCGCAGCCGCGCCGGCGAGACCTTCTTCAAGCTTTTCACTGCCAAGCTGTTCTATCGCCTGATTGACCGGATGGCCTCGATTGACATCCCGCGCGACACCGGCGACTTCCGTCTGATTGATCGCAAAGTGGTGCTGGTGATGCGCCGGATGCGCGAGCATCACCGCTTTATGCGGGGACTGAGCGTGTGGGTCGGATTCAGGCAAACCGGTGTACTCTATGACCGACACGAGCGTTATGCCGGCCGTACGCAGTATCCGCTGCGCAAGATGCTCAAGTTCGCCGGCGACGCCATCACCGGATTCTCGTACGTGCCGCTCCAACTGGCGACGACGGCAGGCTTCTGGATCTCCGGTATGGCTCTGGTGGGCATCGTCGTCGTGGCCGTGCTGCGTCTGTTCGACCAGGACTTCTTCTACGGCCAGGCGACCACGCTCATCTCGGTGCTGTTCCTCGGCGGTGTACAGCTCATCTTTCTCGGCATCATCGGAGAGTATCTGGGCCGCATCTATGACGAAGTGAAGAACCGCCCGCTCTATATCGTGCGCGAAGCGCCGCCCAAACCGCCCCTTGAAGAGAACGTCCCGGCAGGGCAAGGTGACGTGGTAACGAGGTGAAATTTCTCGCCCGGCTGTCATATTGCCTTGTCAGCATTCACATGTCGCTCTCTCATCTCGATGCCGAAGGTAATATTCGAATGGTGGACGTAGGTGATAAGGCCGATACGGAACGGCTGGCCGTCGCCGCCGGCGAAGTGCGCATGAAGCCGGAGACGCTCGCCCTGATCCGCGCCGGCGCCCTCAAGAAGGGCGATGTGCTGACGACGGCGCAGTTGGCCGGCATCCTGGCCGCCAAACGCACCGCCGAGCTAATTCCGCTCTGCCATCCGCTGCCGCTCACCCACATCGAAGTCAACTGTGAGTTGAACGATGACCTGCCCGGCGTGCTCATCACCGCCCGCGTGCGCACCACCGGCAAGACGGGCGTAGAGATGGAGGCGCTGACCGCCGTCAGCATCGCCGCGTTGACCATCTACGACATGGCGAAGGCCGCCGAGAAGACGATGCAGATTACGAATGTGCGCCTGCTTGAAAAGCATGGCGGCAAGAGCGGCGATGTTGTATTCGCATAAGTTTTCGCTTTTGGGTCGCGATATTCTCGTCGGCCTGCTTTGGAAAAGACTTTGGGCGGAGTTGGGCTATCGTTGAGTATTGTGAGTCGTAAATTCCAGTTGGGTTGAAAAGGTAAGGAGAGCGCCATGAGCACTGGGATCGAAATTCGCCCCGACCTGCTGAACAGCCTGCGTCAGGATGCGGAGCGGCAGGCGCGGAGCGTGAGCGACCTTGTCAACGAAGCCGTTGAGGGTTACCTCCGTGAGCGTGACCGTAAGAAGCTGGAGGCCGAGGCTGCCGCCCTTACTACGATGCATGCCGAATTGAAGCAACGCTATCTTGGCCGGTGGGTGGCAGTACACGAAGGCCGGGTGATTGATCATGACCAGGAGTTGGCTCCGCTCTACGCTCGCATCCGGCGACTCTACCCGCGGACTGCCGTGCTCATGCGCCAGGTAGAAGAAGAGCCTGAGCGTGATTTGATTATCCGATCGCCGCGAGTCGAACGTGACTGAGATGCGATTTGCGTACCGCGCTCGGCCGCATCCGCCTACGCCGGTCGTTCCCATGAGGCTGGGTTTGCCTGAGCAACCCTTAGCGCTGGGGCCTTTCGACGCCGTGGTAGATACGGGCGCCGATATTTGCCTCGTCCCGATAACTCTCCTGAGCGGGCTAGACGTTCCACCCATCGGTTATCGTTATTTGCGCAGCGCCTGGGGGCAGCGGCAGTCCGTCTCGGTCTTTGCTTTAGATATAGGTATCGGCACGATCCGCCTTCCTTCGATGGAAGTAGCCGCTTATCCGGTAGGCGAAGAAGTTATCCTTGGCCTCAACGCTCGCAACAGGCTGGTGGTGATTTTGAACGGCCCAAAGCAAATGCTTGAGTTGGAGACATGAAGGTCACCGTCCTCTTCTTCGCTACGCTCAAGGAACGCGCCGGACGTGCTTCGCTCTCGGTAATGCTCGACGATGCAGCCACCGTCGGCACACTCAAAGCGCAGCTCGCCGCCGACCTGCCGGCCCTGGCGCCGGCGCTGCCCACCGCCCTCGTCTCCGTCAACCGCGAATTCGCCTTCGATAGCAACATTCTCAAAGACGGCGACGAAGTGGCGCTCTTCCCGCCCGTCTCCGGCGGCAGTCTTCAGTCTTCAGTTACCGCGCCCACTATCTTCAAGATCACCAACGATCCGATTGACCTCGATGCCCTCGTCGCCGCCATCACCCTGCCGACCACCGGCGCGGCCTGCATCTTCACCGGCATGGTGCGCGCCATCACCACCCGCAACGACCGCGACCCTATCGGCGCGCACGAGACGACGCGGCTGGAGTACGAAGCGTATATCCCGATGGCGGAAGCAAAGATGAAGCAGGTGGCGGATGAGATTCGCGCGCGCTGGCCGGCGGTGGAGGGAATCGCCATCGTGCAGCGCATCGGCCCGCTCGATCCCGGCACACCGACCGTCCTCATCGCCTGCTCCGCCGCGCACCGCGATACCGGCGTGTTCGAGGCGGCGCGCTACGGCATTGACCGGCTCAAGGAAATCGTGCCGATATGGAAAAAAGAGATCGGACCGAAGGGCGAGGTGTGGGTGGAGGGCACATATCGGCCGACGGAGAGGGATAGAGTGGGATCGATGGCTGAAGGCTAAAGATTGTGACCCAGACGCCCTCTCTGCTCTCTAATCTCCACTCTCCCTATAAGTGCTTGAACTGTGGCCGCCTTCAGCCGTTGGCGTTTACGGGCTGGAAGTGCCCGGTGTGCGGCGGCCTGCTCGGCCTGGCGGATGCGCCTGTGTTTGACCCGGCCCGAGTGGATGCGCGCGCGCCCGGCATATGGCGTTATCGGCACACCTTCCCTTTGCCGCCGGATTTGGAGCCGCTCTCGCTGGGCGAGGGGGGGACGCCGCTATTGGCCGTAACTTTTCAGCAGCGGAAGGTGTTTTTCAAGCACGAGGGCCAAAACCCGACCGGTTCATTCAAAGACCGGGGCATGGCGGTGCTCTTCGCCGTGCTCAAGCACGTGGGCGTGCGCGCGGCGTTGGAGGACTCGTCGGGGAATGCGGGCGCGGCTTTCGCCGGCTACGCGGCGCGTGCGGGCATCGCGGCGCGGGTGTTCGTCCCGGCCTCGGCCTCCGGCCCGAAACGCCGGCAGATTGAAGCGTATGGCGCGGAGCTGGTCGCCATCGAGGGCAGCCGCGCGCAAGTGGCCAAGGCGGCACGCGCCGAGGCCGAAGCCGGCGGCGTCTACGGCAGCCATGTCTTCAACCCGCTTGGGTTGGCCGGCAACGCGACTTGCGCGTTCGAAATCTTTGAGCAACTGGGCCGCGCGCCGGAGGCCGTGCTCCTACCGGTAGGCCACGGCACGCTGCTGCTCGGCCTGCACCGGGGCTTCAAAGCCCTATATGTCGCCGGGCGCATCGAACGTCTGCCGAAGCTGATCGGCGTGCAGGCGATGCCGTGTGCGCCGCTGTGGGCCGTTCACACCTATGGGCGCGAGGGCCTGGGCTGGGTGACGGAAGGCCAGACCGTGGCCGAGGGCATCCGCGTGCTCTACCCGGTACGCGGCGACTTTGTGATGTCGGCTGTGAGTGAAAGCGGCGGCGCGCTGTTGGCCGTAGAAGAAGAAACCATCCTGCCCGGACGCGACGCACTGGCCCGGCTCGGATTCTATGTGGAGCCGACCTGTGGCGTGGTCTGGGCAGCCCTGCCGGAGGTGCTGGCAAACACGTCCGGCGATGTGGTTGTCATTCTGACAGGCATAGGCCTGAAGAGTGCAATCTGAATCATCCAGCATCTTCTCATCGCTTCGAGGAGCAGATATGACTCGTCGCGTTGTCATTACCGGACTCGGGACCGTGAACCCGTGCGGCAACAACGTTGCCCAGACATGGGATAACATCGTTCACGGGCGCACCGGCATTGCACCCATCACCGGATTCGATGCCAGCAACTTTCCGGTCAAAGTTCTGGGAGAAGTAAAGGGCTTTGACCCGACAACGGTCATGGAACCGAAAGAAGTGCGACGTACCGACCGCTATCAGCACCTGGCCATGGCTGCAGCGAAGGAAGCGCTGGCCCAATCGGGCCTGCAGATAAACGGCGCAAACGCCGAGCGCGTGGCCGTCATCGTTAGCTCCTGCATCGGCGGTGGCCGGGCCTTTCAGGAGAATGTGCGGGTGATGGATGCGCACGGCCCGCGCCGCATCAACCCGTTCATGATTCCAATGCTGATGAGTAACGGCGCCGGCGGGCTGATCGCCATTCACACCGGCGCGCAGGGGCCGAACTTCTCCGTCGCCTCCGCCTGCGCCTCGGGCAACGATAGCCTTGGCCAAGCCTGGTTGCTCATCCGTGCCGGCATTGTGGATGCGGCCATCGCCGGCGCCAGCGAGTCCACCACCATCGAGATCGGCGTCGGCGCTTTCGACCGCACCGGCGCCATGTCGCATCGCCTCTCCGGCACGCCCTCGCCCTTCGACAAGAACCGCGATGGGCTATGCATGGGAGAGGGTGCGGCCATCCTCATCCTGGAGGAGCTGGAGCACGCCAAGGCGCGCGGTGCAATCATCCTGGCCGAGCTGGCCGGCTATGCAGCCAACGGCGACGCTTACCACATCACTGCGCCGCGCGAAGATGGCGTAGTGGGCGCGAGCGCAATGCGCAAGGCGCTCGAATCCGCGCAACTTACGCCCGCCGATGTGGACTACATCAACGCCCACGGCACCGGCACCGTGCTCAACGACCAGGCGGAGACGGTGGCCATCAAGCTCGCCTTCGGCAAGCAGGCGTACAACATCCCCGTCTCGTCCACTAAATCCATGACCGGCCACCTGATGGGCGCGACCGGCGCGCTGGAAGCGGTGTTCTGCGTTAAGGCCATCGAGACCGGCCTGATCCCGCCGACCATCAACTATCAGACGCCCGACCCGGCCTGTGACCTCGACTATGTGCCCAACGTCGCGCGCGAGGCGCGGGTCAACGTCTGCATGAGCAATGCTTTCGGCTTTGGAGGCCACAACTCTGTGCTTGTGTTCAAACGCTTCTCGGGTTGAGGAGGGCGTGGAAGGCGGAATGAAGCCCAGATAGAGCGAATGGCTCATCTCCCACTTCGCTCCCCCCTCCACTCTCTCCTCGCTTCTGGCCTGCATGCCTTTGCCACAATTCAAAAATCCGGCGGCGCTCAACCGTGCGCTGATTCATCGCTCCTATCTGAACGAAAATGACGATGCCTATGAAGACAATGAGCGGCTGGAGTTTCTCGGCGACGCCGTGCTAGACCTGGTCGCTGCCGAGATGCTGTACCGGTGCCTGCCCGAAATGCAGGAAGGCCGCCTAACGCGGTTGCGTGCCTCGCTGGTCAGCACCGAGCGACTGGCCATGTTGGCGCAGGCGCTTGGCCTCGGCCCACTCATTCGCATGGGCAAAGGTGAGGAGGCCAGCGGCGGGCGCACGCGCCCCTCGATGTTGAGCGATACGTTCGAGGCCGTCATCGGCGCGTACTACCTTGACTCCGGCCTGCAGGCCGTGCGCGAGTTTGTCGAACCGCTGTTCGCGCCCCTGCTAGAGCAGGTGATCCGCGACGACGCTGACGTGGACAACAAGAGCTTGTTGCAGGAGTGGGCGCAGGCCGAACGCCGCCAGATGCCGCGCTACCAGGTGGTCGCCGAGAGCGGCCCCGACCACGAACGCACTTTCATCGTTCAGGTGAGCCTAGGCGATGAGGTGGTGGGGCAGGGCGAGGGCCGCAGCAAACGTGCCGCCGAGCAGGCTGCCGCCGCCGATGCGCGTCGCCGGCTGGGCCTGACATGAAGCGCCTGCTCATCACCGGCGGCTCCGGTTACCTCGGCGCGCACCTGCTCGCTGCTGCCGAGGATTGGGAGGTCGTCGCAACCTACCACACGCGCCCTATCACTCCGGCGCGCGGCACAGCCCGGCCACTGGATTTGCGCGACGAGGCGGCCACGCGCGCGGTCATCGGAGAGCTGCGGCCCAACGCCATCATCCACACCGCCTGTTCCAACCGTGACGCCGAACACATCCGCGCCATCGTGCCGGCTGCTCGCCATCTGGCGCAGGCCGCGCAAGAGTGCGGTGCCCGGCTGGTGCACGTCTCCACCGACATGGTCTTTGACGGCGAGCGTGCGCCCTATGCCGACGACGCAACGCCGGCCCCGCTCGGCGAATACGCGCGCGCCAAGGCCGAAGCCGAGGCCCTCATCGCTGCACTATGCCCTGGCGCCGTCATCGCCCGTCCTTCGTTGATTTGGGGCCTCGACCCGCTCGATCATCAAACGCGCTGGCTGGTAGAAGGTGCACGGAACGGCCGGCGCGTCACGCTCTTCACCGACGAGCTGCGCTGCCCGACGTATGTTCACGACCTGGTGGCTGCGCTGCTGGAACTGGCCGCGCAGCCGCAGATTACGGGCGTGCTGAACCTGACCGGCCCGCAGGCGCTCAGCCGCTGGGACTTCGGCCTTAAGCTGTTGGCGGCGCTCGGCATCGCGCCCGGCCCAAATATCGTTCCGCTCACCGTCCACGAGTCCGGTTTGAAGCGCCCGCGCAACCTTACGCTGTTGACCTCGCGCGCTCAACGCGAGCTCCGTACTCGATTGCGTTCGGTGGATGATGTGCTGGGATACGGAAGAACACGGGCAAACACGGCTTGAGCCATGCCGTGTGAGTCCGTGGCGAAGGTCGAAACAGGATGGAGTTGTTCGCCGCCTGTGCGCCGGGGCTGGAGTCGTATCTCGAACATGAGCTGCGCGCGCTGAACGTCGCCGGTCTGAGAACTATGCCGGGCGGCGTGGAGTTCCACGGCGGCCTGCCTGAGCTGTACCGTGCCAACCTACACCTGCGCACGGCCAGCCGCGTGCTGGTGCGACTGGGGCGCTTCTATGCCTCCGAGTTCTGGCAGCTGCACAAACGCGCCGCGCGTCTGCCGTGGGAGCAATACCTGCGGCCTGGCCGGCCGATCGCGCTGCGCGCCACCTGCCACAAATCGAAGCTCTATCACTCTGATGGCGTTGCCGAGCGCGTTGCGAAGGCCATTGGTGAACGATTAGGGCAACCGGTTGAACTACAGCCGTCCGCAACCGAAGAGGACGATGAGTCTTCGGCCACTGCGCCGGCGGCTCAACTGATTGTGATTCGCCTGGTTCATGATGTGTGCACAATCAGCCTGGACTCTTCCGGCGAGCTGCTGCACCGGCGCGGTTACCGGTTAGCGACGGCCAAGGCGCCGCTGCGCGAGACGCTGGCTGCCGGCGTGTTGCTGGCGTCCGGCTGGACGCCCGACCGGCCGTTACTCGACCCGTTTTGCGGTTCCGGCACACTGCCGATTGAAGCGGCGCTGCTGGCGCTGGCCATCGCGCCCGGCTACGCGCGCGACTTCGCCTTCCGCTACTGGCCGGGCTACGATGCCGCGCTGTTCGACTCTCTGCGTGCACAATCTCACGCTCCTGCCCCTGTAGCTTTGCGAATCAGCGGCTCAGACCGGGACGCCGGCGCGATTGAAGCAGCGCGCGCCAACGCGGAACGGGCCGGCGTCGCCGCTTCGGTCGAGTTCGTTCAGCGCTCGGTCTCGGCCATCACGCCGCCCGCCGATTCGGGCTGGGTCGTGACCAATCCACCCTACGGCCTGCGCGTCAGCCAGAACCGTGACCTGCGCGACCTGTACGCCGCTTTTGGCAAGGTGTTACGGGAGCGCTTTCGCGGCTGGCAGGTAGCCTTTCTCTGCCCGGACGCAGCGCTGGCACGCCACACCGGACTGGCATTCTCCGGCCCGCCGCTCTCGTTCGTCCATGGCGGACTGACGGTGAAGCTGTGGCGAGGCCGCGTTCCGGCGATATAAAATTGGCGTCATTCAACCTACTGAGGAGAAAACCACAATGCCAAAACTGACCGTCAACGACCGAACCGTCGAAGTTGAGGCCGGGACGCGCCTGGTGTTGGCGATTAAGAACGCCGGCGTGAACATCGGCCACCGCTGTGGCGGCAACGCCAAGTGCACCACCTGCCGCGTGGAGTTCATTTCGGGTGAGCCGGAGACAATGACTAAGGCCGAACACTTCCGGCTGAACGATCGCGGCCTGTTCGGGCAGGTGCGGCTCTCCTGTCAAATCGTCTGTGACCGCGATATGAGCGTGCGCCCTTTGATGACTGCCGAGAACATGCCCCAATGGAACGGCGATACCGGCCCGGCGCCCGCTCCTACCGTCACGCCTGAAGCTGAGTGGTTTCCGATTGAGTCATTGGCTCATTGAGACATTGGGTTATTAGCCCACTGAGTCATTGAGTTCAGTGTCTTCAGCGCCTCAGTGACCTAGGCGTTGCTAACAATGCGATCGCTGAGGGCGCCAAGATTACGTGGGCGTTCCATTCAGCGTCTTCAGTGCCCTCAGCGCCTCAGCGATCCAACAATGCGAGTGCTGAGGATGCTGAGACCACGCGCGCGCTCCATTCAGCGTCTTCAGCGCCCTCAGCGCCTCAGCGATGCTTAGGGCGGTGGCAAATAGTTCCATGGGTTCACATATCCGCCGCCCAGGCGCATCTCGAAGTGCAGATGCGGGCCGGTGGAGCGCCCGGTGCTGCCCGCCAGTCCGATGATTTGGCCTTGTGTGACCGCCTCGCCGCAGGTCACCAGCACGGAGTTGAAATGCGCGTACAGCGTGTGCCAGCCGTTGCCGTGGTCGAGGATGACCGTGTTGCCGTAGCCGTACGTGTTCCAGCCGGAATATACGACTACGCCGGAGTCGGCGGCGTAGATCGGCTCGTCGTACTCGCCGCCAAGGTCCAGGCCCGGGTGCCAGCGCCAGCTAAAGTTTTTCCCAACCAAGTAATGTCTGTCGGTGGGCCAGATAAACGTTCCGGTGCCAATCGGCGCAAGCACCCGCCCCCAGCACTGACCTGCGCCGTTCCAGCCGCCATATTGTGGCAGAGTTGACTCCCAGATCGAGTAAACAACCGGGATCGGCGTGGCGGTGGGGACTGGCGACGGCGTTGCGGTTGGTTCAGGCGTTGCGCTCGGAGAGGGCGTGGATGTTGGCGCCGGCGTGAGCGTGGCGTATTCTTGCAGGATGCGCTTCGGGTTGGAAAGAGCTTGGGCCTGATACGGAGAGGCCGGCCTGACCGGCGGCGGCAACGGCGGCAGCGCAAACGCCACAATCGCCAGTGACATGAGCGCCAGGCTCAAATACGTGGCAACGACCATCAGGGAGACGACGTTCACATAGGCAGGCGTCCGGCCAAAGTCGGCGAGTTGTTCTTCTAGAAGCTGCCGGCCGGCAGGGAGTATCTCCGCAAGTGGCGCGGGCAGGGCGGCGCGCACACGCTGCATGCCCTGTGCGACTCCGCGCGAAATGCAGGCGCCCAGCTGCGCCGCATGCACTCTTAGTCGGCTGTTGACGTTGCTGAGGCGGCCCTGCAAGCGCTGTGAGTATGTGCGCCACAGCGGCCGAGCAGGATGCCTGTGCACCAGGCGGCGCACCGCCCACCACAACGCCCGCACTTCGTCTCGCAGGTGTGCCCGGCCCTCCTGCCACAACGCCAGCACGGTCAGAAGTAATGCAATCACTTCACGCCTTAGCGTGATGACCGCCGGCGCGCATACACGTTGCAACGGTTGCCAGACCTCGCGCTGCAATTGCAGCCGGGCCTCGCGCCAGAGCAGACCGCTCTTCAGCCGGACAAGTCGCCGGCCACGCCGTAGCTGGGTGATGAAGGTGTGGATCAGTTGCTCGAGAAACGGGAGTAGCGTGGCCGGCGAAGCGGGGAGCAAACGCAGACGCGGATCGAGCATGGGGCGAATGCTAGCGAAGCTCGCCCGTGTCGTTTGGGCCTGGTGCGTTAGTGGACGGTGAGCGTTTGGTAGAATTTCGGTTGCCCGTTCACGCAAAAATCCAACGGAGCCACGCTTGACAACCGCCCGTAATTTTTATCGGCGTAGAAGTTCCAAGCCGGAAACCGCCGACGTGACGGAGTGGCAAAGCGCATTTATGGCCGGCTCATCTTCCGGTGTTACTCTCTCTGCATGCAGCTTTTCTGGCGAGTCATCGGTGGCCTGACTCTGGCCGGGCTAGGGCTGGCCCTGCCGCGCCTTTACACGGCGCTTCGCTACCAGCCGCAGATTCATGCGGTGGCGGACGCGCCGCCTACGCGCGTGGCGATTGTGTTTGGGGCGGGCCTGCAGCGAGATGGGCGGCCGGCGGCAGTGTTGTATGATCGCGTCCTTACTGCAGTGGAGTTGTATCGCGCCGGCAAAGTGGAGAAGCTTCTGTTCAGTGGCGACAATCGCTTTGAGTATTACAACGAGCCGGGTGCGATGCGTGCCGTTGCGCTTGAGCTGGGCGTGCCGGACTCTGACATCGTGCTCGACTATGCCGGGCGGCGCACCTATGACTCGTGTTACCGCGCTCGGGCTATCTTCGGCGTCACCGAAGCGACGCTGGTGACGCAGGCCTTTCATCTGCCGCGCGCACTGTTCCTCTGCGAGGCGCTGGGCCTGTCCGCTACCGGCGTGGCTGCTGACCGCCGCGAGTATCGGCGCAGCTCGCTCATCTTCTGGAACCTGCGCGAGGTGCTGGCGACCGCCGCTGCTGTCTGGGATGTCGTCGTGGCCCGGCCCACGCCGGTGCTGGGAGAGCCGGTGCCCATTCAGTAACGAGGGAAGGCAGGGAAAGGTTTTATGGACCGTGAAGCTGCTTACGCCATCGTCGTCGAGCACGTGAAGAGTCGAAATCTCATCAACCATATGTTGGCGGTGGAGGCCGCCATGCGCGCCTATGCCGTCAAGTACGGTGAGAATGCCGACGAGTGGGGCCTGGCCGGCCTGCTGCATGACTTCGACTGGGAGATTCATCCTTCGCTCGACGAGCATCCGATGAAGGGCGCCGCCATCCTGCGCGCGCGCGGCGTGCCCGAAGACATCATCCGCTGTATCCAGAGCCATGCGCCGCGCAGTGGCGTCCCGCGCGAGAAGTTGATGGACAAGGCGCTGTTCGCTGTGGATGAACTGACCGGCCTGATTACGGCCTGTGCGCTGGTGCGCCCCTCGCGCAGCCTGTATGACCTCACGGCCAAGTCGGTCAAAGCCAAGTGGAAAGACAAGGCCTTTGCCGCAGGCGTCAACCGCGCCGACATCGAGCAGGGAGTTCGGGAGTTGGGCGTAGATTTGACCGAACACATCACCTTCGTCATCGAGGCCATGCGCAGCATCGCGCCGACGCTCGGACTTGATGGCAACGACGCAAAGGCATAGCGGCAACACCGTTCCGTTCGGAAGCATTGCTTCGGCAGATTTGGCAACGACATAACACCTCGCCGCCACTTTTCTGCGCAGCCCCGTATAATTTCCGCGCCATGTTAACCCCTTCAAAAACATCTTCCAGCTCGGGTTATCGGCTGTGTCCGACCTGTGGCACGCGCGTCGGCTCGGCGGCCACCAAGTGTCTGGTCTGTGGCTCGGACCTTGGCCGGGTGACCGGCAAGACCGGCCCGGCGCCTGTTGCGCAACCGGGTGCGGGCACGGTGCTGGGCCGCCGGCCCATCAGCCTGACCACGGTGCTCATCCTCCTAGGCGTCGTCCTCCTGCTCACGCTGGGCGGCGGCCTGATTTTCGCTTCGACCGAACAGGGCCAGCAGATGCTCAACCCGCCTACGGCTACGACGACTCCCACCGATACGCCGCTGCCCACGCTCACCTTCACTCCGACGCCGACCGAGACGCCGGAGCCGACCGCCACGCCGCTGCCTCCGCTTGAATACCGTGTGCAGGCCGGCGATACCTGCATCAAAATCGCGCTTAAGTACAACGTCTCCGTTCTGAGCATCATTGAGGTCAACGCCGGCGTCATCAACCGCGAGTGCACCAACATCAATCCCGGCGAAGTCATCAAAGTTCCGCAGCCCACGCCGACCCCGTCGCCGCTGCCGACAGCCACTCTGCGCCAGGGCGTGGATGTGACGCCCGTGCCGCGCGCCACCTACGTGGTGCAGCCGGGCGACCAGCTTCAGGCCATCGCTCGCTATTACGGCCTGACGATTAACGACATCCTGCAGGCCAATGGCCTAAGTGACCCCAATCGCATTCGCGCCGGCCAGGTGCTCATCATTCCGCTGGAGTTGGTGCAGTTGCCCGGGCCAACACGTACGCCCACCGTGCCGCCACCGCAGCCTGCGCCGCAGTTGCTTAGCCCGGCCGATGGCGCAGTGTTTCGCAGCGGCGACAACATCATTTTGCAATGGGCCTCCACTGCACAGTTGCGTTCTGGCGAAGCCTATCAGGTGACCGTCATCAACGTTACCGCCAACGATGGCCGGCCGCTGCGCGAGTTCGTGACCGACACCCGCTTCGTCTTGCCGGAGACGTTCTTGCCGGATGGCCCGGCGGGATTCCGTTGGAGCGTGATGACGGTGCGCCGGCGTGCCGGCACAGACCCCGGCCAGCCGCCCGTCTATGAACCTGCCGGTGCAAGCAGCGTCGAGCGCATTTTCGTCTGGACAGGCCGGGCTGCTCCCTAAGTATGCGTGTGCCGCGTCTAAACTGGTTCTTTCTATTCTCCGGTGTCAGTCTGCTGGCGGCCTTCGCGCTGCTGGGCTGGGAGACTTTTCGCTACAGCCGGTCCTTTTCGCGGTTGCCTGCCGGCCTGCGGCTGGCCGGCATGCCCGTCGGCGGCTTGACCACCGAGGAAGCGCTTCAGCAAATCCTTACCACCTACGCCACTCCGGTAGAGTTGCGCTACCGCGACTCCGTCATCCTGCTCGACCCGGCGGTCGTCTCATTTCAGGTCAACACCACCGTGCTGCTGCCGCAGGCCGCACAGCTGCGCAGTAATGATGTGTTCTGGAGCGGACTATGGGATTACCTCTGGCTCAGGCAGGCCTCGGCGGCGGATGTGCCGCTGCGCGCCACCTACTCACAGGAACGGCTACGTGCTTTCCTAGAGGACGTGGCCGCGCGCTATGACCGGCCCGGCAGCCCGCCTCAGGCCGATGTGGCCACTCTCGGCTTTCGTCCCGGAGAGCCGGGCTATACCCTCAACATCGAGGCGGCAATTGACTTGGTGGATAAGGCCCTCTATTCGCCGGAAGCCGAGCGCCGCATCGTTACTCTGCCCGTCATCGAGCAAACCGTTGTCCGGCCCAACTTGCAGACTCTGGGGGAGCTGATCGTCGCCAACACGGCGCAGCACCAGTTCGACGGCGTGCTTAGCCTGCACCTCTCCGATTTGAACACGGGCGATGAACTGGGGCTGACGCTGGCGGACGGAGTGCCCATCACCGGGCCGGTGGCCTTTTCGGGGATGAGCACCATCAAAGTCCCCATCATGGTCTCGTTCTTCGCCCGCAACACCGGTGCGCTGACCGATGATGAACGCCTATTGCTCCAGCGCAGCATGGAAGAGTCGCAGAACACAGCGACCGATTTGCTGCTCAAGACGATTGGGAGGGGCGATGGCTTTGCCGGCGCGCTGGCCGTCACCGACGATATGCGCCGGCTGGGGCTGGTTAACACCTACATCAGCGGCCTGCTTGACGTGCGCGGCGCAGTGCTGACTCCGTTTGCGACGCCCGCCAACTCGCGCGCAGACATCAATCTTCGGCCTGACCCGTACAACCAGACCACCGCCGAGGACATGGGCCTGCTGCTGGCCATGATCCATCACTGCACGCGCGGCGGCGGCGCGTTGATGGCTGCCTTCCCCGGCGCCTTTACGCCGGAAGAGTGCCAGGAGATGGTCAGCTTCCTCTCACAGAATCAGGTTGGGCCGATCTTTATTGCGGGCGGCTCGCCTGGCGGCATAGTCGCACACAAGCATGGCTGGGATACCGTGCCGCTCACCAACGTGGCCGATGCGGCGCTGGTGTTTACGCCCGGCGGCGATTACGCGCTGGCCATTTTTCTCAACCGGGCCGAGACCATCGGTTATGAGGAGGCCAATCGTTTCCTTATCTCCCTGGCACGCGCGGTTTACAATTTTTATAACAGGTAGAGACGCGCCG
>JAVQXV010000343.1:0-2352 GCA_033577755.1 Anaerolineales bacterium
CAACTAGTCTTGGAGACTACATTATCGCAACCTCCTTGAAATCAGTTAAGAGCGAAATGAAAAAACTACTTTTCAGGCGCAAACGTCACTGTATATGGCGTCGAGATTACAACCAAAGCGGCATGTGTGGCGGCCAAGTGTTTCAATCATGACCTTTTTTCAGTGCACTCAGCGATGTATTCGCGTTCGGCGTGACGGGCTAGCCGGGTGCCTCGATAGGCGGGGTGAGCAGGGTGTTGATGTCGCGGGCATCGCTCAGCCGGTCGCATTCCCACAACGCGGCTTCGAGCGCGGCGGCACGCGGCTCGGGCAGGACGGTGCGGGCAAGCCAGCGGAATTTATCGAGCAGCGCTGCGTCGTCGGGCGGGTCGGCATCTGCATCCCACCTGGGCTTCACCTCGCCTGAATCGAGAACCGCGCCGCTGTGAGTCTCGATGACGACCCGGGCGAGGCGCTCGGCCGGGAAACGCGCGTTCAGCGACTGCTCTTCGATCAATTCCACGCGCTCCATCACGCTCAGCACCCGTGGATCGCGCAGGCTCGCGCCGCTCAGTTGCGCCGGGCCAAGCTCGCCGTGTACGAGCGCCGCTGCCAGCGGGAAGGGCAGCGAGTATTGCGCCTGCTCGGTGTCGGCCGGATGGACGGTGTCGAGCCGCACGGCTTCGTGAAAGGTATACACCCGGATGCGGCGGATGTCGTCAGGAGCGATGGCATGCGCGTGTTGCAGCGCCAGCGCGCCGCTCACCGGGGCCTGCGCCCAGTAGCACACGGCATATGGCTTGAAGTACTGTTCGGTGATCCGCCAGCGCGCGCCAAGGTCTGCCCACAGGTGCGCGACTTCGGCACCCTCGACAGTAATGGCCGGCGCACCGGTGAAGCCCGCGTGGGCCATCAGCGCCGCGCTCACCCCCGCCATGGCTCCCCAACCGGAGCCGTCTTTGAGCATCGTCGGGTGATCAATCACCCGCATCATCTGCGAGCGCGGGCCGTGATATTCGGCGATGCCGAGCGCGTGGCGCGTCTGCTCCGCGTTTGCGCCGAGCCGGCGGGCGGTCATGGCCGCGCAACCCAGCGCATTCCACGCGCCCGAAGTGTGATAGTCGCTGACCGTGGCATGCAGGGCGATGCCGGCGCGAATCGCCACTTCATAACCGACGACCAGTGTGGTGAGCAGTTCAGCGCCGGAGACCGGAGAACTAGAAGCGTGGAGATCGAGGCAGGCCAGCGCAGCCGGGATGAGCGCCGCGCCGGCGTGCCCTTTGGTGAGCTTGTGGCCGTCGTGGATATCGAGCGAGTCCACCGTCATGCCGTTGGCCAGCGCCGCGCCGGTGGGCGAAACCTCGCGACCATCCAGCCACAGCCGCGCGCCGTGCCCGCCGAAGTGGCAGGCGGCAAAATCAAGGATGATGCGTGAACACGCTGTGAGTCGCCCGCCCAGCCCTGCGCCGACCGTATCCAGCAGACAGCACCGCGCGTATCTCCGCGCCGCCTCGGGCACAGCCTCCCAACGCAGATGATGGATGAAGTCGTTCAGGTGCATAGCGCCCTCCACAGGCATGGGGGTTTGCCACAGAGACACAGAGTCACGGAGAGGTAGTTTAGAGCGAATTCCACAATGGTTTACGGTGCCTCATAACCGCAATGGGCAAACCAAGCCTGAGCATCTTGCGGCGTGACGGCCCGCAACGCTTGCGCCAGGGCCTCGATCAAAGCTTTTCGGCCACCTGCCGGCACCGCTCGTCTAACGTCATCTCGTGTGCACGCAAAATATGTCAGCCGCATCCTGACCCTTCGACACCGCTCAGGGGAGCGGCGAGCATCCTTCGACTATGCTTCGCTCTGCTCAGGATGCCCGCCGCGCAGGCCATCCTGAGCGTGGCTTCGCCGAGCGAAGCCCGCCGAAGGGCGAAGGGGCGGCACGTTCCCTGACAACCTTTGCGTGCACACGTCACCTCCGGTTGCTTTTGGACGATGGCCCGGATGAAGTCATCACAGGCCGCCGGCGTGCGTGGCGGGCCATGGCGACGCGGCAGTGCCGAAGATTGGCCGGTCTCGCGCCAGCGGCGCCATCATTTCTCGACGGTGGACAGGCTGACCCTAAACGTCTTGGCCACCTCGGCCTGGCTCTTGGTGCCGGCCTGCAAGGCGGCCAGGACACGCTCGCGTAAGTTTTGGGAGTAGGCCTTCATAGCACCCAGTCTATCCGAAATCTGCCGTAAACCAAAGCGGAAACCGCTCTATTCCCGACATTCCTGAGAACAAGCGTAACCGCAAAGCACCCAAACGCGGTCGAAAACGCCTGTTCAATGCGGAAATCTACCGACGTCGCTTTACCGGCGAGCGCAGTTTTGC
>JAVQXV010000344.1:0-2323 GCA_033577755.1 Anaerolineales bacterium
GAACAGGCGCGGCGCGAAGCTCAGGCGCGCCAGGCTGCCGAAGAACAGGCGCGGCGCGAAGCTCAGGCGCGCCAGGCTGCCGAAGAACAGGCGCGGCAGGAAGCGGAACGCGCGCAACGGGAAGCTCAGGCGCGCCAGGCTGCTGAAGAACAGGCGCGGCAGGAAGCGGAACGCGCGCAACGGGAAGCTCAGGCGCGCCAGGCTGCCGAAGAACAGGCGCGGCGCGAAGCCCAGGCGCGCCAGGCTGCCGAAGAACAGGCGCGGCGCGAAGCTCAGGCGCGGGAAGCGGAAGCGCGGGCCCGCGCCGAGGCGGAGGCGCGACTGCGCGCCCTGGAGGAAGAACTGCGTCGGCTGCGCAGCCGCGCGTAGTCAGCGTCTGGAGCGCTGGCGCAAATCTCATCCGATAACTTGCCGCTTCTCGGATGTGATCGCACCTGGGGGACCACGTCATGCCTGACCACCTATCCGCTCTAGCTGTACCGACTGATCTGGCCGCTCTGGCCGCCGAAGCCGCTGCCTACGCTGCCCAGACCCGCGCCGCCGCCACCCTGCGCGCCTATCGCGCCGACTGGCGCGACTTCGCCGCCTGGTGCCAGGAGCGCCAGCTCGCCGCCCTGCCTGCCACGCCGGAAACGGTCGCGCTGTACATCACTGACCTGGCGCGCATGCGCGCCGTGTCCACCATTCGGCGCCGGCTCGCCAGCATTGCCCAGGCGCATGACGCCCAGGGACTGGAGTCGCCAACGCGCGCGCCCGTCGTGCGTCAGGTGCTGCGCGGCGTCCGGCGCGCCAGAGGCGTTGCCCCGCGCCAGAAGGACGCAGCCGATCTCGCCGTCATTCGCGCCATGGTCGCCACGCTGGATCAGTCGCTCCAGGGGCTGCGCGATCGCGCCATCCTGCTGCTAGGCTTCGCTGGCGCCTTCCGCCGCAGCGAACTGGCGCGCCTGACCGTCGCTGACCTGGAGTTCGTCAGCGAGGGCGTCATCATCACGCTGCGCCGCTCCAAGACCGACCAGGAGGGCGCTGGCGCACTCAAGGGCATCCCCTACGGCGCCAATCCGACAACCTGCCCGGTGCGCGCCTTGCGCGCCTGGCTCAACGCTAGCGGCATCACCGCTGGGCCGGTGTTCCGTTCGGTGTGGAAAGGCGGACATCGCCTACGCCCGAAGGCGTTGCCCGACCGCGCGATTGCCGAGGTGGTCAAGCGCGCGGCCGCTGCCGCCGGCTACGACCCGGCTCGCTTCAGTGGCCACAGTTTGCGTGCCGGGCTGGCGACCGCTGCCGCCGCCGCCGGCGTCGATGAACGCGCGATCATGGAGCAGACCGGGCATACAACGACCCGCATGGTGCGGCGCTACATCCGACGCGGCGCGCTGTTTCGCAACAACGCCGCTGCGCGGGTCGGGCTGTGAGTGGACAGAGAATAGCTGGTGATGACACATGGAGGAAGCTTTTCAACCAAATCTGACATCATTTTGCCGCTGTGTCAAAACAGTGCCAGTAAAGAAACGCGACCACCATCCGACTGCGTATCCCCCAGCATCACTAACACCTCGATGGAAACATTGGCTCCATATAGCATGTGCTGCGCAAGAACGACGAAGGAACAGCAATGATCTGTAACAAAGTTGAGTAGAGCGAGATGCAACGCATTAGCGACAAAATCCTTTGTGGGGCGCCTCATATGGGATGCAGTCGAGTCCTTCAACAACATTCAGTGGACGAAAACTTTGATACATACAACGTGTTGGTAGAACTTATGCACTGTAGTGTTCTCTGCTCCATTTGTCGCTCCATGAAGCTAATGCGCCCTCTTCGCTGCTGCCATGCACATCATCGCATGTTGCACTGCGTTATGCGCACTCTTCTGCGAGAGAGCGTCCCAACGCGGAATATGGTAGCGAGACTCCAGCAAGCACGCCTTTCTGAAGTGTCACTTTTTCCGCATCAGGAAGACATCTTTAGACTTGTGGGTAATGTGTTTTCATGATGCACCTTTCTTCATCTGGTTGGGTTTAGTGAAGTTCCGATCTTACCTGAGAAGGGCGCTTTTGTCCGCACAACGCCTTCCGATTTTGCACATGCCCTGCGTTCGTCTCGGTGCAGATTGACAGGAGATCAGAATTCAAGTAATTTTATTAGTCTGTACAGTAAGTTTTCCGGTGATTTACCGTTTGGGTACGGCGCAGCATCCGCCTCGTCCTGATGTCGTATGACTTTCGCCGCGCTCAAGGTCGCAAAAAGCCAGAAAACTTCGTTTACAGACTATTTATATAGAAGAATAAAAATACTCCGGTATTTCTGGGCGCTTTGGGCTGAAGCT
>JAVQXV010000345.1:0-2311 GCA_033577755.1 Anaerolineales bacterium
GCCGAGCGGATTTACACCCGTCTGACCCGGTAAGGCTTTTTTCGAGGAAGTGGCCATGAAACTCTTTCGCAGACGTCCCGGAACCCCTCGCAGTTTCGGCCAGAGCCTGGTGGAGTTCGCCCTGATCCTGCCTGTGTTGCTGGCCGTCCTCTTCGGCATCATCGAGTTTGCGCGCCTGTTCGCAGCCTGGCTGTCCATCCAGAACGCAGCCCGCTTTGGCGTGCGCTACGCCATCACCGGCCGTTTCAACCCGGACTACTGCGATGATGCGATGGCCTTCTTTAACAGCCATGACCGCAACTACCGGCCGGTGCCGCCGGGGACGGGATTCATTGCCGCCTGGGAAGATACGGCCATTGATCCCATCACCGGAAGGCCCGACCCGGCCAACGACTGCAATATCCCGCGCGGCGCGCCAGGGGCAGAAGTGCAGGATTACATCCTCAAGACGGAATTGCTGCAGGACTATGCCCGCCTACGCTCCATCTGGGATGAAACCCGCGCCGGCGCCCTCATCATCAACGCCGACTATGACCCCGGTGTTAGCGGTGACTATGCCGGCTATCTGAACAATCCCTCCTTCTACTGGGACCTGCCTGAAGGCAACACCTTCAGCGCCTCTGCACCGTATCGCGGCCGGCCCGATCGCACCGGCTACTTCAACATCCGCATCTGCAGCTTCCCGCGCGATAACAGCATCGGCCTAGACCAGACCTACGGCCCCTACTACGTGCCCGGCTTCAGCGGCAACCAGAACTACCGTTACCCAGACCCATGCGCCATTATCCTGCGACGCGACCCTTCGCTACGTTACGTCTTCCGCGACCATCCCGGCGGGCCGGGCGAGCGCGTTCAGGTGTTAGTCACCTATCGGCATCCGCTCATCATGCCCATCATCAGCAGCATCGTGCCTAACGTGCTGCTGACCGCTCAGCGCGAAGGCATCGTCGAGTCCTTCCGCAAACCCAAAGACGTCGTCCTGACCGGTGGGCAGGCCGGCATCATCCCGAGCAACACGCCCACACCCTCGCCCACCAGCACGCCGACGAACACTGCCACTCCTACGGCCACCGCCACACCCTTCCCTTGCAGCGGCAACGGCGCCACCTTCGAGCGCTGGAACGGCATCAGCGGCAGCAGCGTCAACGAATTGAGGAACCATCCCAACTATCCTTTTGATCCGAACTCGCGCAGCACGTTGACCAACTTCCGGGCCGCTTCCAATATCGGCGACAGTTTCGGCGCCGTCGTGCGCGCTATCCTGTGCGTGCCGTGGACCGGCAACTACCGCTTCTGGATCGCCAGCGACGATAACAGCGAACTACTGCTCTACCCCATGCCGCTTTCCGGCCCAACCGCGTCCGTCTCCGGCATCGCCGATAGCGCCATGACGCAGCTGGCATATGTTGACTCATACACGAGCGAACTGGAATGGAACCGCTTTACGTACCAGCGTTCCACCGCGGTCTTCCTCCAAGCCGGCAATTACTACTACATCAAAGCCATCTACAAAGAAAGCACCGGCAGCGACCATCTAGCCGTGTCGTGGAAATATGAGTCTCAGCCCTCGCCTGATAGCATTTCCAACGGCGACACCAGCTTTATCATTCCGCAAGCCAACCTATATCAGATTACAGACTTCGCCAACCCTTGCCCGGCAGGCACCGGTGCCACTTATGAGTACTGGGGAAACATCAGCGGCTCGGGCCTGAGCGACCTGACCGGCAACTCCCGCTATCCTAACAACCCAGACCTGCGCTGGACTATCCCCAACTTCGAAGCCGGCGCAAATATAGCGGATAACTTCGGTGCACGGGTGCGCGCCTTCTTATGCATCCCTATGACCGGCCCGTACCAGTTCTGGTTGGCCAGCGACGATGATGGCCGGCTACAAATCTCCGGCCAGATTGCACCGCTGGGCACCAACCCGACTTCGCTGACCGTGCCCGGTGGCTCACTGACCACCCTGGCCAGCGTCTCCGGCTGGACAAGCTGGCGCGAATGGAACAAGTACGGCTCGCAGCAATCCGCCGTCCAGAACCTGACCGCCGGCTTCTACTATCTTGAAGCCATCTATAAAGAAGGCGGCGGTGGTGATAACCTGTCCGTGGCCTGGAAGCGCCCGGGCAATACCTTCTCTATCCCGCCGAATGGCTCTGCAGCAAGTCCCTACATCGTGCCGCAGGCATATCTGTACATCATCTCCAGCTTGCCCACCAGCGCCCCTACGGCTACTTTCACACCGGTGCCCACCAACACGCGGACACCGACGATTACGCCTTCCCTGACCAGCACACCGACCCGCACAAAC
>JAVQXV010000346.1:0-2308 GCA_033577755.1 Anaerolineales bacterium
GCGCCGTGGCGCGTCTCTGCGCCGTGGCGCGTCTCCACGCCGTGGCGCGTCTCCACGCCGTGGCGCGTCTCTGCGCCGTGGCGCGTCTCCACGCTGCGGCGCGTCTCCACGTTGCCACCGTGCGTCTCTACGGCGCCAAGGCGCGTCTCCATGACGGCGCGCACCCGCGCAATGAATTCGGGCAGGCCCTCCGGCAGCGCGGCCCGTGCCCCGGTGACGCCGGTGAGCGAGACGAGGTACACGAAGCCGCGCGCCCCGCGCAGCACTCGGCTCAGGCGCGCCTCCGGCGTTGTCGGCGCGACCATGCGGATTTGCGGCAGCGGCGCGACCGCCGCCTCGAACTCCACCGACTCCTCCGGCGGCAAATCAGGCACGATAAAGCCGTCCGCGCCGCTCTCCGCCGCCTCGCGCCCCAGCGCCTCCAGCCCATAGGCCAGCAGCGGATTGAAGTAACCCATCAAAATCAACGGGATAGTCACGCCGCGCGCGCGCAATTCCCGCACGGCCCGCAGTGCCTTCGCGACCGTCATGCCCTGCCGCAGCGCAATCTGCGTGGCGCGCTGAATCACCGGCCCGTCGGCCAGCGGGTCGCTGAAGGGCAGCCCCACCTCGATCAGGTCGGCCCCGTTCTTCGCCAGCGCCTCGATGACATCCACCGAGACTTCCGGCGTCGGGAAGCCGAGCGGAAAGTAGGGCATGAAGGCGGTTTTGCCGTTGAAGGCTGTTTCGAGACGTGTCATTGGATGACTCGGTAATGGTGTGGCTGTGTGATTGGGCCGGATCAATCGCTCAATCACCCAAGTGCTGAATGATGGTGTTCAAATCCTTGTCGCCGCGCCCGCTCAGGTTCACGAGGATGATTTGCTCGCGGCTCATCTTTGGCGCGCGCTTGATCGCTTCGGCGACGGCGTGGGCGGATTCGAGGGCGGGGATGATGCCTTCCGTCCGGCAGAGCAGCCGGAGGGCGGCCAGCGCCTCGGCGTCGGTGGCGGAGGTGTAGAAGGCGCGCTCCGCGTCGCGCAGGTAGGCGTGCTCCGGGCCGACGGCGGCGTAATCCAGCCCGGCGCTCACCGAGTGTGTGTCGGCGATTTGTCCGTCCTCGTCCTGCAACACGAAGGTGCGCGCGCCATGGATGACGCCGATGCGCCCCTTCGCCGGGTCGCCGAAGCGCGCGGCATGTTTGCCCGAGGCCACGCCTTCGCCGCCCGCCTCCACGCCGATCAACTCCACGCCCTCATCTTCTATGAAGGGATGAAACAGGCCGATGGCGTTCGAGCCGCCGCCGACGCAGGCGATGCAGGCATCGGGCAGCTGCCCGGCCTGTTCGAGGATTTGCGCTCGCGCCTCGCGCCCGATGACCGATTGAAAGTTGCGCACCATCGTCGGGTAGGGGTGCGGGCCGAGCGCGCTGCCAAGCAAATAGTGCGTGGTGCGCACGTGGGTCACCCAGTCACGGATGGCCTCGTTGATGGCGTCCTTCAGCGTCTGCGAGCCGGAGTCCACCGGTCGCACCTCTGCGCCGAGCAGCTTCATGCGAAAGACGTTGGGCTGCTGGCGGGCCATATCCACCGTGCCCATGTACACGACGCATTCGAGGCCGAGCAGCGCCGCCGCCGTGGCCGAGGCCACCCCGTGCTGCCCCGCCCCGGTCTCGGCGACGATGCGGCGCTTGCCCATGCGCTTTACCAGCAGGGCCTGCCCCAGCGCGTTGTTGATTTTGTGCGCGCCGGTGTGGGCGAGGTCTTCGCGCTTGAGGTAGATCTGCGCGCCGCCGAGGTGGTCGCTCAGCCGTCTGGCGTGGGTGAGCGGCGTGGGCCGTCCGACGTAGGTGCGCAGCAGCTGCTCGAACTCGGCTATGAACTGCGGGTCGCTGAGGGCCTCGACGTAGGCGGCTTCCAGCTCATCGAGCGCCGGCATCAGCGTCTCAGGAACGAATTGCCCTCCGTACGGGCCGAATTTGTGGGGGAGGCGGGTTGTGGTCACAGGCAACTCCAATGTGGCGGAAATGTGTGAAAGCCCATGCCTGGGTAGTTTCCCTCAATTCCCCGGTTTCTTTGCCGCGTTCACGAACGCTCGCATCTTTGCATGGTCTTTCTTTCCCGGCGCGCGCTCGACGCCCGAGGCCACGTCCACACCCCACGGCTGCACCTGCACGATGGCGGCGGCGACGTTTTCGGGAGTAAGCCCGCCGGCGAGGAAGAACGGATAGCGTTGCGCCAATTGCCGCGCGGCAACCCAGTCGGCAGTGTGGCCTGTGCCGCCGTAGAGCGTGGGGGAGTAGGCGTCAATGAGGAAAGAGGGCGGTTCG
>JAVQXV010000347.1:0-2301 GCA_033577755.1 Anaerolineales bacterium
CCGTCGGCGATGTTGGCCCCGCCGACGCGCGCCGCGCATTCGAGAAAATAGAACTGACCGTCGGCATGCGCCCGGATGAACTCGGCGTGGGCGGCGCCGCGCGGCAGGCCGAGCACCTTGAGCAGCTGCCGGTTGAAATCAAGCAGCACCGCAGTTTCCGGCGCGGCACGGTCTAGGCTGCGCGTGTAGAAGACGCCGCCACCGTGGTACACGTCTAGCGGCGGGCGGCCGTAGCGGCCGGCGAGGCTGAAAATCACCTCGCCGTCGTTCACCAGCGAGTCAACGTGAAACACATCGCCCGGCAGGTATTGCTCCAGCAAAAAGAACGATTGCTCGTCGCCCAGCGCTTCGAGCTGTGGCCAAAGCTCGTCCGGCGAGTTGATACGGCGAATGCCGGCCGAGCTGGCCTCGCCGCGCGGTTTGAGCAGCCATGGGCCGGGTACGCGCGCCATGAACTCACGTAGGCGCTGATGGTTGAAGACGCCGCAGAACTCCGGCACGCGCAGGCCGCCGTCGTGCGCCAGCTGTCGCATCGCCAGCTTGTCGCGGAAACGCCGGGCGACGGATGTGCTCAGGCCCGGCAGGCGGAGATGCTCGCGCAGCTCGGCGGCAGTCACCACGTCGAAATCATCGAGTGGGAAGACGAAGTCTATGACGCGCGTGCGTGCCAGATAGCTGACGGCGTTGATGACCTCACGCAGATTGAGCAGTGTGGGCATGAAGAAGACTTCATCCAGGCTCTCGCGCGGCCAGTCGGCATGTCGGTCTTTCTGATGAGCGAGCAGCAGTGTACGGCAGCCGAGGCGCTTGGCCTCGCGGATGGCGGCCTGGCCTTTGAATTCGCTCGTCAGGAATAGCAGCGTCAGCGGAAGGGACATCCTTGGCCCTCAAGTGGAAAGTTAATTGAGCGCGATTATAAACCGGCGGTGGCGAAACGGGCCGGCCTCGGTCAATAAAAAAAGCCCGCCGTCACAGCGGGCAATCGAGTCAAATGAGGCTTAGTAGAACCAGAGCAAGTAACTGGTCGGCGTTTTGGTGGTCAAACCCTGATAGCTCACCTGAACTTCGATAGCGATGACCGTGCCCGATTTATAGCGGCCGGCGTTGAATGATGAGGACGTGACACCGCGGCTATCGGTGGGCGGCAGGGACAAAGACCGGGCGCCGTCGGGATAGTGAATGACTGCCGTCACAAGCGCGCCTTGAACCGGGGCGTTCAACTGGTCGGTGACGGTAACGTAAACGGTCTGGGTCGTGCCGCGCTTAATTACAGGGTTGGCAACGGTGGCGCGAGCGCGCAGTTGGACGACGGCGAAGGTCGCGCTGTTGCTGCCCGCCCGGGGGATTTCGTATGTTTTGTCCAGCTTCTTCTCGTCGCGATAAATCCGCCCTAGCGGTGCTACTGTCACCCGTTGCCCTTCAGGCCGGCCCGGGTGGAACTCCATGCGCGCACGTTGGAACCACTGCACCAGCCGATCCTTCTCCAAGTACATCGGAGAGATGGGATAACCGAAGCGGTCGAGCTGGCCGTGTTCGTTGTAATACTTTAGAAATGAGTGGCAGACGGCGTGGCCGGACTGCGGGAAATAGACACAGCTGGGGTCGGTCGGTGAGGGAATCTGATTGACCGGGATGGGGGGTTGACGTTTGCCCAGCTCTTCCCCCAGTAATCCCAATTGAATCTTGTACGGATCCGGATTGTAAGGATGATACTCCATCCGGACGTTCTGGAAGTACTGCACCAACAGCCCGTTTTCAATATAGGCGTAGGTGATGGGATAGCCGAATTCTGCAACGCCACCCCTGGCCTCAAAGTAGGCGGCAAACGTGGGGTCTACGGCATGGCCGGTCTGTGGGAACGGCGTCGGTGCAGGAGGTGGCGTTTGCGCAGCAGCGACCGGAACGATGGAGAGGCTGAAAACGGTCAGCCAGATAAAGAATACCCCGACGCCCAATACATCACGGTAGAGCATAGAACCTATTCTCCCGGAAGCCTCGCCGAGTCCCAAAAATACCCAATACAATGTGCCGATCGGTCTGCGGTGCAGTCAAAATGAAAGTGAAGCCTCTGCCCGCCGAAGCGCTTACCGGCAAGATGGCGATTGTTTTCAAAAAAAAAGCGTGATGAAGTATACCAAAATTCATCTGTCGGTACCGGTCTGGCACGTGAATTGCTCGTTTGAGGTTGTTAATCTTCTCCTCGCCGTAGGCGGCAGTAACTGTCATAACGTGAGGCCGCGATCTGTCCGGCGGCAACGGCCTGACGGACGGCGCAACCCGGTTCATGCAAATGGGTACAAT
>JAVQXV010000348.1:0-2263 GCA_033577755.1 Anaerolineales bacterium
CCCCGGCTGGCCGAACTCCTGGCCTGCCTGGCGCTCGAACGCCGGCGCGCTCACCCCCGCCCTGTGCTGGCCGCGCGCTTCTGGCCCGACCTCCCCGAAGCCCAGGCCCGGCGCTACCTGAACACCCACCTCTGGCGGCTCAACCGCGCGCTCCGGTCCGCCAAGTCGCCGCCCTATCTTCTGGCCGATAAACAAACCGTCCAACTCAACCCCGACGGCGCGCTCTGGCTCGATGCAACCGAGTTCGACCGGGCGGCCACACAGGCGCTCTCACCTTCGCTAACTACCGAAGTCATCCCACAGCTCGAAAGCGCCGTCCGCCTCTACCGGGGCGACTTCATGCCCGGCTACTATTCCGAGTGGTGCCTGCGGGAACGCGAACGCTTGCATGAGCAGTATCTCATTATGCTGGAGACGCTTGCACGCCTCTACCGCGCCCGTCAGGATTGGGACTCCGCGCAAGCCTGGCTCCGTCGCTTGCTGGAGGCCGACCCGCTGCGGGAGGCCGCCCATGCTCAGCTCATCGAGCTGCTGCTGCGCACCGGCCGCCGGGCACAAGCGCAGGCACACTATCAGCGATACGCCGCGCTCTGTCGCGCCGAACTCAACCTGGAGCCTTCAGCCAACCTCACCGCCCTCCTGCAAACCGGCGAACCGGAGAGCGCACCGGTGATCGCCGAACCGGATTTGGCGGCCGAGAAGGCTCACCTCGGCGAGTTGCGTCGGCTGTGGCAGGAAGCCTCTTTACAGAGCGGCCCGCAACGCGAGGCCGTCGGCGCTCAACTGGCCGAGTGCGCCGGTCGGCTTGGATACGCGTTCAAGGAACAAGACGCCAACGCTCAGGCGCGCGAGCATCTGGAGCTGGCCGTGGAAACCCTTGCCGCACTGTCTCCTACTCCAGAACGCATCGCCCAGGAGCTGGCCTTCCGCAAAGCCCTCGACCCGCTCTACGACCTGCGCGCCGAGCGCGAGAAACAGTCACGCAACCTGCAGCGCCTGGCCGACCTGGTGGATCGAACCGGCGACCCTTCGGCGCGCTGTGACCTGCTGGTGCGCCGGGCCTGGCTGGCTCTGCAACTGGAGCAGTATGCCGAGAGCATCGCCCACGCCGACGAATTGCTGGAACTTTGCCGCCGCCTCGGAAAAGACCGGGAACAGGAAGGCTCGCTGGCGCTGCGTCTGCTCGGCATCGCCTACGACCAGATCGGCGACTTTACGGCGGCGCTAAACGCCTACCAAGCTGCGCTGGCGCTCGACGAGAACCGCTGTGATGCACTGGGACTCTACTACGGCCTGAACAACGTGGGCAGCGTCCTCAACAACCTGGGCCGTTACTCGGCGGCGCTGGAGCACCTCCGGCGCGCTCAGGCGCTCACGCCCGCCGACGCGCCCCCCTACCGGCGCGCCACCGTCAGCGGCAACATCGGCATCGTGCTCGCCAAGCTCGGCCAGCTATCCGCCGCCGCCGACTGCCTGCGCGAGGCGATGAGCCAGGTCTGGCGCTCCGGCGACCGGGCGCGTGAGTGCTGGCTGGGGGCCAAGCTCGCCGACTTGTACCTGCGACGCGGCGAAGCCGAGCGCGCCCTCCTGACCGCCCGGCATTATGCGCACCTCGCCGCTGAACTCGGAACGGCCTGGAACCGCGCGCTGGTCGCCGACCTGCTGGCGCTGATCCACCTGGAACTCGGCGACGAGACTACGGCCTTGAGCTGGGCCGATGAGGCTACGCAGGTAAGCCGGACGTATGGACTGTGGCGTTATCAGCTGCGCGGCCATCTGCGCCGTGCTCAGGCTCTGCTCCGTTTGCTCCAGTTCGAGGCCGCTTACGAAACGGCGCAGGCTGCGCTCCGCCTGTTTCGTGAACGCGAGCAGCCGTTAGAGGAGAGGCCGGAGCTGTTTTTCACCCTGGCCGAGTGCGCGCACCGCGTCGCCGCGACGGCCGTCTCCGCCGAAGCGCACCGGCAGGCGCATACTGCCCTACAGGAGATCGCCGATGGCATCGTCGAGGCCGAGTGGCGCGCCGGCTTTCTCCGCAGCTGGCCAACGTGCACGCTCTGCTGCGCCGAACAAGCCCGCCCGGATCGGCCGAATCACAGAGCACATTGATGGCCAGGCTCGCAGCCCACCTCGCGCTTAGGTGGGGCCTCCGCATGACACGCAGCTTGCGAGCTTAGCCGCCGGTGAAGGAGCCATCGGCGCAGCTCTCCGCCGCACCCGCCGTGCTCGGCGGACAAGCCGGCGCGCTCAACCATCCGATGGCGGC
>JAVQXV010000349.1:0-2222 GCA_033577755.1 Anaerolineales bacterium
CTGAGGGTAGGGGTGAAAGGCTAATCAAACTGGGAAATAGCTCGTACTCCCCGAAATGCCTTTAGGGGCAGCGTCAAAGGAATCTGACTGAGGTAGAGCTACCGATAGGACTAGGGGGCTTCACGGCCTACCAACTCCTGACGAACTCCGAATGCGGTCAGAGGGTCTTTGGCAGTGAGGGCATGGGTGCTAAGGTCCGTGTCCGAGAGGGAAAGAACCCGGACCATCAGCTAAGGTCCCATAGTGCAGGCTAAGTTGAACAAAGGAGGTCTGACCACTGAGACAGCCAGGATGTTGGCTTGGAAGCAGCCATACATTTAAAGAGTGCGTAACAGCTCACTGGTCGAGTGGTGAGGCATCTATAATAAACGGGCATCAAGCCTGCCACCGAAGCTATGGACTTGAAGAAGTGGTAGGGGAGCATTCGGCTGTCGGAGAAGAGTTCTCGTAAGGGGGCTTGGAGACAGCAGAAGAGCAAATGTAGGCATAAGTAACGAGAATACGGGTGAGAATCCCGTACACCGCAAGGCTCAGGTTTCCTGTCCGACGTTCGTCGGGGCAGGGTTAGTCGGGGGCTAAGGCGTACCCGAGAGGGGAAGCTGATGCACAACAGGTGAATATTCCTGTACCAGTGGAACTGGAAGCAGTATGACGGGAGCGTAAGGGGTCTGCGCGCGGACGGAAGAGCGCGTTGAAGTCGTCAGACGATAGTACACCTACCCTTCGGGGGCGGTGAAAAAGACGCTGAAGCTCTCCAAGAAAAGTACGGTGGATAGGTTCCACTGCCCGTACCGCAAACCGACACAGGTAGCCGAGGAGAGTATCCTAAGGTGGGCGAGTGAGTCATGGCTAAGGAACTAGGCAAAATGACCCTGTAACTTCGGGAGAAGGGGTGCTTCCTCTGAAAAGAGAAGCCGCAGTGAAAAGGCCCAAGCGACTGTTTAACAAAAACACAGGACTCTGCGAAAACGAAAGTTGCTGTATAGGGTCTGACACCTGCCCGGTGCCGGAAGGTTAAGGGGGGGGGTGCAAGCTCTGAACCGAAGCCCCGGTAAACGGCGGCCGTAACTATAACGGTCCTAAGGTAGCGAAATTCCTTGTCGGGTAAGTTCCGACCTGCACGAATGGTGTAACGACTTGGGCGCTGTCTCAGCCATGAGCTCGGTGAAATTGTAGTCTCGGTGAAGATGCCGGGTACCCGCCACGGGACGGAAAGACCCCGTGCACCTTTACTACAACTTTGCATTGGTATCGGTCCGCTGGTGTGTAGGATAGGCGGGAGACGAAGAAGCAAGGTCGCCAGGTCTTGTGGAGTCGCCGTTGAAATACCGCCCTCTGGCTGATTGGTATCTAACCGAAGAAGGGACAGTGCATGGTGGGTAGTTTGACTGGGGTGGTCGCCTCCAAAAGAGTATCGGAGGCTTCCTAAGGTTCCCTCAGCACGCTTGGTAACCGTGCAAAGAGTGCAATGGCAAAAGGGAGCTTGACTGTGAGACCGACGGGTCGAGCAGGGACGAAAGTCGGGCATAGTGATCCGGTGGTTCTGGATGGAAGGGCCATCGCTCAAAGGATAAAAGGTACGCCGGGGATAACAGGCTGATCTCCCCCAAGAGCTCACATCGACGGGGAGGTTTGGCACCTCGATGTCGGCTCGTCACATCCTGGGGCTGGAGAAGGTCCCAAGGGTTCGGCTGTTCGCCGATTAAAGTGGCACGCGAGCTGGGTTCAGAACGTCGTGAGACAGTTCGGTCCCTATCTGTGGTGGGCGCAGGAAACTTGCGGGGAGCTGTCCTTAGTACGAGAGGACCGGGATGGACAGACCGCTGGTGTACCAGTTGTGCCGCCAGGTGCAGCGCTGGGTAGCCAAGTCTGTAAGAGAGAAGCGCTGAAAGCATCTAAGCGCGAAGCTCGCCCCAAGATGAGGTTTCCCAATCAGGACGGTCAAAGACGATGACCTCGATAGGCTGCAGGTGTAAAGACAGAAATGTCAAAGCCCAGCAGTACTAATGCTCCGAAAGAAGTACCCGCTCCCATAGTAACCCCTCAAGTCAATGTGAGCAACAACCGCATCATGGTGGCTCAAGCGCGGGTGAACACCTCTTCCCATTCCGAACAGAGAAGTTAAGCCCCGCAGCGCCGATGGTACTGCCGTAACAGGTGGGAGAGTAGGTCGCCGCCAGACCTCACCTAAAAGCCCTCCAAAAGAGGGCTCTGTTTTTTTT
>JAVQXV010000350.1:0-2218 GCA_033577755.1 Anaerolineales bacterium
TTAAGCACTTGGTTGGGGGTTCGAGTCCCTCACGGCTCACTGACCAAAGCCCGGCGCGAAGACGACCGGCTCTCTTGCAAGATATAGGGAGCGCGGTCGTCTTTGCCGTTTGGAGTACATCGCTGCAAGGTCTGTTTTACTTCACCAGCAAAATCAGCAAGTCGTTGACGTTCGTGCCGGTGGGACCGGTCTTCACGAGCGCGCCGAGGGCATCCAGTGCAGGATAGGAGTTGTTGTCGGCGAGGGCTTGCCACAGGTCGAGGCCGAGGGCGCGGGCGCGCGCCGCCGTCCCCCCGTCCACCAGCCCGCCCGCGGCGTCGGTCGGGCCGTCGGTGCCGTCCGTGCCGAAGGCCATCAGCGCCACGCCCGGCACACCGTCCAGCGCCAGCGCAGCGGCCAGGGCTAGCTCCTGATTGCGCCCGCCGCGCCCGCTGCCGCGCACCGTCACCGTCGTCTCGCCGCCCCAGACCAGACAGGCGGGCGGCGACAGCGGGTCGCCATGCACGCGCACGCTCTTCGCCAGCGCCGCCGTTACTCGTCCCACTTCGCGCGCCTCGCCTTCGATAAACGTGCCGAGCAGCAATGGCCGGTAGCCGAGTCGCTCTGCCTCGCGCAGCGCGGCCTGCGCCGCCTGCCGGTTCGAGCCGACGAGCACGTTCGTCACGCGCTCGAAGAGCGGGTCGCCCGGCTTGGGCGTCTCGGGGAGCGTGCCCGCCAGGCCGGCCTGCAAGTGCGCGGCGATGGCCGACGGCAGTTGCTCCGTCAGCCGGTAGCGCGCAAGCATCGCCCACACGTCGGCGAAGGTGGTAGAGTCGGGCACGGTGGGGCCGGAAGCAATCACCTCCAGCGGGTCGCCGACCACGTCGCTGAGGATGAGGGCAATGACCGAGGCGGGCTGCGCCAGCCGCGCCAACCCGCCGCCCTTGAGCCGGTCAGTGTGTTTGCGAACGGCGTTGATTTCGGCGATGGTTGCGCCGGCGCGCAGCAGCAGCGTGGTCAGCGCCTGCACGTCGTCGAGCGTCAGGCCGGGGGCGGGAGCGGGCAGCAGGGCGGAGGCGCCGCCGGAGAGCAAGACGAGGAGCAGGTCGCCGGCGCTCAGCCCGCCGGCTAATTCGGTGATGCGGTGGGCGCCGGCCAGTCCGTTGGCATCCGGCACCGGATGGCCGGCTTCGATGAGGGTGAGGGTGGAGGGAAGTTGCACGCCCGCGGCGTGGCCGTATTTGGTGACGACGATGCCCGCGCTCAGTTTCGGGCCGAGCAGGGCCGCAGCGGCCTCTGCCATCGGGGCTGCCGCTTTGCCCACAGCGACAAGGACGATGCGGTTCTCCGGTCGCAGAGTCCATTCCCCTGAGTCGAGGCGCAGGCGCGTGACCGGGCCTGGCTCCACCTGCAGGTAGCGCCGCACCGCCGCGCGCGGGTCTACCGCTGCCAGCGCAGCGCGCGCGCAGCGCCACAGGTCCGCGTGCAAATCTGTAACGTTCACGTAGCTTAACTGCTCAGCCGTTTTTTTGGCGAGTATCTCGTGGCAAGGCACAAAGGTGCGAAGATGGTGAACCGCGAAGGCACACAAACGGTGAACCGCGAAGGCGCGAAGAGTGCACCGAGTGCCGCGAAGACCTTTGTGTTGGGTGTTGAACCGCGAAGATATTGTCAGGAAACCGGCCGCCCCTTCGTCCTTTGGCGGACTTCGCTAAGCGAAGCCATGCTCAGGATGCCTTGCGCGGCGGGCTTCCTGAGCAAAGTCGAAGGGCTAGGGTGAGGCTGACATGTTTTGCGTGCACACTGGTGAGTGCACCGAAAAAAAGTCATGATTGAAACACTTGGCCGCCACATATGCCGCTTTGGTTGTAATCTCGACGCCATATATGGTGGCGTTTGAGCCTGAAAAGTAGTTTTTTTCAGGGCACTCACTGGTGAGATTGGAGTTTGTGCAGTGGCTTCAGCCGTTCCATCCGTTGCCTCCGTTTCCGTTTCATTCGTTGCCCTGCTCCATCCGTTGCTTCCGTTCAATCCGTTGCTCACTTCTTCGTCCCAAACTTATCCAGTAGCAAATCTTTCAACGAGGGGCGGCCGATCTCCTGTAGCTCGTAGCGCACGCGCTGAGCGGGCTTGTCCAGCTTGAGCACGCGGCGTAGGTCAATCGGCGTGCCGATCAGCACCAGATCGGCGGGCGTGTTGCGGATGGTCTGCTCCAGTTCGCGAATCTGCTCGCTGCCGT
>JAVQXV010000351.1:0-2211 GCA_033577755.1 Anaerolineales bacterium
CGGTGTAAGTCGGCGCAGGTCACGAAACAGGGGTTCCACACGCCGCAAAAAGAACGTCAACGGTATGAAGATTGAGCAAATCGCGGCCGAACTCGATCTGGCCGCGGGCGATGCCCAGCAGATGACGACCCGATTGCACGAAGGGATTGTGGCTGAAAAAAAGCCGACCCGATTGAGCGGCAAAGTGGAAGCCGTTGAAGTCCATGTGGTTGCAGGGCACAAGGGACATCCCAAAATCGTTCAGAAACTGGGACGTCAAGACCGACGGCGGCGCTTGCAAGGCGCGCGCGGGCGCGGCACCCTGGCCAGGGAGAAGCCGCCGATCCCGGGCCTGTTCCAACGCAACGGTGACGTGGTGCTCCAGATGCTGCCGAATGTTCAACAAGCCATGATTCAGCCGAGCATTACCCGCACCGTCACGCCGGGAAGCCGGCTGTACACCGATGAATACAGCAGCTATCGGCGCCTGGCGGAATGGGGCTATGAGCACAAGACGGTCAATCACGCCCGGGGCGAATAGGCGCGCGACGCAGATGGTGATGGGTTCCATGAAGTTCACGGTAACACCATAGAAGGTTCTGGTCGTTGTTACGTTCCCGGCTGCGCCCGCATCGTGGCATCTCCCAGGAGAAGTTACCGCTGTACTTGGGCTTCTTTGAGTTCGTGCATAATGTTCGGCGGCGGGGAAAGGCTCTGCTCGTATCCCTGCTCGCTTTACTGTTAGCTCCTTGAAACCAATAAGAGCGGCCGGTGATTTGAGAGCCTTGCGAGCGCAAGGTCGCAAAGACTGCGAAGACGCAATGGTGTCTTGGCGACTTTGCCGCTTGGCGTCTTCGCTTTGAAATGCCATGAAACGAATCTGCGTTTTCTGCGGCTCTTCTATCGGCGCACGGCCTGTGTATGCGGAGGCGGCGCGACAGCTGGGCGCGTTGCTCGCCCGGCGCGGCCTCGGGCTGGTGTACGGCGGCGGCAGCGTCGGGCTGATGGGCGTGCTGGCAGACGCGGCGCTGGCCAACGGCGGCGAGGTCATCGGCGTTATCCCGGAGTTCTTGTTCAAGCGCGAGATCGAGCATCGCGGCGCAACCGAGATTCGCGTGGTCGGCACCATGCACGAACGCAAGGCCCTGATGGCCGACCTGTCCGACGGCTTCATCGCCCTGCCCGGCGGCTACGGCACGCTGGATGAGTTCTGCGAGATTATCTCCTGGGCGCAGCTCGGCCTGCACCGCAAACCGGTCGGCCTACTCAACGTCGCCGGCTACTACGACTCGTTCCTGGCCTTCCTCGACCACACCACCGCCGAAGGCTTCGTCCAGCCGAACTATCGGGCGCTGGTGCTGGACGACGGGGACGCCACGCGCCTGCTCGACCGGCTGCACACCTACCGGCCGCCGCCGGTGGTCAAGTGGCTGGACAGGGAGCAACGCTAGGCCATGCAGCTCGACGCGCAAAGGCGCAAGGACGCGAACGGACACCCTTGGCGACTTGGCATCTCTGCGACTTTGCGTTGAAAACCTTCATGCGCTTACCGCAAAAGCGCAGAGTGTGCACGCAAAGGTTGTCAGGGAACGTGCCGCCCCTTCGACTACCGCTTCGCTTCGCTCAGCGTCTGCTCAGGGTGCGGCTGACAGGTTTTGCGTGCACACAGCGCAGAGTGCAAAGACACAAGGATGCAAGGTTTTTGTTACTCTTTGCGACACTGCCGCGCCCGTGATGGATCGAGCGCTGCGCCTAGACACAAGGATGCAAGGTTTTTGTTACTCTTTGCGACTTAGCCTCTTCATATGACGGATAGTGGCCAAGAAGGGCAAAAGCCGGTTGGCGTGGTGGGCAACAGCAGGCACCACACTGCGCCTTCAGCGTCTCAGGGGTGCGTTTTTCGGTGCACGCAGCCGTTGTCACAGTCTGACGTGCAACAGCAAGACATGGCCTTCCGGGACCTCGACGTAGCGTGCAGCAATGATCTGCGCTTCGCGCCTCAGGCCGTCTTCATCGCGATACTCCAGGTGGCAGGCGCGGCCCTGCTCCCACGCCTTCCAGCAGCGCTCGACCAGCGCCGGGCCGTTGAACGTGCGCAGCCGGGTAAATGCAATGCGGGGCAATGTTGGGCCTTCGCTTAGCGACAACGCCCAGGTCTCGGTTGGCACCTCAAACGTCGGCGTCGGGCCTTCGATGATGGTGATTTTTTCCGGGGTGGTGGAAGTGGTCATG
>JAVQXV010000352.1:0-2204 GCA_033577755.1 Anaerolineales bacterium
AACCTACGCGCAGACCTGTTGACGAAAGGCTTGCGGTCGGTTAATGAGTTCGGTAGCAGTGGGGAGTTAGTCACCTCTCAATTCTGTCATCTGGCGGCTGGCCAGCAAGTCAGCCGCCAGAATTTAGTCTAAGCTTGAGCTACTAACTACCTTGGTTATTCAGCCTTAAGCCGATCTCACTTGAGCGTTAACCGTTTTTCTGATTATAAACATTCAAGGCATATCGAATGACCACTGCTTCTGAGCCGGCGTCTGAGCTAGCCGCTGAACCTGCCGAGGTCAGGCCGATCTCGCTGGAGGAACTGAAACTCATCTCCGACCCGCTCCGCACCCACCTTCTGGAGGCGCTGGTGTCCCGGCCGCGCACGGTTAAGGAGCTGGCAGCCGATTTTGGGCTACCGGCCACGCGGCTGTACTACCACATCAACCTGCTGGAAAAACACGGCCTGATCCGGGTTACGGGCATGCGCATTGTCTCCGGCATCATTGAGAAACGTTACCGTGCCGTCGCCCGCCAGTATCATGTGGACAGTAAGCTTTTTGCTCAACCGCAGCCGGTTCGAGAGGCCGGCCTGGAGGCGATGCTTGCATTCGCCCTTGATGCAACGAAGGCAGACATCCATCGCAGTGTACATGCAAGTCGAATTGATTTGACCCAAACTGCCCCCCAGCCCCGCGCTTTGCTGCTCAGGCGCGGGTTTGCCCGCCTCACGCCGGCACAGGCGAAACGAATCTACGAAAGATTGTTGGCCGTTCTCAAGGACTTCACAGAAGTACCCGACGAAGGTGGCGCTGAAGTCTACTCCCTGGTCTGTGCCTTCTATCCCACCGAGTATCACCCCGAAGAAACCTGACCCGTAAACAAAGGCGCCTCATGACCACGGATACCGCAAAAACCAACAAGCTACCCACATGGTTACGCGCTGTGTTCGCGCTGGTCGCCTTCACCGCTGCCGGCCTGGCGTTTGGTTGGCTGACGAGCAAAGTTTTGCAGGCTGCCAATTTCGATTTCGCTCTGAACATCGGCCCGATCAGCGCACCGGCTTTGATCGCCGGCTGTGTTCTGCTCCTGGTAACGACCGTGGTGGCGCATGAGCTGGGCCACTTGCTCGGCGGTTGGCTGGTTGGCTTCCGCTTCTTGCTCTTCATCGTTGGGCCGCTCAAGTTGATGCGTGAGGGCAACAGGATCAGAGTTCGTCTCAACAAGGACGTGTCGTTGTACGGCGGCATTACTTCAGCGATGCCCACCAACGATCAGGACCTGATGCGCAGAACGGCCATCGTCATCCTGGGCGGCCCGCTCACCAGCCTCGTCCTGGGGACGCTCAGCCTGGCGCTGGCCGCCTGGACTAACGCCAACATTGCCGCCGCGTCCCCCTGGAGCGCAGTGACGCTATTCGCCTTCTTCTTCGGCGTGACCAACCTGGCGATCTTCGTGGCGACCATGATTCCCGGTAAGACCGGTAGCTTCGACACCGACGGCGCCCAACTTCTGGACGTGCTGCGTGGTGGCCACCGCGCCGAGCGGCGCTGGCTGACGATCTCACTGGCGGCGGCCTCAATGGAGGGCGTGCGCCCGCGGGACTGGAACCCGGCGCAGGTGGAACGCTTGCTCGCCCTGCGCGAGGGCACGGTTGAAGATGTGATGGCGAACTATCTCGGTTACTTCTACGCGCTAGACCGGGGCGAGGTGGAACGCGCGGGCGAACTGCTCGACCTGTGCCGGCAACAGGCCCAGGGCTTCCCTGAGGCAGCCCGCCCGATGATATTTGCCGAGGCCGCCTACTTCGCGGCCAGATACCGGCAGGATACCCACGCCGCGCGCATGTTGCTGGAACAAGCGCAGGGCGGCTTCATTGAGAAGCACAGCCGCCTGCGCGCCGAGGCCGCCGTGCTACTCGCGGAAGGCAAGCCCGTAGAGTCGGCTGAGAAGGCCCGCGCCGCTCTGGTGGAAGCCGGGAAGAGCTGGGACAAAGGCGGCGCAGCGGCGGAGAAAGACTGGCTGATGGAGCTGCTGAAGCGCACTGACGCGCCAGACTCCCAATCGAAACTGCATGCAGCGCTATAATCCAGCCGTTCACTTCATCCTCAGAATAAGGAGCATAAACTTATGACCAACCGACTCGATCTCCCTGACCCGACCGTGACCGCCAGCGGCAAGGGCATCACCGGCATGGAGTACAAAATCATCGGCACGACCATGC
>JAVQXV010000353.1:0-2184 GCA_033577755.1 Anaerolineales bacterium
GCGCTTTTCGCCGCGCTCTTTGTGGCTTGGCGGTGAGATCAGAGTTTTTGCGGTGGGATCATACCTGGCTTCGCAGATCGGACGGATAACGCTGCCTGCATAGCAGCACTCACCTGGAGGATGAATGCTCAAACGGTTGCATGCATTCAGTGGATATGGAGTGGAAAAGCGGATACGCGTGGCGCTTCATCCGCTTCTACGATTTGCAACCTGCTGGAAATCAATCGGTGTGTGGTTCTGGCTGAACCCTCACACTGGGAGAACCTTGAATGCTCAGAAATTCCCTCTCCCAAACTTCACTTCCCGTCATTGCCGCACAGCTTTGCCTGTGCCTGACCCTGAGCGCCTGTCAGCCGGCAGGCCTGCCGACTTCGACGCCCACCTTACGCTGACGCACCTGCCAACGGCGCTCAGCCAGAGCTATAGTCTGCCTGGAGAAGCGCTCATTGTGGGCTGGCCTGGCCGGAATATGCCGGTGAACGCTCACGACGCTCACGAGTACGAGGTTCTACTCAGGCGACCTCAGCTCGCCGCGCTCTGCACCCACTTCGTAATCACAATCTGCGTCGAAGCAAAGGCCAGCTCGTTGGGGAGTTCGTTGCGGGGGAAGTAGCGCGCCTCGTCGGCGTCGTCGCCCGGCGCAGGCGCGCCGTCGTCGGCCTCTGCCCGGTACACGATGAGGATGTCGGCGGCCTCCACCGCTTCGTTCTTAGCGATCACGTCGAGCAGCGCGGTGACGCGCACGCGTAGGCCGGTCTCCTCCAGCGCCTCGCGCTCCGCCGCGCGGGCCGGGGCCTCGCCTGCATCCACAAAGCCCGCCGGGAACGACCACTTGCCGCGCTCCGGGTCGCTCCGGCGGCGCACCATCAGCACCTGTCCATCGCGCTCCACCAGCACACACACGGCCACCTTGGGGTCAATGAAGTGAACGTGGCCACAGGCCGGGCAGACAGGGCGCACTGTGCCGAACGCTTCGCGATATTCCATCGCGCCGCCGCAGCGCGTGCAAAACTTGATGGCAGCCGTGCGAGCGTCCAACGTCATGGCTTAATCCTAAACGAAAACACGCTTTCCTGAGTCTGGGGAAATCTCGCGCAAAGTCGCAAAGACGCAAGAGAGAGCTTGGGCAAGTGTGATGTCTCTGCGTAGTGTGTACACAAAACCTGTCAGCCGCACCCTGAGCGGACGCTGAGCGAAGCGGCAGTCGAAGGGGCGGCGTGTTCCCTGACAACCTTTGCGTGCACACTCTGCGTAAGACAATTTCTGCCCGGTGTGCAGATAAGCGTAATCTCGCCGAAGCCGGGAGAAACAAAAAACGGATGGTCGGCGTGCCATTCGTTATCTTTGTCTTTGAGCGATAACCGGGGAATAGCTGCGCTCAGCGACGCCAGGCGAGCCAGGTGGCGATGGCGAGGACGAGGGTGATGACGCCCAAGACGGCCGCGCTCAGGGCAAGTGGCGAAAGTGTAGGCGTTTCGGGCTGTGCCGGCTCGGTGGAGATGCTCGGCAGAAAGACCTGCGAATCGGTTGACTCGGGTACGGGCGTCTCCGTCTCGATTTGCGCCAAACTGAAATCGGCGGCGGGTATGGTGGCTTCTACTGTGGCTGCGTCGGTGGCGGTGTGCGCAGCTTCCAGGCCTTCAACGACCCGGGTGCCCTCGGGTGTGAGCGCCTGCTTCTCGCTTGGGGCGGCCAATGCAAATGCCTCAACGGTAGCAGCCACTGCCGTGCTCTCGGCAGGTTGCTCAACCTCCACCGGCCGGGTTGCTACGGCCATCGGAGGCGCTATCGGGGCAAGCGTTAGCGAACGCCGCTCCGTCGTAAGCAAGGCAGCTGCCAACACGGCCACAAAGGCAAAGGCAGAGACGGCCGTCGCCAGCCGAAGCGTGGGGAACAGCGAAGCGAGGAGTGAGGAGCGGACGGGACGCAGCGCCTGTGCTTGTTGTGGGCTAAGAGTGAAGTTGCGCGGCGGCTTGAGGCGCGGCAGGTCGCGCAAGGCGCGCGTTTGTAGGCGCAGATCGCGCAGGATGGCCTTGAGTTCCGGGTCTTGCTGCAGGCGCGCCTCGAGGGCTGCCTTCTCCGCAGCAGGGAGGGCGTTATCTATATAGGCTGACAAGCGCTCGAAATCTTGCTCAGAAATCATTCCGGAACCTCGTCCCCTAGACGATAAAGTGTTGGGAGCAG
>JAVQXV010000043.1:0-19382 GCA_033577755.1 Anaerolineales bacterium
GCGCAGCGCAACGCCTTGCTCAAACAATTGCAGGAAAAGGGCAACAGCGCCGCCGACCAGCTCGACTTCTGGGATGAGCAACTGTGCGAGCACGGCAGTCTGATTATGGCGGCGCGCATTGCCGCGCTGGCCGAGCTGGAGACCATCGCCGCGCCCATCCACCGCGACCTGACGGCGGGCGCGGACTCACTCCGCCTGGCCTATCATCCGGCCTTCGACCCGACCGCTGCACCGGAGGGCCAGCTCGGCCTGCCGCTACAAGTGCCGGTGCATCAGGTGGGACTCTCGGCGAAGGACATTCAGGCACGGCTCCGGCAAAAGCTGCAGGCGACGCGCGCCGAAGAAATCGCGCGCGGGATGACGCTCACCGGTCCACACCGCGACGAGCTGCGCTTCATCGCCGGCGGAATTGATGTGGGGACGTACGGCTCGCGCGGGCAGGCGCGCACTGCCGTGCTGGCGCTCAAGCTGGCGGAGATGGAATGGATGCGCCGCCGCTCCGGTGAGTGGCCGATCCTGCTGCTCGATGAAGTGCTGGCCGAATTGGACGGCAACCGCCGCCGCGACCTACTGAGCCGCCTCAACGGTGCCGACCAGGTGGTACTGACCACCACCGACCTCAACCTCTTCCCGCCCCAGTTCCGCGAACGGGCAACGGTGTGGGTAGTGCGGAATGGCGCCATCGCACAAGTGTAGCTCGGCCTGCTAGAAAATCTAACTACGGACCTCGCCTGCCACTGCAACGTTCCACTTGAGAGTCCACCGCAAATAAGGATGTTTCACCGCTGAGATCGCAGAGCACGCGGAGAAATAATCAAGGAAGAACTCTACGGTCTCAGTGATGCGTTTTTTCAGAGCACTCACTTGAGCAACTCGCCGAGTTTTGTCGTCCTCGTTGGATTCGTCGCTTGGCGTTATGACAGCAATAACACCCGATCCCGGTAGGCCGGCGCGAAATCCGGCCTGCCACCAAGCACACGCTGCCACTTGGGCAGCTCAAGCGCTTCTGTTCGGCTTAACCATAGGTTTTGGCCAAGGAGACGGGCATAGCATATATGCCCTGGTCTTACCCGATAACCGGTTATCGTGAAGGTTATCTAGTTGATCAGATGGGAAACACGGGTCACATTCACCGTGTACATGCAAAGGTTGTCAGAGAACGTGCCGCCCCTTCGTCCTTCGGCGGGCTTCGCGAAGCGAAGCCACACTCAGGATGTCCTGCGCAGCGGGCATCTTGAGCGGACGCCGAGCGAAGCCGAAGCGGTAATCGCCGGACGCCCGCCGCTCCCTGAGCGCGCTCATCGGAGCGAAGCCGAAGGGTCAGGGTGCGGCTGACATGTTTTGCGTGCACACCCATTCACCGGCGGACGCAGGGTGTGGATCAATCTCGAGTGTACAATTCTTGATTGCTGCTCATGGCCTTGGCTTCCTCGATTACAAGACAACCCAACAATACCAAGTTCCCTGAGCAGCAGCACTCTTAAGAGGATAAGGGAATCGGTGCGCGCCTTTCAAAAACTCTTACAACAGGAGAACGTCGAATGACCCCCCTACAAGGTCAGATTGCTCTGGTCACCGGTGCAGGCAGCCCGAACGGTATCGGTTTCGCCACCGCCCGCCTGCTCGGTCAGGATGGCGCAATTGTCCTGCTGGTCAGCACGACCGAGCGCATCCACGCTCGCGCTGCCGAACTTGCCGCTGAGGGAATCTCCGCCCGCAGCTATGTCGCCGACCTGACGCGCCCAGAAGCGGTCGAATCCATCCTAGCAGACGTCCGCCAATCGTTTGGACATCTGGAAATTTGTGTCAACAACGCTGGCATGACCGTTATTGGAGAAGAACAATTCGAGTGCCGTGTGGATGACATCCCCCTCGAAGAATGGCATCGTTCGCTCGAACGCAACCTGACCACCTGTTTCTTGGTCACGCGCGCCGTACTGCCGCTGATGCGGGCGCAAAAGTACGGGCGCATCATCAATGTCGCTTCCACCAGCGGCCCGGTACAGGCCTTTGTCGGTGACGCCGCCTACCATGCTGCCAAAGCCGGGATGTGGGGCTACACCCGCGCCTGCGCCTTAGAGACGGCTGCCGATGGCATCACGGTTAATGCCGTTGCTCCGGGGTGGATCGCAACCGACTCACAGCCCGAAAGCGAAGCCCGCGCCGGCCTCCTGACCCCCATGAAACGTTCCGGCACGCCCGCAGAGGTGGCTTTCGCCATCCGCTTTCTGGCCGACCCGCGCGCTTCGTATCTGACCGGCCAACTGCTGATCATTGACGGTGGCAATTCCCTACCCGAAGACCGTGCCTGGCGACCATGACCAGGATCAAGAACCCCACACTCTCTTGGTAGGTCGCCAAGGACTTCACAACTGCCCCCTTTTAGAGCGTCTTCAGTAACGCATAACGACTGTTGCGTAAGCGATAGGTAGCGGCTCAGCCGTTGCCGAAAATTGTACAGTGTCCGCAGCTCGAACTCGCCTTCGCCCGGCCGGCTATAGCCCGGCGCATAGCGCACTTGCAGGTTGTACAGGAACTGCTGAGACAGCTCTTCATCGCTCCGGCCAAAGCCGGGTTTGAGCGCTTCCAAGCCCGCCAAGACGTTCACCGGCACATTCGGGCGTGACGGTTCTTGCGAAAACAGAACGGCAAAGGCTTGTTCGTCAATCCGGCAGAAGAATACTCATTCGTGTTCATTACGTGGACCTCGAAAATCCCGCCCACACGCCGTAAAACTTGCTCCGCCTCTGAACTCGTGCTAAAGTTTTTTCACATTGATAAGGATACGGCGGGTGTTCTGGAGAAGCGTGCATGCCTGAAACCCCAATCCCGGACATTGTGGTTAGCCGACTGCCCATTTACCTGCGGGCGCTAACCCGTTTGCAGCAGGAGGGCCAGCACATCACCTCCAGCGGTGAACTGGGCCGGCGCCTTGGCATCAGCTCGGCGCAAATCCGCAAAGACCTGTCCCACTTCGGCGAGTTCGGCAAACAGGGGACCGGCTATCAGATTGAGTTCCTGATCAAGCAGCTGCGGCAGATTCTGAAGGTGGATCGCGAATGGAGCGTGGCGCTGGTGGGTGCAGGCGACCTTGGCAGCGCGCTGGCGCGTTACAACGGCTTTCGCAATCGCGGCTTTCGCATCGAGTTGATTTTCGACAACGACCCGGCCAAGATCGGCCGTGAGCTGAGCGGCTATATCGTTCAGGACGCGGCGCTCTTGGGCACGCTCATCCCCCAGCGCGGCATCCGGCTAGCGATGATTGCCGTGCCTGCTGAGGCCGCACAATCCGTAGCCGATGAGCTGGTCAAGGCCGGCATCAAGGGCATCCTCAGCTACGCGCCAATCAACATCAACGTCCCCGAAGGCGTGCAGGTGCAATATATTGACCCGGTAGTACACCTGCAGCGGATGACGTTCTACTGCTGACGCTCAGATCACGCTTTACTTTCCCCTGCCCGGCCTGCTCCGCAGCGACTCCTCGACATCGCGCAGAATCTGCGCCGCCTCCTCCGGCCTGGCCAGACGCGGCTGGAAGTTATCGTGGATGCGCACCGGCAGCAGCTCAACGCTGTGCAGCTGCGCGCCGCGGAACGTCGCCCGCAGCATCAGCCCCTGAATCGTGTACAGCGTCCCATCCGACCATTCCTGATCGAACACAAAGTTGCCGAGGGCGTAGGCCACCACCGCGCCGTTAGGGAACGTCTCCACGCCCTGCACGTGATGCGGGTTGTTGCCGACGACGAGCATCGCACCGGCCTCCACCAGCCGCTGCGCGCCGAGCGCCTGCTCCCACGTGATCTGGCCGGTGAACTCGCGGCCCCAGTGCGGCAAGACGACGACCACATCGGCCTGCACCCGGGCGCGGCGCACCGCGTCCACGTAGACCTCCGGCAGGAACGGCGCAGCGCCCGGCGCAGTCTCTGTCGCCCAGACCTCGCCGTTGATGGCAGTGAAGGCCAGAAAAGCGAAGCGCACGCCGCGCACCTCAACGATGACAGGGGCGGTCGCCTCCGCCAGGTTCCGGCCAACGCCCACCGGCTCGATGCCGGCCGCACGCAGGTGGGCAATCGTATCGAGTAGCGAGTCGTGCACGCAGCCACGCCCCAGGCCGCAGTCCTTGATGTGATTGGTCGCCGCCGCCATCAGGTCGAAGCCCGCCCACTGCATCCCCTGCACCACCTCCGAGGGCGCGAGCAAGTTGCGGTGAAACTCGGCGCAGGGGCTAGGCGGGTTGACGTCTGAGATGGAAGCGTCTAGACTGCCGATGGCGAGGTCGGCGCTTTGCAACACTTCGCCCACGGCGCGATACGGCAGGGCCATATCGCCGGCATTCTTGGCGATGGTGTATACGCAACGCGCGGGGTTGATGTCGCCGGTGAAGACGAGGGTGATTTCGGGGTCGGCCGTGTCGGCGTTGTCGGCGAAATCGCCCTGGTTGATGTCGCCGGTGAAGACGAGGGTGATCTCGGGAACGGCGGTGGCGGTGGAGGTCAGCTCGACGGTCGGTGCTGCCGTAGCTGTAACGGCTGCCGGGATGGTGGGGCCGGGGAGAGCGGGAGCGGAGGAGGCCAACGTCATTACCGGCGGAGGCGTAATCGCCGGCGACTTCGGCTCGGCGTGCACCGGGGCACAGGCCGCGCACAGGCATAAGGCGAGCGCCCGGACAACCTTCAGCTGAGCAGACACCGACAACCGAACTTCAGATTTATGAAACGGGGACAACAGACCGAGGCACCACGTATAAGGGTTTATTTCGGCAAGCTCCCGCCCATCAATTTGACGGCCTTGTCTATCACCTCTTTCAACAGTTTCTCCTTCGGCGATAGTTCGGTGGAGAGGTTAAGGCCGGAGTGCATGGAGGCCAGCGCCTGCAATTGTTGGCCGAGTTTGACCTGCAAGGCGCTCAGCTTCTTGAAACAAGCGGCGCGCGTCTCGGTCTCGCCCAGCCGGCCGAGCAGGTCAATGGCCTGCACATACAAATCGGCGGCCTGCTCCGCGTGGCCGGCGCCGTCATGCGCAGCAGCCAGGTTCGCCAGCGCCTGCGCCTCACGTAGCCGGTCGCCAAGCGCGCGGAACACTTCCGGCGTACCCTCGACTGCGGCCAGCGCACCGGCCCAATCGTTCTGCGCCATGCGGACGACGCACAGGTTGTTACGCATCTCGGCCGCGTTGGCGCGGTCGCCCGCAGCTTCGAAACCTGCCGCTGCCTCGGCAAATGCTGCTGCCGCCTCAGCGTAACGTTCGGCGCGGTAATGGCTTAGGCCGGAAGCTTTGAGAGCATGAGGGGACATGGAAGGAGATTGAAGACCGAGTCTCTAATCTCGAATCCCGCGTATATCAGGCTAGTAGGTAATCTCCAGCAGCCCTGCTGCCACGGCGCGGAGCTGTTCGGTGGGAAGTTGGCTGAGGCGCCGGGCCAGATGAAGGTAATGTTCGTTGATCGGCTCGGTGACGAACTCGCGCAGCTCAGGCGGCAGTCGCTTGAAGCGCTCAAACAGGCGATGCTCGCTCTCCCACTCACCCACCACGCCGTACGGCTCAAGCACATCTTCCACCGTCAAGCCCAGCCGGTTGAGAATGACTTCCAGCTCAGGCAGCGGCAGCGGGCGTTCTCCGTATTCGTAAGCAGCGAGCGTGCTCGGCGAGATGCCCAGCTCCGCGGCAAACTCCTTGAGTTTGAGGCCGGCGTTCTGCCGCGCCTGGCGCAACTTGGCGCCGATCATGCGGTCGCGTATCTCCAGGATGGCGGGCGGCGGCAGCGAGGCGCGCTGCTGCTCCTCTTTCTCCGAGAGCGCCGCCGTGCCCCAAAAGTGAGAGAGCGGCACATCGCAAAAGTAAGCCAGCAGTTCCAGTTCCGGCAGCGAGGGGCTTTTGTCGCCGTTCTCGTAGGCATGGATGGTTGCCGGCGTGACACCCAGCACCTCGGCGCAATCCTTCACCGTCTTGCCGGCGTACAGGCGCGCGTCGCGCAGCAACACGCCCAGCAGGCGCGCGCGCAAATCCAGGGCAGTGTCGTAATCGCTCATAGGTCAATCCTCGGGCGGGGATTATAGGTGGAGTAAGAATTAGCGCCAATCCCTACCCGGCGGTGGGAAAACGCAGGCTATAAGGAATTGAATATCATTCGCAGGCTATTGGCGTGAAGACGTCGGCGTCTAAGCCCTTTTGGGTGAACGGCCTGATGCCAGCTGATTAACCATCTTCCGCTTGCCACTCCACTACAAGAAACGATCCGATAGGAATGCCGATTTGCAGAGCAGCGCTCAACCACCTTATTTGCGTTTGCCGAATTCGGTCTCGCCCCTTCTGTTTGGCTTCGACGAATAAGACGCCGTCTGGCCTCCAACAAAACACATCGAAGCAGCCCGATTTTGTGCCGGCCGTCGTATAAATCTTCTCAAGCAGTTTATCCTGGTCGGGCGGCAAATGAGCACAGATATCAATTGCACTTCGTCTTACTTTGCGAAAAGTGTCAATCCAAACTCCTTGCCAGTTTTCCTTTTGGAGCAATTTGAGAATTGCCAATTCAGCGTAACCGGGTGAGCCATCAATATCAATGATGGGCTTGCTCCCATAAGTGTCTATGGGAGAAACGCCACGCCAACGCCGGAAAGTGGACGTTGCCTTTGGAAGACGAACGACAGGTCCTGAAATCAGTTTGCATTCTTCATATGCAACCGGGCAGAGGAGTTTGGGGTATTGCATGACTATCTGCCACTTGTCTATGCTTTGGTGTGCACGCAAAACATGTCAGCCGCACCCTGACCCTTCGGCTTCGCTCCGATGAGCGCGCTCAGGGAGCGGCGGGCGTCCGGCGATTACCGCTTCGGCTTCGCTCGGCGTCCGCTCAAGATGCCCGCTGCGCAGGACATCCTGAGTGTGGCTTCGCTTCGCGAAGCCCACCGAAGGACGAAGGGGTGGCACGTTCCCTGACAACTTTTGCGTGCACACATGAGTGCACTGAAAAAAGGTCATGATTGAAACACTTGGCCGCCACATATGCCGCTTTGGTTGTAATCTCGACGCCATATATGGTGGCGTTTGCACCTGAAAAGTAGTTTTTTCAGGGCACTCACACATGCTTTGCACTTTCTGCCACTTGTCTATGCTTTGCACTTTCCCGACTCGAAGCAATGTAGACGATTAGGTGGCCTAACTTAGAGATGTCCCGCCGGCAAACGGCGCCACCCACCACTCAGCAGGCCGTGCCGCTTAGACTGCCGGCGCCGGCTCGTGCAGCCCGGCGGCAATGTAGTCGGTCAGGTCTTGCAACGTAAAGAGCACGATGTTGCTGGCCAGCCGGGTAACGAGTGGGACATGCTGGTTGTTCGCCAGGGCGAACTGGTCACTCAGGTGCGGCACCAGGCTGCATACCGCCAGTCCCAGCTCGCGTTCCAGCTCGGGCCGGCTCAGGCCCTCCAAACCCACCGCTCGGTTAAGCACCAGGCCAACGTTTTTACGCCGGATGCCCTGCGTGTCAAGAAAGGCGAGCACCGTCTTGGTCAACGCCACCGTCGCCAGGTCGGGGCTGACGACAAGCATGATTTTGGCCGCCTGGCGCAGCAGCGGCAGGCTGATGCGCGAAAGGGTCCGGCCACAGTCCACAAAAACTACATCGAAGGCGCGGCATAGCTCGCTGATGACCGTCTCGACGTGGTCTACCCGCAGGTCCTGCGCCGTTTGTGGGTCAGGCGCACCCGGCAGCAAGTGGAGATTCCAGCCAGGCGGCCGGCTTAGTATCGGCAGCAGAGCATTAACGGTGAGCCGAGGGCCTTCGATCTGAGTAGCGGCGATCAGGTTCCGGCCGGGCGTATCCACGCCGACGATGTAGCCCAGCGAGCCAATGGGCAACACCAGATCAACGACGACGACGCGCTTGCCGGTGCGCTCGGCGAACAGATGGGCAGTGTTGACGCACAACGAGGAGACGCCGGTGCCACCCTTGGCGCTGAGGAAGGCGACGATTTGGCCGGCAGGCGACGGGAGGTCTGTCCTGCTTGGCGCGCGCGGCGCGTCGGCTCCGGTCAGGGCATTCAGCTTTGCCACCAGCTCAACGTCGGCGCCTGGCTGTTTGACGATGAACTCGTTGACGCCGGCCTTAAACGCCGCCATGACCTCCTGGGGTTGGGAACGCGCCGAGAGCAGAATGATTTTCACCTGCGCCGTTCGCAAATCACTGCGCAGTTTCTGGATGAGATCGTCGTAACCGAGGTCAAGCAGCGCGTCGCTGAGGATGACCACTTGGGTTGGCGCGCGCCAGGCTTCGATCAGTCCTTCTTTGCCCGTTGATGCCGTGCGCACCGCGTAACCCGCCTGTTCCAGCAATGCTTTGAGATAGGTCAAAGTCGGCGCGTTGCTTTCAATCAGGACGATGTCACGGATGCTCATGCGCCTTCCGGTCTGGAAGTCTCAAACTGGGGGCGTGGCTGAGGCCGGCACGGCGAAGGAGAAGGTGCTGCCACGGCCTTCCTGACTCTCCACGTGGACGTGGGCGCCATGTGCCTCGACGATGCGTCGCACCAGCGCCAACCCTAATCCGGTACCGACGTAGCGGTGCGCAGTCGAGCCATTAAGCTGGCGGACGTCTTCGAAGATCTCTTCGAGACGACCGGCAGGGATGCCGATACCCGTGTCCTGCACGGCGAAGCGCACACGCCGGCCTTCGTCGGAGACGCTCAACGTTACGTTGCCGCCCCGCGGTGTGAACTTCACCGCATTATCCAGCAGCTGCAGCAACACCCAGAAGAGCTTTTCCTCATCGCCGAGGAAGGCCGTCTGGGTAAAGTTGAAGCGTTTCTCCAGGCGCAGGCCCTTTTGTTCCGCTGCGGGGCGCACGCGCCGTAGCACTTCCTCTACAAACGGCGTGATACGCACCGGCTTGAGGTTGAGCGTCATCTCGCCACGGGCCGAAGCCGCGTAGGCAATCAGACCGTCTAAGGACTGTTCGAGGCGATTTACGGCGTCCACGGTGGCACTCACCGCTTCCTGTTGGGCAGGGGTCAGCGGGCCGAGTTTGCCCTCTGCCAGCGACGTGATGTAGCTCTTAATGTGAGTGAGCGGCGTGCGCAGCTCGTGTGAGATATTGGCGACGATGTTGGATTTAAGTTGATTAAGCTCGGTGAGCTTGAGCAGCGCCATCTCCAGCTCGGCGGTACGCTCGGCCACATTCTTTTCCAAGGTATGGTTGGCCTGCAGCAGGGCGTTTTGTAGTTCAAGGATCTGCCGAGCGATGACGCGATCGAGTGTTTCGCGCGTCACCGCACCCATCTCTATCAGAATCTGGCCGAGTAGACGTGAGCCAGACCCCTGTGCGCGTCGGGCCAGCGCTTCCTGCAACTGGGCCTCGGTGATATAGCCCTGCGCCAGCAACAAATCACCTAAGCGCGGCACCAGTTGCTCCACGCTCATCGGGCGCAGCGAGCCGGTTCCCAGGCCGCCCCGTGTCCATCCGAGCCAGTGCTGTTCGGCCAGCAGGGTCACCACCACAAGGTTGGCCCCACACTTTGGGCAAATCACATCGCTCGGTTCAAGTATCTGACTACACTGGGGACAATTGAGTTGAGGCATGCCTGCTCTGCAAAAAAGCGCTACGAGATGCTATGATATCTGTGATTTAGGCGGGAAGCAACCTCGGTTCTGCAAACCTGTGCGACTTGCGACTGCAAATGCGTGCACATAACACGCCGCCCGCTGTTGACATTGCCCTGCCGCATCCCTACAATCCCTAAACTGTGGCGCTAGGATGGTTTGCCGAGATGAGCTTGCCGGCCTGCGCCGATGAACGTGTTTCTTCCTTACACCCCGCACCGACATATCGAACCTGTCCCCGGAGCGCCGGCGGTGAGCGTGCGCCTGCCTCGGCTGCGTTACCCAGGCACGGAGTCGCTCGCCTTGCGCGACATCGAGTTGACCGTGCCGGTTGGGGCGCGCGTCGCGCTGGTCGGGCCGAACGGCGCCGGCAAGAGCACGCTCCTCAAAGCCATCGCCGGGCTGCTGCCCGTGCCCGAGGGCGAGGTCCTGATTTACGGGCGTCCCTTAGGGGGCTGCCGTCATCGCGTCGCTTACCTGCCCCAGCGGCATGATATTGACTGGCGTTTCCCGGTGGACGTGCAGCGGTTGGTAATGACCGGCCGCTATGTCCATCTCGGCTGGCTGCGTCGGCCCGGCCCCGCAGACCATGCGTTGGTAGCGCAGGCCCTTGAACAGCTCGGTCTGACGGCGCTGGCGCGGCGCCAGATCGGCGAGCTTTCCGGCGGGCAGCAGCAGCGTGCCCTGCTGGCGCGGGCACTGGCGCAGGACGCCGACTTGCTACTCCTCGACGAGCCGCTCAACGCCGTAGACGCGGACACGCGCGCCGTGGTCTCGCGCGTGCTGGCGGAATTGCAACGTCGAGGAAAGACCGTCATTACCGCCACGCACGACCTCGGCCGGCTGGAGACTGATTTCGACGGCGCGTTCTATCTCTGTGAGGGTCGCGAAGAACCGGCGCCGCCCGGCGCGTTCACAGGCCTGATTGTCGGGCGGGAGCGCCCCGTGAGCGTGGCGAGATGAACTGGCTGTTGGAACCATGGCAATACAGCTTCATGCAGACAGGCCTGCTGGCCTCGGCCTTGATCGGGCTGGCCTGCGCCTGCCTGGGCGTGTACGTAGTGTTGCGCCGCATGGCCTTCCTGGGCGATGCACTGGCGCATACCATCCTGCCCGGCGTCGTCGCCGCCTACCTGACCGGCTTCAATCTGATCGCCGGCGCGCTTATCGCGGCCACGCTAACCGCCCTGGGCATCGGCTGGTTCTCGCAGCGGCAGACCGTACGCGAGGACACCGCCATCGGCATCTGGTTCACGGGGATGTTTGCCCTGGGCATCCTGCTGATGAGCACTGTTCGCTCCTTCCGAGACTTTACCCACATCCTGTTCGGCAACATTCTGGGCGTTAGCCCGGACAACCTGTGGGTTCTTGCTGCAATCACCGGGCTGGTTCTGCTGACACTGGCGCTATTTCATAAAGAGTTGGAACTTACCTCTTTCGACCCCACTCACGCCGAGCTAATCGGGTTGCGCGTTGACCTGGTGCGCTACGGCCTGTTGTTGTTGCTGGCGCTGACCGTTGTCTCCGGCATTCAGATGGTGGGCGTGGTCTTGACCAGCGCCCTACTCGTCACGCCGGCGGCGGCGGCCTCGCTGCTCTCCAATCGTCTGCCACAGATGATGGCGCTGGCGGCGGGTATCGCCGTGTTGTCGGGCGTCGTCGGCCTGTATGCGTCCTATTACTTCGACGTGGCCTCCGGCGCCGCCATCGTCCTGGCCTGCACGGCCTGCTTCGGCGCGGCTTGGCTGATCCACGCCTACCGCCGGCGCGTCCCGCGCTGACCTTGTTGGGCTAAAAATCGGTAGTTGACTCTGGACTGGTTTTGTCATATAGTGTTCACACCGAAACGCGAACGTTCGCGCGAACGATAGCTAAGCCGTCATGAATCGGAAACGTGTTTCCATAAAAGACGTTGCTGAGCTTGCCGGAGTGAGCTATCAAACCGTTTCAAAAGTGCTCAACGGCCAGGCGCACGTCTCCGCGGAAAAAATCGAACGTATCCTCGCCTCCGCCCGCCAGTTAGGCTACAAGCCTAACCGCCAAGCGCGCAACCTCCGCTCGCAACGCTCCCACCTCATCGGCTATTCCTGGGAGTCAGGCACCCTCGACGTTGCCAACTTCATCCTGGATAAATTCCTGACCAGCATGGTCGAGCAAGCCGAAGCTGCGGGTTACCACCTCCTGCCCTTCCCCTACCGCGCGGGCGAAGACCAGATTCAGGGTTACCGCGACCTGATCGAAGCCGGCCAGGTAGATGGCTTCGTCATTTCAAGCGTGAATTACAACGACCCACGGGCGGCCTATCTCCTTTCTCAGTCCTTCCCCTTTGTCGCCTTCGGGCGCTCAAGCGGCGACCAGGACTTTCCGTGGGTGGATGTGGATGGAACGGCCGGCGTCCAGATGGCGGTTGAGCATCTGCTGGCGCGCGGTCACCGGCGCATCGCGGCGCTCGCTTGGCCGGAGACTTCCCGGGTCGGCAATGAGCGTTTGAACGGCTACCTCGCCGCACTTGCCGCAGCCGGGCTGACGCCCGACCCGGCATGGATCGTTCGCGCTCAGGGCACATACGAACTGGCGCGGGCCAACACCGAAAGACTGCTCGATCTGCCCCCGGAGCGCAGGCCGACGGCCATCGTCACCATGAACGACGTCATGGCAATCGGCGCCATGCAGGCGGCGCAGGCGCGCGGGCTGACAGTCGGCAGCGATTTGGCCGTGATTGGGTTTGACGATGTGCCCGTGGCTCCTTACCTGAATCCGCCCCTAACCACCATCCATCAACCCATCTCGGAGGTCGGGCGCAAGATTGTCGAGATGCTGGTCAAGATTATACGCGGCGAGGCGCCGGCCGAGCGGCAGGTGCTCTTTCGACCGCAGCTTATCGTCCGGGCCTCGGGCTGAGGCAAAAAAAGGCCCCGGCCCTGGTCGCATTCGTCCCACAGACAAGCAGGTTGGCAGCCGCAAGTGTCTGAGGGAAATTCCGCCCACCCGAAAGGAGGTGAGGCTGTTCGACGTTTCCAAGACCGGAGCAACCTCTTTCTACACTGTTTCGCCAAGTTCGACAACCGTACCCACACCCTACAAACCTTTGGAGGAGACTGAACATGAAACGGCTGTATTCCATCCTGGCCGCCTTTAGCGCGCTGGCCCTCCTGCTGGCCGCCTGCGCCCCGGCAGCCACGCCCACCCCGATTATCCAGACCCAGGTGGTCGAGGTCCCCAAGGAAGTGGTCAAGACCCAGGTGGTCGAGGTCGTTAAGCCCGCCGAGCAGGTTGTCGTGCGCCTCTCCGGCTGGGCCTCTAGCCCGGCGGAGACTGCCCTGCTCGAATCGCTGCTCTACAGGTTCTCCGTCGAGAATCCCGGCATCACCGTCAAGTACGAGCCGATTACGGGCGACTACAAGCAGGCGCTGCTGACCTCGTTCGCCGCCGGCACCGAGCCGGACGTGTTCTACATGGATGTGTTCTGGTGGCAGGAGCTGGCCCGCAACGAAGTACTGCTGCCGCTTGATGACCTGATGGCCGCCTCCGGCGTCAAGAAGGAAGATTTCATCCCTGCGCTGATTGACGCCTTCACCTTCGACGGCAAGGTCTACGGCATCCCCAAGGACTTCAACACGCTCGGCCTGTTCTATAACAAGGACCTGTTCGCCGCCGCCGGCATCCCGGAGCCGACCGACGATTGGACGTGGGACGACCTAAAGGCTGCGGCCGAGAAGCTGACCGACACCTCAGACAAGAATAAGCCGATCTACGGCCTGGGCGTGCCACCCGATCCCGGACGCTTCCCAATCTTCATCTTCCAGAACGGCGGCACGGTGATGACCGCCGACTACAGCGACACCACGCTCGACAGCGACAAGGTGATCGAGGCCGCCGAGTTCTACACCAGCTTCAAGGCCAATGGCAGCGGCGCGCTGCCCGGCGATGTGGGCGAGGGCTGGCAGGGAACCGTCTTCGGCAAGGGCCAGTTCGCCATGGTGTACGAGGGCGGCTGGCTGATCCCCTACCTGCGCGAGCAGTTCCCGAACACCAAGTACGGTGTGGTGCTGCCGCCGGCCGGCCCGGGCGGCGAGGGCAACCTGATCTTCACCGTGGCCTGGGGCATCAGTGCCAACACCAAGAACGCCGAGGCCGCTTGGCAGGTGGTCAATTTCCTGACCAATGAGGCCAGCCAGACCCAGGTGCTGAACAGCGGCTTCGCGCTGCCGTCACGCATCTCGCTGCAGAACGCCGATTACCTGAAGAACAACGCGGCTGCGTCCGCCATCTTCCGCGGCTCGCTGCAGGGCGCCAAGCCGTTCTTCTGGGGCCCGTCGGCTCGGACGTGAACGACCAGATATCTAAGGCACTGGAGCGGATGTACAAGGAGAACCAGTCTGCCAAGGACGCCTTCACCGAGGCGGCCAAGAAAGTCCGCGAAGCGATCAAGAACCAGTAGGCCACTTTGTTCCCCACACCCTGAGGGCGGGCAGAACGAAGAGTTCGCCCGACCCTCAGGGTTCAACCGTGCCGGAGGCGTCCTTCCTATGACCACACAGACCGCACTTCAATCCCGCCCAGGTGCGGGCAGCCTGTTCCGCAGCAAGCGCATTGGTGAAGCCGTCACAGCGTACCTTTTCCTCTCGCCGTGGCTCTTCATCTTCTTCACTTTCATCGTGTTCTCCCTGGGCTTCGCGTTCTATCTTTCCTTCACCCGGTACAACCTGCTGCGTCCGCCCGAGTTCTGGGGGCTGGAAAGCTACCGGCGCGTGTTGAGCAACGAGACCTTCATCGAAAAGGCGCTGCCCAACACCTTCAAGTACGTTGCCATCGTCGTGCCAATCCAGACCATCGTCAGTCTGGTCCTGGCTTTCGCCATGGACCAAAAGCTGCGCTTCCGGCGCGTCTTCCGCACCATCTTCTATCTGCCTTCGGTGACCTCTTCAGTCGTCATTTCGCTGATTTTTATCTGGCTGTTTCGACCGCAGGGGGTGGTCAATCAAATCCTGGGAATCAACTGGGACTGGCTGGGCAGCGTGGAGACCGCGTTCTACATCATCATGGCAATGAACATCTTCACTACCAGCGGCACGCTGATGCTCATCTTCCTGGCCGGCCTGCAGGACATCTCGCCCGCCATCTACGAGGCGGCGGAGATTGATGGCGCCAGCAAGATCCAGCAATTTCTGTACGTCACCATTCCCATGCTCCGGCCCGTCATCTTTTTCGTCGTCACCGTCGGTGTCATCGGCTGTTTCCAGGTGTTTGACCAGATTTTCGTGATGACGGAGGGCGGCCCGCTCGAGTCCACGACGACGATCACGTATCTGATTTACAAGTGGGCCTTCCGCGATACGACCATCAAGATGGGTGAAGCGGCGGCGCTGGCCGTAATCCTGACGCTCATCATTCTCGGCGTCACCTTGCTGCAACGCCGCGTCATCGAAGGCAGCGGCTCCGGCACCGCGTAACGGAGGTCCTCATGGCAACCATCGCCCGCCCCCTGCCTGCTACCGGTCAGGATCAACTGTACGCCGTCTGGGAGCGCATCCGCGCGCCGTTCTTTTATACCATCCTGATCATCTGGACGATCTTCTGCCTAGCACCGCTGTACTTCACCCTGGTCTTCTCGCTCAAGCCGGTAGAGAATGCCTATACGCCGCCGATCTACTGGCCCACGCCCTTTACGCTGGACAACTACCGCACGGTGCTGCAATCGTTCGAGTTGTTCCCGCGCTGGATTGCCAATAGCGTCATCGTCTCCATCGTCACCACTATTGCGCGAGTGATCTTCTGCGCAATGGCCGGCTACGCCTTCGCGCGCATGGAGTTCCCCGGCAAGAACCTTCTCTTCGGCGCGATGCTGGTCTCGATGATGATGCCGGGCGTGGTTACGCTCATCCCCAAGTTCCTCATCATCGGCCCGGGCGTGGTGCGCGGCGGCCTGGAGTTGGGGCCGTTCACCATCCCCACCGGCTTCGGCTTGATTGACCGTCTGGAGGGCGTAATCCTGCCCGGCATCGTGGATGCCTTCGGCGTGTTCATGATGACGCAGTTCTACAAGTCCTTCCCCAAGGAGCTAGAAGAAGCGGCGGAGATGGACGGCACAGGCCGCTGGGGCACCTTCTTCCGCATTGTGCTGCCCATCAGCCAGACGCAGCTGCTCACCCTCGGCCTGCTCACCTTCCAGGGCGCCTGGAACGACTTCATGTGGCCGCTGCTGGTGCTGCGCACGCCGGAGAACTTCACCCTGCCCATCGGCCTGCAATGGTTCCGCGGCGAATACTTCACGCTCTACTCCATCATCCTGGCCGGGTCGCTCTTCAACACCTTGCCCATCCTTGTCCTGTTCTTCGCCTTTCAGAAGTACTTCGTCCAAAGCATTGCCACTTCCGGCTCGAAAGAGGGTTGATCTATCTAGAAGCGATTAGATAGTGGAAAGTAGAAAGTAGGCTCTTGCCCCTACTCGCTACTTTCTACTTTACTACTCCCTACTTTTCATCATGTGGACCGTCACCCACGACTCCTTCTCCCCGCAGTCACAACATCACCATGAGACTATCTTCACGATCGGCAACGGCTATCTCTCAACGCGCGGCGTGTTCGAAGAGGGCTACCCTGGAGAGCGTCGGGCGACGTTCGTTCATGGCGTGTTCGACGACGCGCCCATCGTCCTGACCGAACTGGCCAACGCGCCGGACTGGCTGCCGCTGGCCGTTTACCTCGATGGCGAACGCTTCTCGTTAGACCGGGGAGCGGTTGAGTCTTTCCGGCGCACGCTCGACCTGCGCACCGGCGTGCTGACGCGGACCGTGCGCTGGCGGTCGCCGCAAGGCCGCGGCGCGACGCTCACCTTCGAGCGTTTTGCTTCGCTGGCCAACGAGCACGCCCTGCTCGTCCGCTGCACGGTCACGCCGGACTTTGCGGGCGTGGTGGAGTTCCGCGCCGCGCTGGACGGCAACAGCGACAATGAGCATGGTGGCTACTGGCTGGCGCACTGGCGCTGGCTCGAACAGGGGAAACGGGACGGTATCGTCTTCCTGCGCAGCCGGACGCGCCGGTCGCAGATCGAGCTGGCGCTAGCGATGCGGCTGGCGGGCGTGTTCGGCAAAGTGCTTGAGCGCGAATATTGGGACGCGGACAACCGCCCGACCATCGTACTGCGGATGGAGGCGCGGCCCGGCGAGAACCTCATCGTGGACAAGTTCGTGGGCATCGCCACCTCACGCGACGACGGCCCGCCGCTGGACTGCGCACTGGCGACAGTGGCCGGCCTGACCGACTGGGCGTCGGCGTACCAGGCCAACGCTGAAGCCTGGGCGAAGGAATGGGAGCGCACCGACGTGGTGATCGAAGGGGACGACGAGGCGCAACTGGCCCTGCGCTTCAACCTCTTCCACCTGCTCATCGCCGCGCCGCGCCACGACGACCGCGTAAACATCGGCGCGAAGACGCTTTCTGGCTACGGCTATCGTGGCCATGTCTTCTGGGACACGGAGCTGTTCATGTTGCCGCTGTTCACCTACACCGCGCCGCACATCGCCCGCAACCTGCTCAACTACCGCTACCGCACCCTGCCCGCCGCGCGCGCCAAGGCGCAGGCCAAAGGCTATGAAGGCGCCTGGTTCGCCTGGGAAAGCGCCGACACCGGCAAAGAGGTCACGCCGACTTGGATCCCGGACTTCAACGACCGAACCAAACTGGCGCGCGTCTGGACGGGCGACCTGGCCATCCACATCTCGGCGGACGTGGCCTATGCCGTGCACCAATACTGGCAGGTCAGCGGGGACGACGCCTGGTTCATTGACCGGGGCGCGGAGCTTATTCTGGACACCGCTAAGTTCTACGGCGCGCGGGCGGAGTGGAACGCGGAGAAGAATTGCTACGAGTACACCGACGTGATCGGGCCGGACGAGTACCACGACCACGTCAACAACAACGCCTACACCAACCGTCTGGCACAGTGGAACTTGCAAACCGCGCTGGAAGTGCTGGCCTGGCTGCGCGAGCATGCGCCGGAGAAAGCCGCCGCGCTGACGGAGCGCCTCGACCTGAGCGCGGCCCGGCTGGCGCGCTGGCGCGACGTGATCGAGAAAATCCGCCTGCACGTCCTGCCCAACGGCCTGATCGAACAGTTCGACGGTTTCTTCCAACTCAAGGACGTGAACCTGGCGGACTACGAGCCGCGCACCAAGTCCATGCACGAGATTTTCGGTATCGAGGCGGCCAACCACTATCAGGTCATCAAGCAGCCGGACGTGCTGATGCTGCAATACCTGTTGCACGACCACTACAGTGACGACGTCATCCGCGCCAACTACGACTACTACAACCCGCGCACCGACCACACCTACGGCTCTTCGCTCGGCCCCAGCATTCAGGCCATTATCGCCTGCATGATAGGCTACCTCGAGGACGCCTACGAGCACTTCATGCGTGCGGCCCGCGCCGACCTGCGCGACGTGCGCAGCAACGCCGGCGACGGCATCCACGCTGCTTCGGCGGGAGGCACCTGGCAGGCGGTGGTCTTCGGCTTCGCCGGCCTGCGCGTCCGCCCCGATGGCTGGTCGGTGATGCCGCGCCTGCCGCACCACTGGAAGCGCGTCGCCTTCAAATTCTTCCACCATGGCCAACTGCAACACGTCGAAGTTGTGAGTTCTTCCTGATCGTTCGATGGCGTAAAGGGATGACCGTCACCCGTTCACTTCTTCAACCTGTCACCCAATCACCCTTTCATGCTCAAAGCCTTCATCTTCGACCTGGACGGTGTCATCACCGATACGGCAGAGTATCACTATCGCGGTTGGAAACGACTGGCTGATGAAGAGGGCCTGCCCTTCACCCGCGAGGATAACGAGGCGCTGCGCGGCGTCTCGCGGCGCGATTCGTTGCTGCTCCTGCTCAAGGGCCGCGTCTACCCAGAAGAAAAACTCCAGGAGATGATGGCGCGCAAAAATAAATACTATCTGGAGTTCATCAAGGAGATTACGCCGCGCGACCTGTTGCCCGGCGCGAAAGAGCTGATTGAGGAGCTGCGCGCCGCCGGCTACAAGACCGCCCTCGGCTCGGCCAGCAAGAACGCGCGCGAGGTCATCGAACGGCTGGGCATCGCCGCGCTCTTCGACGCCATCTCCGACGGCTACAGCGTGGAGCGCGCCAAACCGGCGCCGGATTTGTTCCTGCACGCCGCCGAGCAGTTGGGATTGCCGCCGAACGAGTGTGTGGTGGTGGAGGATGCGGCGGCGGGGATTGAAGCCGCGCGCGCGGGCGGCTTCCGCTCGGTGGGCCTTGGCCCGCGCGAGCGCGTCGGCGCGGCGGACGCCGTCTTCCCCAGTCTGGAGGGCGTGCGGCTGGCAGATTTGCTCAGGGCGCTGGGGGAAACAGTCAGGTGACTGTCACCGGGCAAATCTGCTTCGGCACAGCGAAGCATTGGCGGCCCGGTGACGGTCACCTATCACTCAAGTAACCGAGGTCGCCGGCGTGCGTCGGAGCGGCCCGGCCAAGTCGGTGTTGGCCCAGCCCGGCTTGGGCGTGGAGGTGAGATAGCCCCAAGTGGGTGAGCGCGGGTTGAGGTCAACCGGTCCGAAAGGAAAGAGGCGATGCCGAGGGTGGTGGTGGGGAAGTGCGCCTCGGCGTGCTAACATCGTTGGCGACTCGCAGGGAACCCTGACGCGCCGGCCGGATCGGCCCTGGACGATAGGCGACCTCTATATCGTTGCAAAAAATCGTGGCAACCATTCACGCACTATAGGACTTTGGTGCGAGGGGGCCAGGCCCTGAAAGGGGCCTGAAAACAAGCGATTTCGTGC
>JAVQXV010000354.1:0-2163 GCA_033577755.1 Anaerolineales bacterium
CGCTCGCCCGCCTGCCAGCCGGTAGTGGGGCGCAGCTCAGCGACCGGCTGCGCGTCGTGCTGCGCAACGATCCGGTCGCCCTGAAAGAGGTGGACGAAGACCTTGTACGGAACGGCGGTCGGAGCTTCGGCGCGGTAAACGGCGCGCAGCAGCAGCCGTTCCTCCGGCGCACGTGACGGTTCAAAGACCTCCACCGTTTCCAGCACGCCCAGCTCGCCGAAGCGTGCGCCGGGTTGCCAGGCCTCGAGCAGGCTGCCCGCCGGCGTGGCCCAATCCACGACGCGCAGCGGGCCGTAGTAACGCTGGCCTTCGTGGAAGAGGGTCGTAGCCAGCCAACGCTCGAAGGCGCGTTCGGCGTCGAAGCGCGTCTCTTCGAAAAACACGGCGCGCACCACCGGATACTCCGGCCACAGCGGCGGCAGGATTTCCTCGAGGCTCTCCAAGCGCCACGGCTCCGGCGCGAAGACGACCGGCAGGTTAATCGCCCCGGGCCGCCCGATGATGAAGCCGGCCTGATTCTGCGGATGCGCAACCAGCAGCATCTGCGGTGTGGTCTCGGCCAGCAGCTGGTCGTACCGGTCGAGGTAGCCGTCCGGCCACGGGAACAGCGCACCGAAGAGCGCGGGTGCGCCTGTGGTCGCGTCGGTGTAGCGGCGCAGGCGCAGCGGCTTGGCTTCGCCCTTGCGCAGCACGAAGCCGACCACGTCGGGCGCATTCGGGTCGGCGTTGGTCGGCGCTTCGTCGAGCAGATAGACGGTGCGGCCCTCGGCGAAGGCGACCTGCACGTCGCGCCACGTCAGGTCGAGGGCGGCTTGCGCCCGCCAATTGCGCGCCTCCACAAAGCTGTTGGCCGGCAGCGTCTGCCACGCCGTCCCCAGCACGACGAGCGGCGGACGCGGCGCGCCGGCCTCGCGCTCGTGGATCGTGCGCATCAGTTCGCGGAAGCCGACGCCCGAATACGGCCCGGTGAGGTACTGGCGCTCGTCCACCGGCGGCAGGACGGCGCGGGTAGGCGCAGTCAAGAGCGTGTAACCGTTCGTCAGCGTCAACACAATCAGTGACAGGAGGGCGACGTTGGGGATGAGGTCGTTGCCGTGCGCGCGCCGGTAACGTTCGAAGGCCAGCGCGGCCAGCACGCAAACGGTGGGCGCAAGGAAGCCGGCGTAGCGCGGCAGCAGCTCGGCCCGCAGCGCCAACAGCAGAACGGCCAGCATCACCAGCGTCGCCGCGCCCAGGCTCAGGCTCAGTCGCGTGCGGTCGCAGAGCGGTTCACGGCGTTGCCGGCTTCGCAGCGCATCGCGTAGCTCGAAAGCCAGCGCTACGCCGGCCACCATCAACAGCGGCCAGCCGAAGTAGGGCGGGACCATGTCCGCGAGGCTGGAGAGCGCGATCGGGAAGATGCGGGCCTGCTCGGCGAAATCGCCCCGGCAGAGCGCGGGCGGGCACTGCATCAGCGTGGCCGTCCCGCCCACTAACACGCCGCCGCTCGCCGCGCCTATGCGCGGCCCAAGCGCCAGCAGCCACAGCCCGGCGCCGAGCGCCGCGACCGCGCCGGCCAGCAACAGGTGCGCGCCCAGCCGTCGCCGCTGCGCCCAAGTTTCCGGCCACAGCATCCACAAGAGAGCGGGGACGGCCAGATAGAACAGGCCCTGAAATTTCGCCAGCGCCGCCGCGGCAAGGCTCAGGCCGAGCGGCGCGCTCCACCACACGTTCTGCGTGCGCGCCAGCCGCCACGCCGCGAACAACGCCAGCGAGCCGAAGCCGGTGGCGAGGGGATCGGCCAGCGCCTGCCGCTCGTGGAAGAGCGCGTAGGGCAGCACGGCGTAGAGCAATCCGGCGACGTTGCCGGCCCAGCGCCCGCTCAGGTTGCGCGCCAGCCTCAGGCAGACGGCAACGTTCAGTAGCGACCAGAGCGCCACGACCGCGCGCGCTACCCAGAGTGGTTCCGGGCCGAACGGGTCGAACAGCGCAAAGATGGCCACGGCCAGCAGGCGACCATCCATCAACACGGGGTAGTTCACGTCGCCGGCGGCGAACTGCCGCGCCCAGTTCAGGTGCGTGCCCTCATCCACGAAGACGGGCGCAGCGTACAGGTTGACGACGCGGAGCCAGAGCGCCAGCCACAGGATGAGGAAAGGTGCAATTCGGTTGAGGCGAAGCATG
>JAVQXV010000044.1:0-19201 GCA_033577755.1 Anaerolineales bacterium
ACCGCACTTAGCAAGGTTGTGGCGGTGGTTACGACATCGTGTGCACGCAAAGGTGGTCAGAGAACGTGCCGCCCCTTCGCCCTTCGGCGGGCTTCGCCGAGCGAAGCCATGCTCAGGATGCCTTGCGCGGCGGGCATCCTTCGACTGCGCTTCGCTCCGCTCAGGACGCTCGCCGCTTTCCCTGAGCGTGCTCCCTTGAGCGCGCTCTCTTGAGCGAAGCCGAAAGGTCGGGGTTCGGCTGACATGTTTTGCGTGCACACCGGCATCGCAGCATCGCACGCCGGCCAAAGAGAAACAGCCTAGGTGTGCGCCTCCGCCGCCAGCGCCAGCTCGCTCGGACGCGGCGTGCCGGCGGTCAGCGGTTTATCAATGCGCTCGTCGCCCACAACTTTGCCGTCTGCTAGGCGGATGACGCGGTAGGTATGACGCGCGATGAACGGGTCGTGCGTCACATAAATCACCGTGTGCCCGAAGTCGCGGTGCAGGCTCTGGAACAGGCCGATGATTTCTGCGCCGGTCTTGCTGTCCAGCGCGCCGGTCGGCTCGTCGGCCAGCAGGATGGCCGGGTTGTTTACCAGCGCCCGCGCAATCGCCACGCGCTGCTGCTGCCCACCCGAAAGCTCGTTGGGCCGATGATGCATCCGGTCGCCTAGGCCGACCTTGTGCAGTGCCTCCTCTGCCCGGCGCCGTCGTTCGCGCCCGCCCACACCGGCGTACACCAGCGGCAGCATCACGTTTTCCAGCGCCGTGGTGCGTGCCAGCAGGTTGAACTGTTGAAAGACGAAGCCGATCTTGCGGTTACGGATGTCGGCCAGCTGGTTGTCGCTCAGGTTCTCCACTTCTTCGCCGTCCAGCCGGTACTTGCCGCTGGTCGGCACATCGAGGCAGCCGATGATGGCCATGAGCGTGCTCTTGCCTGAGCCACTCGGCCCCATGATGGCGCACATCTCGCCTTTGCTGATGTGCAGGCTGACGCCGTCCAGCGCCCGCACCTCGTTATCGCCCATCTTGTAAATCTTGGTCAGGTTCTCGACGTCAATCATTGGAAAGGGTTGAAAGCCAAACGGTAACTTATTGAGTCGGAAGCATCACGAAGTTCAGCGTCAGAGTCACGCCATCCTTCACGCGCAGGATGCCGGCGATGCTGGGCGGCTCGACGCCGAAGTCGGCCATCATGATAAAGGTCGTGGCTGTGCCGCTGAGCGTCTCGTTGTCCAGCCGCGCGGTCACATCCCAGGTCACCGTGCGCGTAGTCGTCCGCACCGTCAGGTCGCCGACCAACTTGAAGGTAATGTCCTGGCCGGGCTGCGGGTTGGGCGGGAAGCCCTCGACGCTGCGCACCACGAAGGTCGCGATCGGGTAGGTGGCGGATTCGAGCCACCGGCGGCGGATGGCGTTGTCGCGCCGCGAGCTGTCGCTGCGCAACGTGCTGATGTCTACTGTGAACTCGCCGAACTCGCTCTTCGCCGGGTCGTCGAAGTTGAGCTTGAGTGTGCCCCTTACCTCGCTCGTCCGACCGATGGCGGTGGCGAGCCGGTTGTTGTCGTTGAGGAACGTCTCCTCGACCGAGTACTGTACCGTCGTCCGCGACGGGTCAATGGCGTATGGCACGATGCCACTAGGCGCGGCAGCCGTCGGCGATGGCAGCTCGGTGACCGGCACGGGGATGGGAGTATCGGTGAGCGCGGCGGTCGGGGCGATGGTGGCCGGCGCGCTGGTGGGTGTGGGCAGCGTCGCGGTCGCCGGCGATTCGGTCGGAGCCGCCGGAGCGCAAGCGGCGAGAACCAGAGCAAGGCCGAGCAATCCCAGAGTCAAGGGTCGCATTGCAAACATCCTTTAGGTAGTCGGTCGAGCAGGTGCGATTATAATCATGGCGCCTTTGCCCCATCTTGAATCTTTCATGAGACTTTTCTGAATGCAGGAAGAGCTGGCTCCCCTGAACGGCGTACGCGTCATTGAACTGACCGAGGCCCTGGCCGGGCCGTACGCGGCCATGTTGCTGGGCGACCTGGGTGCAGATGTGGTCAAGATCGAGCGGCCCGGTGTGGGCGACCAGGCCCGCCGCTGGGGCGCGCGCCTGCCGGGCGGCGAGAGCGCCTACTTTTGCTCCACCAACCGCAACAAACGCAGCCTGACGCTCAACATCCAGTCCGAGGCCGGGCAGGCGGTGATGCGCCGCCTGCTCGCCGGTGCCGATGTGCTGCTCTGCAACATCCCGCGCGACGACAGCCTGCGCCGCGCCCGGCTGGATTGGGATACGCTGCACGCCGAGTTCCCGCGCCTGATTTTCGCTTCGATCACCGGCTACGGGCGCAGCGGGCCATACGCCGGTCGCTCCGGCTACGACCTGGTCGCGCAGGGCGAGTCCGGGCTGATGTCCATCACCGGCACCGCCGAAACGGTCCCGATGCGTTTCCCCATCCCTCTTGCAGATATGACCACCGGCATGTACGCCGTCATCGGCATTCTGGCGGCGCTGCGCGCCCGCGAGCAGACCGGGCAGGGCCAGCTGATTGACCTTAGCCTGCTCGAATCGCACGCCGCCTATCTGGCCGTGCTTGCCGGCGACGTGTTCGCCACCGGCCGGCCGCCGCAGCCCATCGGCAACGCGCATCCCGGCATCGTGCCCTATCAGGTCTTTCACACGGCGGATAAGGATGTGATTATCGCCGTCGGCTCCGACAGGCAATGGGCGACGTTCTGCGAGGTCATCGGGCTGGGCGCAGAGGTGCGCGACGACCCGCGCTTCGCCACCAATTCCGCCCGCCTGCAGAACCGCGCGGCGCTGGTGGCGCTGATCGAGGAGCGGCTGACCCACTTTGGCAGCGCCGAGCTGCTGGAGAAGCTGCGCCACGCCGAAATCCCCTGTGGCCCCATCAACACCGTCACCGATTTGCTCAACGACCCGCATTACCGTGCGCGCGGCAACATCATCGAGCAGGTGCATCCGACGGCCGGCGCCGTGCGCTCGCTGGCCAACCCGGTGCGGCTGACGGCGACCCCGCCCGTCTATCGGCGGCCCCCGCCTGCGCTCGGCGAGCATACTGCCGAAGTGCTGGGCGAACTCGGTTACTCGGCGGAGGCCATCGCCGCTCTCAGAAACGAGGGCGTTGTGTAACGGCTCAGGCCATAATCGCCGATAGGCTGGAGAATCCACAGATTTCACAGATTGTCACAGACTCTTTTCTATGAAAATCTGCGTAATCTGCGGACGAATCAGAAAGGCTGAGCAGTTACGGCGTTGTGTGATTTGAACCGCGAAGGCGCGAAGGGCGCGAAAAACTCCACCAAGCCCTCTGCGTTCTCTGAGGCTCCGCGGTTAGCTTGAACATCGTGAAGAGGAGAGCATCTTGCCAAACGCCACCTACACCATCGCCATCCTCGGAGGCACAGGCCACGAAGGCGCAGGCCTCGGCCTGCGCTGGGCCAAAGCCGGCCACACCGTCCTCATCGGCTCGCGCGTCGCCGAGAAGGCGCAGGCCGCCGCTGCTGCGCTGAACGCGCGGCTCAACCTGAACACCGTGCGCGGTTATGAGAACGCCGAGGCCGCGCGCCGCGCAGAAATCGTGACGCTCACCGTGCCCTATGCCGCGCATGCCGCCACCATCGAGTCGGTGCGCGACGCCGTGCAGGGCAAAATCTTCATTGACGTGACCGTGCCGCTCGTCCCGCCCAAGGTTTCGCGCGTGCAGTTGCCCGCCGGCGGCTCGGCCAGTTTGGAGGCGCAGGCGCTGCTCGGTCCCAACGTCCGCGTGGTCACCGCCTTCCAGAACATCTCCGCCGAGCACCTCAAAGACCCCGACCACCCGATTGACTGCGATGTGCTGGTCTGCGGCGACGATAAGGACGCCAAGGCCGTCGTGATTCAACTCGCCGCCGATGCCGGCCTGCGCGCCTGGGACGCCGGGCCGCTGGCCAACTCCGTCGTGCCCGAAGCGCTCACCTCCGTCCTCATCGGCCTGAACCTGCGCCACAAGGTCAAGGCCTCGGGCATCCGCATCACAGGGATCCAGGGAAATTAGGGAAAGCAGAGAAAGTCGGGAGACCTTTCCCTCCTTATCCTTCCTCATCATGCCTCATCATGGCTGTTCAACTTACCCTTACTGCCCTGCCGGGTCTGCCGCTCGTGCAGCCGGGCGATGACTTGACGCAGCTCATCCTGGACGGCCTGCGTGCGGCGGAGCTGACGCTGGTCTCCGGCGATGTGCTGGTGGTGGCGCAGAAAATTGTCTCTAAGGCCGAAGGGCGGCTGGTGACGCTGGCCGAGGTCACACCCTCGCCCCGCGCCGAAGAGCTGGCGGCGGTGACGAAGAAGGACGCGCGCTTTGTGGAAGTGGTGCTTTCCGAAACGAAGGAAGTGCTACGCGCGCATGCCAACACCCTTATCGTCGAGCACCGGCTGGGCTTCGTCTGCGCCAACGCCGGCGTAGACCGCTCCAACGTCGGACCGCATGACGGCGTTGAACGGCTCCTGCTGCTGCCGCGCGACCCCGATGGGACATGCGCCCGACTGCGGCGCGAGTTGCGCGCGGCTACCGGCGCCGACGTGGGCGTAATCATCAACGACTCACATGGTCGCGCCTGGCGGCAGGGCACGGTCGGCGTAGCCATCGGCGCTGCCGGCCTGCCGGCGCTGCTCGACCTGCGCGGCAAACCCGACCTGTTCGACTACACCCTGCAAGTCACGCAGGTGGGCCTGGCCGATGAGCTGGCCGCCGCCGCCTCGGTGCTGATGGGGCAGGCCGCCGAGGGCCGCCCGGTCGTTCACATTCGCGGCGTGCCGTACCCGTTCCGCGAAGGTAACGCGCAGGAACTTATCCGGCCCAAAGCGCAAGACCTGTTTCGTTAGCTGCCAACCGGCAATTTCCCAACTTCACGCAGATGCTGGAGTAACCCTATGACCACCATCCCACAAAATGCCCAATACCTGCTGGCCTGGGAGACAAAGGCCTTCGCCTTTCTCGCCGTCACGCTGGCCGATGGTTCGCCGCAGGTCACGCCCGTCTGGTTCGACTGGGACGGCGCGCACATCATCATCAACACTGCCCGCGGGCGCGTCAAGGATAAGGCGCTGAAGCGCCGCGCCAAAGTTGCGCTGGCCATCCCCGACCCTCACGACCCCTATCGTTATTTGCAGGTGCGCGGCGCAGTCGTGGACGAGACCGAGGCCGGCGCGTACGAGATGATCTGTCGCCTCAACGAGAAGTATCATGGCAAGTATGAGTTCCCCAAGCGACCGGGAGAGGTGCGTGTCACCTATCGCATCCAGCCTGAACGTGTCTTCGCCAACATCTAGCGAGCGCGCCGCGATGAGCTTCGCCGGGAGCGCGCTGGATTTGTTCCGCACGCGCCGCTCCATCCGCCGGTACACCGCGCAGCCGGTGCCGCGCGAGACGGTCGAGCGCTTGCTCGAAGCCGCGCGCTGGGCGCCCTCGGCGCACAACCGGCAGCCGTGGCGGTTCGTGGTCGTGGAGACGCGCGGCGGCGCGTCCCTACGGTTGGCCGAGGCCATGGCCGCCCGCCTGCGCGCCGATCGCCTGGCCGACGGCGACCCGCCCGAAGCCGTCGAACAGGACGTTGCCCGCTCGCAGGCCCGCCTCCTCAACGCGCCCGTCCTTGTCCTGTTGTGCCTGACGATGGCGGAGATGGACGTGTACCCCGACCGCCGGCGCAAGAAGGCTGAGTTCCTGATGGGCGTGCAGAGCGTGGCGCTGGCCGCGCAGAACCTGCTGCTGGCCGCTCACGCCGAGGGCCTGGGCGCCTGTTGGTTGTGCGCGCCGCTCTTCTGCCCGGACGTGGTGCGTGCTGCGCTCGACCTGCCGCCGGATTGGGAGCCGCAGGCGCTCATCACGCTGGGCTATCCCGCTAGCGCAGGTAAGCCGGCCAACCGCCGAGAATTGGCAGGCAGCGTCATTTGGAGGTAACGGTTGGGGATTGCGTTTTTCATCCACGAATGAACACGAATGGACACGAATGAATACGAATGAGCACGGATGGAAGTGAAACACGAATGAATACGAATGAGCACGAATGGAAGTGAAACACGAATGAACACGAATGGGTACGGATGAGCACGAATGGCTCTACTGAAAAAAGCCTATCTGAACTGCGAGGACGCCAAGAACGCTAAGGAAAACAAGGGCGAATCCCATGCGCTTTTCGCCGCGCTCTTTGCGGCTTCGCGGTGAGATCGTAGATTTTGCAGTGGAGTCATTCGCGGATTTGGAGAACCACCGTAACTAGGCGTGCAAGGTGTGAAGAGCCTCTCTGTGTCTCCGTGTCTCAGTGACCAATGGCTCAGCTGAAAATCGTCGCCCTCGCCGGAGGAGTGGGGGGCGCCAAGCTCGCCCACGGCCTCGCCCAGATTTTGCCGCCCGAAGCGCTCACCGTCATCGTCAACACCGGCGACGACTTCGAGCACCTTGGCCTGCACATCTCGCCCGACCTCGACACGGTGATGTACACGCTCGCCGGACTGGCCAACCCGGAGACGGGCTGGGGCCGGCGCGACGAGACGTGGAGCTTCATGGACGCCATCCGCCGGCTGGGCGGGCCGACGTGGTTCCGCCTGGGCGACCGCGACCTGGCGACGCACGTCGAGCGGACGCGCCGCCTGCGCCGGGGCGAATCGCTCACGCACGTCACCACTGCCCTGTGCGCCGCGCTCGGCGTCCGCCCCCTCGTCCTGCCAATGAGCGACGACCCGGTGCGAACCCGGCTGGATACCGACGAGGGCGAGCTGGAGTTTCAGGAGTATTTCGTGCATCGCCGCTGCGAGCCGCGCGTGCGCGCCGTGCGCTTCGCCGGCCTGGAGGCCGCCCGGCCCACGCCCGCCGTCCTGGCTGCGCTGGATGAGGCTAGCGTCGTGATCTTCTGCCCGTCCAATCCCTTCCTCAGCCTCGACCCCATCCTCAACCTGGCCGGCCTGCGCGAGCGCGTGGCGCGCAAACCGACCGTCGCCGTCTCGCCGATTGTGGGCGGGCAGGCGCTCAAAGGCCCTGCCGCCAAACTGCTGGCCGAGCTGGGCTTGGATGTGAGCGCCGCTTCGGTCGCCGAGCACTATAGCGACTTACTGACCGGCTTCGTGCTGGATGTGGTGGATGCGGCCCTGCGGCCTGCGCTCGAAGCGCGTGGCCTAAACGTCCTACTCACCGACACGGTGATGCGCACCGACGCCGACCGCGCTCGCCTGGCGCGCGAGACGGTGGACTTCGCCGCTTCGCTGCGCCGCAGTAGGACAACGGAGTTGATGTGACTTCCGCTTCAGGACTTCCGACCGATTACGCCCAAGTTCGAGGAGTGGTATGAAGATGGATGACATGACACTCTGGGCGATCGTCCCCGTGAAGCCCTTCATGCTGGCGAAGAGTCGCCTTGCCGGCAGCCTTACTCCACAACAACGTTCCGATCTCAGCCGCCGTTTGCTCCTTCACACCCTTGACGTGCTGGCGCGCGTCCCGTTGGTTCGGCGCACGCTTGTCGTCAGCCGCGACTCGGCGGCGCTGGCTCTGGCGCGCAAGGCGCGGGCCAACACCGTCACCGAGTCAACCCACTCCGAGCTAGACCTGAACCTGGCGCTGCGCCGCGCCACCGAAGCCGCGCTGGCTTTCGGCGTGCGAGCTGTGCTCATCCTGCCCGCCGACCTGCCGCAGTTGACTCCGGCGGATGTGGAGCTGCTGCTCAACGCGCTCGCCCCGGCCTCGATGGAGCGTACCGCCGTGATTGCGCCCGACCGCCACGAGCGCGGCACCAACGCGCTGCTCGTCCGCCCGCCCGACCTCATGCGCTTCGCCTTTGGGCCGGATAGCTTTCGCGAACATGTGCGCCGTGCCAACGCCGTCGGGGCGCAAGTGCGCGTCGTGCGTGCGCCCAACCTCGCCCTTGACCTCGACACGCCCGAAGACTGGGCGCTGATGCAAGGGTATACTTCGGTCGTCTCGGCCCGCTGACCGGAACCATCCCGCAGGGGCCGAAGCTCTGACCGCTTTTCGATTCAACCGATGGCCAAACAACCCAACTCGCGCATGTGCTTTGCCTGCGGCATCGAGAACTCCTTCGGCCTGCAACTGCACTTCTACGATGACGGCGTGGAACAGGTCTGGGCCGACGTCACCATTCGGCCCCATCATCAAGGCTTCCCCGGCGTCGCTCACGGCGGCGTCATCGCCGCCATCCTAGACGAAGTCGGCAGCCGGGTGATGATGATCGGCGACGGCATGCGTTTCGGGATGACGGCCAAACTCGATATCCGCTACCGGCGGCCCGTTCCGATTGAGCAGCCGTTGCGCGCGGTAGCGCGCCGTGTGCGTGACCGGGGCCGGCTCGTCAGCGCGCACGCCGAACTCCGCAACCTCGCCGGTGAGGTGCTGGCCGAGGCCGAGGTGCTCTGCGCCGAGATTGAACTGGAGCAGTTGGAGATGAGCAGCGCTGACCGCGCCGGCTGGCGCGTCTACCCCGACCCGGCCGGATGACGCACGTCCGCCGCCTGCTGCTGGCGCTGGCGCTGACCTCGGCGACGCTCGTCCCCCTCTTCTCTACCGAGTTGCCGCGCAGCGCCGATGGTCGCCCACACGTCTATCGCATCGCGCTCTTTGCGCAGCACCTTCGCCATGGCGAATGGCTTCCGCGCTACTCGCCCGAACTCGTCTACGGCTACGGCTATCCGCTCTTCAATTACTACGCGCCGCTGACTTACTATCCGGGCGCGGCGTTGCACCTGCTCGGCCTGAGCGCCATCGTCGCCTTTCATGTGCTGCTGGGGCTGGCGCTGGTCGCCGGCGCGTGGGGCGCATGGACGTTCGCGGCAGAGTGGCTCGAGGACGAACGCGCGGGTGCGCTGGCAGCAGCGGTCTATGCATACGCGCCGTACACGCTGTTCAACGTCTATGCGCGCGGGGCCGCGCCGGAGCAACTGGCCGTAGCGCTGTTGCCCTGGCTGCTGTGGAGCCTGAGCCGCGCGCTGCGTTCGCCCACGCTGCCGGCCCTTGTTCGTCTGGCGCTGCTTTACGCCGCGCTGCTCCTGACTCACAACCTCACCGCACTTGTCGGCACGGCTGTTCTCGTCGTTTGGGCTGTGATTGATGTGGTTGCATTGCTGAAAGTTGAAGGCGGGAAAGCTCAACCGGCAAACCTGCAACCTGCCAACGTTCAACTTTCAACCTTATCCCTGCTCGTTGGTCTGGCCCTGTCCGCCATCTTCTGGCTGCCTGCCTTTGTCGAGACCGATGCCGTTCAGATAACGCAGCTCACTGCACCCGCCACGCTCGACTTCCGCAACTACTTTCTCACACCCGAACAACTGCTGACCTCGACCTTCACCTTCGACCCGCGCCTCGAGCCGCCGACCATCCCCGTGGCCTTCGGCCTGCCGTTGTTGCTCTTGGCGATGCTCGGTGTTGTTGCCCTGTTTCGCCGGCGCGATTTGGGGATACGCCTGCGCGGTCTGACTTTAGCCGTGCTGCTCGTCGTATTTCTGGCGCTGACGTTGCCCATTAGCCAGCCGGCCTGGGAAGCCCTCGCGCCGCTCAAATTGATTCAGTTCCCGTGGCGCTTCCTCGGCCCGGCCACCGTCTGCGCCGCGCTGTTAGTCCCCCTCTCCCTTGCAGGGAGAGGGGTTAGGGGTGAGGGTTGGCTCTTCACCTTCATTCTTGCCCTCCTCGCCTTCCCGTGGACGTTCGTCACGCGCTTCCCGCCTGCGCAGCTCCCGTCGCAGCCTGCCGTCGCCGACATCTTCGCCTATGAAGTCGAGTCCGGCGGATTCGGCCTGACCTCGACCGGCGAGTTTCTGCCGGTGGATGTGAAGCAGTTGCCGTCGCCGGATGCGGCCTGGGCGCGGGCTGCCGCGCAGAGCACCGCCGAGCGGCTGGATCGGTCGCTGCTGCCGCCCGACGTGACGGTGCAACGCTCGGCCACGATGCGCCTGGCCGCCGAAGCGCGCTTCGAGTCCGCGCAGCCGTTCGATGTGACCTTCCGCTGGTTCTACTTCCCCGGCTGGCAGGCGGAGATAGATGGGCAGCCTGTAAACATCCGCGCCAGCGAACCGTTTGGCTTCATCACGGTTCCAGTTCCGGCGGGCGCGCACACCGTCCGCGTCTTCTTCGGCGATACGCCCCTGCGCCGGCTCGCCGCTGCGCTCACACTGCTCGGCCTGGCCGGCCTGCTTGCGTTGATTTTTCTGGCGAGCCGCTCCGCCTCCGCCTCGCCACACCCTACGCCCTTTGTTTTCCCTCCCACTTTCTACTTTCTATTTTCTATTCTCTTCCTCCTCCGCCTTTCCCTCGATCACTTCGACTCGCCGCTGCGGCGCTCGCGCTTCGATGGGCAGACCGTCGCCGGCGCATCGCAAACGCTCGACCTCAACTTCGGCGACCGGCTGCGCCTGATCGGCTTCGACCCGCCTGTGCCCGCGCCCGCCGATCGGCCATTGACGTTCACGCTGTACTGGACCCTGTTCGGGCCGGTGGACGCGGATTACGGCATCGCCGCGCAGCTGTGGGATGCGGAGGGCCATCTCGTCGGTCAGCAGGACTCGCAGCACCCGAACGGCGCGCCCACCACGCGCTGGCTCGAAGGCAGTTATGCCGCCGACGCGCACGCGCTCACGCCGTACCCCGGCACGCCGGCGGGCGAATATCGGTTGATAGTCGGCGTTTATGCAGCGCGCGGGCCGAACCTGGAAGTCCGCGATGCAAGCGGCCTTTCGCTGGGCCGCTTCTATGAGGCTGCGCGCGTCACCGTCCTCCCGCCGACGCGCCCGCCGACCGAGGCGGAGCTGGCCCCGGCGCAACGCCTCCGCGCGCCGCTCGGCCCGCTGGAGTTGATCGGCGTGGACGGCCTGCGCGCGCAGGTGACGGCGGGCGACGAGCTGCCGCTGGTGTTGTACTGGCGCAATGCGGGTGCGGGCGGAGACTGGAGATTGGAGATTGCTCTGGCCGGTGAACGGACGTTGCCGTTGAACGGGCTGCCTGTTGCGGTGGGGAGCGTCGTGCGCCGGCCACACACGCTGCTCATCCCGCCGGAGGCAGACGGCCCTGCTGAGTTGCAATTGAGCCTGCTCGATTCGGGCGGGCGGCGTCTGGCCGGCCCGGTGACTCTGGGGCAGATAGATGTCAGCGCGCCACCGCGCTCGTTTGATTTGCCCGCCATCCCTTCGCCGCTTGCCGCGCGCTTCGGCTCCGCCATCGAGCTGTTGGGCTACGGCCTGAGCGCCGAGACGCCGACGCCGGGCCGGACGCTTGAGGTCACCTTGTTCTGGCGCGCGCTGGAGCGCATGGCGAAGCGCTATACCGTCTCGGTGCAGTTGCTGGATGCATCAGGGCGGATTGTGGTGCAGGCGGACGGCGAGCCGGGGCAAGGGGCGCGTCCCACCACCGGCTGGCTGCCGCCGGAGGTCGTCACCGACCCGCACACCCTGACGCTCCCTGCCGAGATGGCCTCCGGCGTGTACGTCCTTCAAGTCGTGGTCTATGACCCGCGCACCGGCGCGCGCCTGCCAACGACCGGCCCGGACAACGCGCTGATCTTGCGCGAGGGTTGGCTTTTGCCTTGAGTTCTGCACATGGACCTGGCCTGGTATCTATCGCCTCCTTGGGACATCGTCGTCATCGTCGCCGTGCTGACGGTAACGGGCGCCCTCATTTTCTATCTGCGTTTTTGCGCCTATCATCGCCGCTATTTTGCCGACAAGGCCCCTGCAGCTGGCGGTGATTGCTACGCCGGCCTGGTTGCTCATGTACGGCAGCTCGTTCGCGCCCGTGTAGGGCTGACGTCGCTGTTCCTGCCGCCCGGCTGGCTGCGCATCGCGGTCGGCGGCGGCGTCTGGTGGCTGCTCAATCAGACCGTGCTGGCGTTCGGCTGGGAGGTTATGGACCGCTGGCTGAACGCGCTGTTGGGTTAAGCATAGCGCAGCTCTTCGCCACAATCGCAGGAATCCACGAAGGGCACGAAGTTACACGAAGGATATAAGTTTCTTCGTGCTCCTTCGTGTGCCTTCGTGGATTCGGAGTCTTTGTGCCTTTGCGCAATTGCGCGAGCTTCCCACCGAACTTCGCGCTAGAAGAGGCTCATTAGCAGCGAACCCAACAGACCGAACTGCCCCATGCTGGCGGTGAGCGCGGCGAAGATCACCGCCACCATGCTCATCAGCTTGATGAGGATATTGAGCGACGGGCCGCTGGTGTCCTTGAACGGGTCACCGACCGTGTCGCCGACTACGGTGGCCTTGTGCACCGCCGAGCCTTTGCCGCCGTGCTCGCCCTTCTCCACGAGCTTCTTGGCATTATCCCACGCGCCGCCGGCGTTGCTCATCATCACCGCCATCACGAAGCCGGTCGCCAGCCCGCCGGAGAGCAGGCCGATGACGCCCGCCGCACCGAACAGCACGCCCACCGCCACCGGCGCGATGATGGCCAGCAGGCTCGGCAGCACCATCTCCCGCTGGGCGCCCGCCGTCGAGATGGCTACGCAGCGCGCGTAGTCGGGCCGGCCCGTGCCTTCCATCAGACCGGGAATCTCGCGGAACTGCCGGCGCACTTCCAGTACCATCGCGCCTGCCGCGCGACCTACGGCGCTCATCGTCAGCGCAGTGAAGTAAAACACCAGCATCGCGCCGATGAACAGGCCGATGATGAGCGACGGGTTGAGCAGTGTCAGATCGTAGTAGGCTACCAGCTCACGGATGCTGATCTGCGTAATCGGGACTGCCGTCCCGTTAATATCCAGTTCACGGATGCCCAGCATGTGCGACAGGCTGAAGTGAATCTGGTCCACGTATGCGGCCAACAGGGCCAGCGCCGTGAGCGCCGCGCTGCCGATGGCAAAGCCCTTGCCGATGGCCGCCGTAGTGTTACCGACCGCGTCCAGCGTGTCGGTGCGCTCACGTACTTCCTTGGGCAGGCCGGACATCTCGGCGTTGCCGCCGGCGTTATCGGCGATAGGGCCGTAGGCGTCCGTCGCCAGGGTGATGCCGAGCGTGCTCAACATACCCACCGCCGACAGCGCCACGCCATACAGGCCGAGCAGCGTGTTCGTCAGACCACCCGCCACCGAGAAGCTCAATAGGATACCGATGCCGATCACCAGCACCGGAATCAGGGTGGACTCCATGCCCACGGCCAGGCCCTGGATGATGACCGTGGCCGGCCCGCTCTGTCCTTGATGCGCTATGCTCTGCGTCGGCTTATGGTCACCGGAAGTGAAATACTCGGTCGAGCGACCGATAAGGATTCCGACTACTAGGCCGATGAGGATGGTAGCCCACAGTCCCCAGGGGTTCTCTAGGCCGAGCAGGAGAACCAACGGCAGCGAGAGCACGGCGATGCCTGCTGCTGCCACATAGATGCCCGTGTCTAGCGCATGGATGATTTGGCCCATCGTTGCGCCCTCGCGGGTGCGGACGAAGAACATCCCAACGACGGCAAGAATCGCGCCCAGTCCGGCCACGGCCAGTGGCAGCGTCATATAGCTGAGCTGTGCGGCCAGCCCCTGCGCGGTTGCTGCCGAGACGCCCAGTGCCATCGCCGCGACGATTGAGCCGGAGTACGACTCGTATAGGTCAGCACCCATGCCGGCCACATCGCCGACGTTATCACCCACGTTGTCGGCGATCACCGCCGGATTGCGCGGGTCGTCCTCGGGGATATTCGCCTCGACCTTGCCCACCAGGTCAGCGCCCACGTCTGCCGCCTTGGTATAGATGCCGCCGCCGACGCGCGCGAATAGGGCCATCGTGCTTGCGCCGAAGCCGCCCGCCAGAACGATGGCCGTGATTTGCGTCAGTGGGTCATCCTGTCCCCAAACAGAGGGTGGAATGACGAAGTACAGGAAGGAGAAGACGAGGGTGATGTTGAGCAGCGCCAGCCCGACGACCGACAGCCCCATCACCGCACCGGCGCGGAAGGCCACCTGCAATCCCTCGTTGAGGCTGGTGCGGGCAGCGTTGGCCGTGCGTGCGCTGGCTGAGGTGGCCGTGCGCATGCCGATATAACCGGTGACCGCCGAGAACAGCCCGCCGATGACAAAAGCAAACGGCACATAGATGCTTTGCAGGCGGAACAGCGCCAGGATGAGGAAGATAACGAAGAGCACGGCGAATACCACGCCGACCACGCGGTACTGGCGGTTTAGATAAGCCATCGCGCCTTCGCGCACCGCTTGCGCAATCTCGACCATACGCGGTGTGCCTTCTGGGCGGCCCATCACCGTGCGATGAAAGAAAAAGGCCATGCCCAACGCCACAATGGCGCCGAGCGGGGCGAGCCACAGCAACACAGGAATTTCCATGAGTCGTTTCAAGCCTCCGGGTTCTTGGAATGGATTGGGGAACATCTTAACCGATGGCGGGCAGATGCTACCGGGAGTTGCGCATAAGTCAAGGGCAGGTGACAAACTGCCGACGTCCGTGCCTATCGCCTGCGCTCGAGCTTGGCCTGTCTGGGCGAACGACTCGTCGAGGAAGCCATCGTGCCCCGTAGCTTGTTTGGTTGGAAGCCGGTTCGTTAGAAACTTCGAACTAACTTTCGACTCGGTGTATGGCAATTCAACCTGAAATCGTTATGATTCACCCCGAATGTTGCTACGAGCAGCGATGCTGCAGGTCGGCAGCCTCGCGGAGTTGGCAGGTGAAAGGTTGACAAATGAAGATTTTGATCGTGGACGATGACCCGGTGCTGCGTCAGATTCTGCAGACCTATCTTCTGCGTGCGGGCTATGAGGTGGCGTTGGCCGAAGATGGACGGGTCGCTTGGGAAATGTGGCAGAAGGAGCACACCCGCCTGATTATCACCGACTGGATGATGCCGGTGATGGACGGGCCGGAACTGATCCGCCGGGTGCGCAGCGCTTCGTTCCCCTATTACACCTACATCATCATGCTCACGGCCAAGGAGGGCAAGAGCGATGTGATCTTCGGCCTGGAGGCCGGCGCCGATGATTATCTGACCAAGCCCTTCAACGCCGGCGAGCTGCGTGCACGCATCGCCATCGGTGAACGTATCCTCAACCTGGAGGCCAACCTTAACCAGGCGTTGGCCCGCATGGAGGAGCTGGCTACGCACGACCCCGTGACCGGCCTGCTCAATCGCCGCGCCCTATACACACATGCCGAGGCCGAGCTGAACCGCGCCCAACGCAATCGCAAGCCGCTTAGCCTGGTGATGCTGGATATTGACCACTTCAAACAGGTCAATGACCAGCACGGTCATCTGCTGGGCGACAAGGCGCTGCATGCAGTGGCAACCACGCTGGCACAGAACAAGCGCCCCTACGATTGGGCCGGGCGCTGGGGCGGCGAGGAATTCCTGCTTGTCCTGCCGGCAACTGACAGCCAGGAGGCCGCACTGGTGGCCGAGCGATTGCGGGTCGGCATCCAGGAAATGCGCGTGCCGCTGCCCGATGGAGGTGCCATCAGCGTTCAGGCCAGCTTGGGCGTCAGCACCTTCGAGCCGGGCAGTGCACACACACTCGACCTGCTGGTTCATCAGGCCGACGAGGCCTTGATGCGCGCCAAACGCGAGGGCCGCAACTGCGTCTGCGTCTTTGACCCCAACGCTGCCGTAGTCACGACCTGAGCAGCCCTCAAAAAATTACGGCTCTACCGACTCTGGACTCTGGTACGGTAAGCGTCCTTTCGACAGGCTCAGAGCACTCCCCGCAAAACCCGGAAGAGTCAAAGGCCTGCCTCTGTGGCAGTTCTTAGACTCGTTCACAGACGGTCACTCACAGAGAGAACACCGACCGGACGGGATTTGTGATAAAGGACGGTGGCCGGTCACCGCCTCCACCGCAGAAATACTTCGAGCAGCCGCAGGTTCATCTCAAAGTCGGTGTCGCGATGGTTGGTCAGCTCCACGTCCACGGCGGCGATGCCCTGCTCGGCGGCCCAATCGGAGAACTGGCCGGTGTAGTAGCAGCCGGTGTCTATGGGAGGGAACGGATAGGTAGTGACGGCGGCCAGCGCCTCGGCCAAGCGCAGGGAAGGGCGATCGTCAGCGTAGCCGCCGGCGAAGATGCCGAGCGCGGCGCTGTGGTAACTGATGCTGGCCTCAAAGTTGTGTTGCAGGATGAAGTCGGCCAGCGCGCGGGTCTCCGGCTCGCTGAGTGGATAGGCACCGCCGGTCACAGGCCGGTACGTCCAGCAGCCGGAGCGCGGCCAGTCCGGCATCCAGTTAGAGGGCCAGTTACGGTTGAGATCCACGCCGCGGTCGTTCATCTGCCCGTCCACACCGCGCGCGCGGGCGTAACCATCGGGATTTACCACACGCACGATGTACAGCGTCACATCCGGTGGGATGAAGGCAGGGTTGGCATTTAGGTAGGTGATCAGTTCGTCGGCCAGCTTGACGGTATTCCACTCATAGCCGCCGTGAATGCCGGCGATGATGAGCTTCTCTACCGGCCCGTTGCCGAAGGTGTAGACCTCCAACGGGCGCCCGCCGAGCGAGTAGCCGATGATGGTGACGTTGCCAGGTGGTGGCGTGAAGGTGAGGGTGGGCTTGGGCTTGGGCGTCCAGCTGGGCAGCGGCGTGCGCGTATCGGTCGGCGTAGGGGAGGGCGGACGCGTGTTGGTCGGCGTCGGCGAGAGATACGGTGTGGACGTCCACTCCGGCGGCAGGGTCGGGAAGACGAAGTGCGGCGTGCCGGGGTCGGGCAAAGTGGCGGCCAACGTGGGCAGCGGCTCGGGGTCGGCGAAGGTGGCCGACGTGCAGGCCGCCAGCCCAAAGGCACACAATGCCAGTAGAGACGCGCCGTGGCGCGTCTCATTGCGGCGCGTCTCATTTGCGGCGCGTCTCATTGCGGCGCATCTCATTGCGGTGCGTCCCGTTGCGGCACGTCTCCACCGCGTTATGCATCATCGAACGTGATGACCAGCCGGTCTTGTTCATCGTAGTGGTAGGTAGCGCTGAAGGGCGGAGCACCGTCCGGTTGTGCCAGGACGCGAGGCAGCAGGGTAAATAAATCCTCCACCAAATCAAGTTCGGTGGCGCGCGTTACCGGCACCCATTCCAATTCGCCCTCAACAGAAGGCATGGTTTCGCGGCTAAGGGCCTCGGCGGTGAAGACGTAGAGGCCGATACCGGCGGCTTCGCCGGTGTCAATGGTGATGACGCCGCGCAGACGCAGATTGCAGACCTCTAGCCCGGCCTCCTCGCGGATTTCGCGGCGGGCGGCGGCAGCAGCGCCCTCACGCCGTTCCACATGGCCGCCTAGCCCGTTGTAGCGGTTAGGCCAGATTCTTTTGGTGGGCGCTCCCTTGAGCAGTAGCACATCCTCGCCGTGTCTTACGAAACACAGCACGCGTGGGACGAGATGGTAGCGATCTTTGGATTTGGCAACGCCTTGGTCGGAGGCCGGCATGGGATGGTGGGTTGCAGATGGTAGATGGCGGATGGCAAATGGCAGCACCGGGGACGATTATACCCGGCGACCTTGCAACCCCAACTCGGTGTCTGCGTAGAAGAGGGCAGCGCCGGCCAATCGTCGGCGAGCCTTTCCCCTGCAATCGGCAGGAATCAAAGGAACGTTGTACAATTGCCCTGGCCTACTCGGAGAAACCGTCCTTCAAGGAGACCTGACCAATGAGCGACCTGTTCCAAAAAATTACGGATGCACAGAGTGGGCTGGAGAAGCTGGTAAACGCCATTCCCGGCTTCAAAGGCTACATGGAGAAGGAGAAGCGCCGCGAGGCCGATAAGCTGCTGCGCGACACCATCGCCACGCGCTACACCGAACAGCTCGACCGGCTGTCCGTCCTGCAAACGCAGCTCATCACCGACGGCAACCTGGAATACGTAGATGACCTGCAGGATGTGGTGACGCGGCTGCAGCGCTTCGTGGATACGGTGAAGACGGCGGCGCGCGGCTACGCCGGCTTTTTCTCGGCAATCAAGGTCAAGGAGAAGGAACTGGCCAAGCTCTATGCGTTCGACAACGCCCTGCTGGAGAACGCTCCCCGCGTAGCCCAAGCGGTGGACGCGGTCGAAGCGGCCATCCACAATAAAGAAGGCATCCCGGCCGCCATCCGCAAGCTCTCCGTGCTGGTGGCCGAGTGCAACACCACCTTCGAGCGCCGCAGCGAAGTGCTGACGGCGGATTGACGACGCGCTACAGTTTGCAAGATACGCAATACGAAATACGGAATACGTATTGCGTGTTGCGTGTTGCGTAACACAGGAGACCTTCCATGCTAAAGAATCCTTCCGGCCGCATCTTCGACATTATTGATTACCCCAACATGGGGCCGCAGGAGATCGTGCGCCGGCTGCCCGAGGGCGGCAACGGCAACTTCCGCATCGGCTCACAGGTGCGCGTGTACGAGGGCCAGGCGGCGGTCTTCTTCCGTGACGGCAAGGCGTTGGACGTGTTCGGCCCCGGCCAGCACACCATCACCACCGCCAACATCCCCTACCTGATTGACCTGATCGGTAAGCTGTTCAACGAGCGCTCGCCGTTCGCCGCCGACGTGGTCTTCGTCAACACGAAAGAGTTCACCGATATGGGCTGGGGCACGCCGCAGCCCATCCTGGTGAAGAACCCCGGCATGGGTTTGGGTGTGGCGCTGTTGCAGGCCTTCGGCACCTATGCGTTCCAAATCACTAACCCACAGCAGTTCGTGGCGCAAGTGGTCGGCGCGCGCGGCGCCTTCACCACCAACGACATCCAGAACCGCTTCCGCTCCATCATCCTGAGCAAGCTGCAGGACCTGATTGCCGAGACGGCGGTGAAGGGCGGAAAGAGCGTTCTGGACATTATCGCCCTGACCGAAGAGCTGGGCGCGGGCGTGCGCGCCAAGGCGCAGGAGGATTTCAAGGCCATCGGCGTGACGCTCAAGCAGATTTACGTGCAGAGCATCAAGCCGGATGAGCGCGGCGCGGAGCAACTGCGTGCAATGGGCATGCTGGATATGGCGACCTACACACAGCTACAGGCGGCGGACGCCATGCGCGAGGCGGCCAAGAACCCCTCCGGCGGCGCGGGCCTGACGGCCGGCATCGGCGCGGGGCTGGGCATCGGCAACGTGCTGACCTCAGCGCTACAGCAGGGCGCGCTGAACGTAGCGCAGGGCGGGCAGTTCGCTCAGCCGGCGGGCGCCGTCGCGGCGGGCGCAGCGGCCGGGGCCGGCGCCGCAGCCGCCGCCGGCGTGCCGGAGGTGATGTCCCCGGCGCAGGCGGCGGCCTACCTGCAGGTCTCCGAAGAAGATGTGATG
>JAVQXV010000045.1:0-19121 GCA_033577755.1 Anaerolineales bacterium
AGATTGAAGATTGAAGATTGAAGATTGAAGATTGAAGATTGAATCTCCATTTTCTCCCTCTCTACCTCACCGCTGCCTTTACAATCGTTGCAAACTCTGTGGCCTTCAGGCTCGCTCCGCCGACGAGCGCGCCGTCAATCTCCGGCTGGGCAAAGAGCGCGGCCGCGTTCGCCGCCGTCACCGAACCACCGTACTGGATGCGCAGCGCCTCGGCCACCGAAGCGGAGTAAAGCTCGGCGAGCAACTGGCGGATGTACCGGCCCATCACGCTGTTGGCCTGTTCGGGCGTGGCAGCCCGGCCCGTGCCGATGGCCCAGACCGGCTCATAGGCGATGATGGTCTTGAGCGCATCGTCTGCGCTCAGGCCGGCATAGGCACTGCGCACGTGTCGCGTGACCACATCGCCCGTCAGCCCGGCCTCGTTCTCCGCCAGGTTCTCGCCGACGCAGATGATGGGCGTCAGGCCGTGCGCCAGCGCGCTCTTCACCTTCTTGTTCACGGTCTCATCGGTCTCGCCGAAGTACTGCCGCCGCTCCGAGTGGCCGATGATGACGTACTGCGCCAGCCCGACGAGCATGGGCGCGGAAACCTCGCCGGTGAATGCGCCGGACTTCTCCCAGTGGATGTTCTGCGCGCCGAGGCCGATGCCGGTGCCGGCCAGCAACGGGGCAACTGCCGGCAGCGCGACGAACGGGGGGCAGAGCACGCGCTCCACGCCGCTCACGCCGCCGATCTCCGCGACCAGCGCGTGCGCCAGCTCCACCGCTTCGGCGGGCGTTTTGTTCATCTTCCAGTTTCCGGCGATCACGGGAGTTCGCATCTTTGTAATCTCCTTGAGAGGGTGTTGTACGCAATACGCAACACGGAATACGCAACCGTATTGCGTATTGCGTATTCCGTTTGGCGTGCTCCAATTTTCTCACGATTGGCTTGCGCGTGGGCGGGCCTGTCTGTCAACGGATGGGGGAACGGATAAACGGATGGGAACGGATGGCCGTATCCGCTGGTATCCGCGCATCCGTTGATTATCCGTTGACGGCTGGGCGCACGGGCGTGTCTGTCTGTCAACGGATGAGGAAACGGATGAACGGATGGCTGTGTTTGTTAGTGTCCGCTTATTCGTTTTTGGTCACTCAGGTGTTTCCACAATTTGCTTTGCCTTCAGATGAGCGTGGACATATAATCAGCTTTGATGAAACTCGTATTTGAATGGGACGCGAAAAAGGCAAAAGTCAATCTCAAAAAGCATCGGATCAGTTTTGAAGAAGCCAAAACGATCTTCAATGACCCTCTCCTGGTCACCTTTCCTGATGAAGAGCATTCGGAGGCCGAGGAGCGCTTTATCAGCATCGGTATATCAGCAAGTAACAGGGTTTTATTAGCAATTCACACAGAGCATGAAGAGGCCAAAGACTCGCTTGTTATCCGCATTATCAGTTGCCGCAGAGCGACTGCGTCAGAACGGAGAGTATATGAAGAAGGTGAAGACTAGACGCTCCCTCAAAGCCAAAGATGAGGTCCTCCCGGAATATAACCTGCGGAGCAAGAAAGGCGTTCGGGGCAAGTACTATCGTGCCTATCGGCAAGGGCACACTGTCAGGGTTTATGAAGCCGATGGAACGGTACAGGTTCAATACTTCACGTTAGCAGAGGGTGCGGTCATGCTTGAACCTGATGTGCGTGCCTACTTTCCGAACTCGGAGGTTGTCAACCGGACTCTACGCTCGCTCATTGCTTTAGTGCCTGAGAAGGCGACTGAGCGCAAGGCGATTTCTAAATCGCAGAGGGTAAACGCAAGAAGGTAAGTCGCTCGTCATAGGGCGGCCCAATAGGGGTTCCGGCCAGAGTTGTCTGCGCGTGTCCGCCAATGGATGGGGGGAACGGATGAACGGATTAGGAACGGATAGATGTATCCTCTGGTATCCGCTCATCTGTTGGTTAGCCGTTGGCGGATGGGTGGGCGCTTCTGTCTGTCAACGGATGGGGGGAACGGATAGCCATATCCGCTGGTATCCGCTCATCCGTTGGGTGTGCACGCAAAACCTGTCAGCCGCACCCTGACCCTTCGGCTTCGCTCCGCTGAGCGCGCTCAGGGGAGCGGCGGGCGTCCGGCGATTGCCGCTTCGGCTTCGCTCAGCGTCCGCTCAGGATGCCCGCCGCGCAGGCCATCCTGAGCGTGGCTTCGCCGAGCGAAGCCCGCCGAAGGGCGAAGGGGCGGCCAGTTCCCTGACAACCTTTGCGTGCACACTCCGTTGGTTATCCGTTGACGGACAGCATCCATCCTGCTCAACAAAAAAACCGCCGGCCACGCTGCTACACAGCAGTCTGTGGTCGGCGGTCTGCCGTCAACAGTCGTCCGTTGCCTGCTTCCCAGCGTTACTTGTCATTCAGCGCCGCTAGGCCGGGCAGCACCTTGCCCTCCAGCATCTCCAGGCTTGCGCCGCCGCCGGTGGAGATATGGGTAATCTTGGCGGCCAGCCCGGCCTGCTCCACGGCGGCCACCGAGTCGCCGCCGCCCACCACCGTGATCGCACCGCACTCGGCCACAGCCTTGGCCACGCCGTTGGTGCCGTGCGCAAAGTTGGGGAATTCGAACACGCCCATCGGGCCGTTCCACACCACCAGCGCCGCGCCCTTCAGCGCCTCAGCGTAGGCAGCCACGGTCAACGGGCCGATGTCGAGGATGCGCCAGCCGGCAGGCACACCGTCCTTCACGTTGATGACCTGCTTTTGCGCGCCGTCCTCGAATCTGTCACCGAGCACCGCGTCCACCGGCAGCTTCAGCTTGTCGCCCGCTTTCGCCAGCAAGGCTCGGGCCGTCTCCACGCCGGCCTCCTCTACCAGCGAGTCGCCTACCTCCAGCCCCTGCGCTTTGAAGAACGTGTTGGCCATGCCGCCGCCGATGAGCAACTTATCGGCCTTCTGTAGCAGGTTCTCAATGACGCCGATCTTGTCCGAGATTTTTGCGCCGCCGAGGATGGCGATGTAGGGATGCTTGGGGTTCTCTACTGCCTGGCCGAGGTACTCAATCTCCTTCTCCATAAGGAAGCCGGCCACGGCGGGCAGGTAATGGGCCACGCCCTCGGTGGAGGCGTGCGCGCGATGCGCCGAGCCAAAGGCGTCGTTGACGTAGATGTCGGCCAGCACCGAGAGCTTCTTAGCAAAGGTCGGGTCGTTCTTCTCTTCTTCCGGGTGGAAGCGGACGTTTTCGAGTAGGACGACCTCACCCGGCGTGATGACGGCTGCAGCCTCCTCCGCCACCGGGCCGACGCAATCGGGCACGAGCTTGACGGGCCTGCCGAGCAGCTCGCTCAGGCGGGCGGCGGCGGGCGCAAGCGAATACTTCGGGTCCGGCCCGCCCTTGGGCCGCCCCAGATGTGAGGCCAGAATCACCGCCGCGCCTTTGTCCAGCAAGTATTGAATCGTAGGCAGCGAGGCGCGAATGCGGGTGTCATCCGTCACCTTCCCGTCCTTCAGAGGGACGTTGAAGTCCACGCGCACCAGCACCTTCTTCTTTTTGACGTCAATGTCACGGATGGTCTTTTTGTTCATTGCTGATTTTTGATTAGATTGCGGATTGGCTATCGGCGTTAGTCGCCAATCCGCAATCCAAAATCCGCAATCTACAATTTGGAGGCCACCATCGCCGTCACATCGGCCAGGCGGCAGGCGTAGCCCCACTCATTGTCGTACCAGGCTACGACCTTGACCAAGTTGCCGACCACCAATGTATCCAACGAAGAATAGACGGACGAGAAGGTGGTGCCCTTCAGGTCACTAGAAACCAACGGTTCGTCGGTGACGCCGAGGATGCCCTGCATTGGGCCACTGGCATACTCCAGCATAGCACTGCGAATGTCGTCCTTGCTGGCCTCCTTGTTGAGGATGGCGGTGAAGTCCACCACTGAAACGGTCGCCGTGGGCACGCGGAAGGCCATGCCGCCGAACTTGCCCTTCAGCTCGGGGATGACCAGGCCGACGGCCTTGGCTGCGCCGGTCTCCGACGGCACGATGTTCTCGGCGGCGGCGCGGGCGTCGCGCAGGTCTTTGGCGCCCATGTCCTGTAGGCGCTGCGAGTTGGTGTAGGCGTGGACGGTGGTGAGCAAGCCCCGGTCAATGCCGAAGACATCGTTAAGCACCTTGGCGACGGGCGCCAGGCCGTTGGTGGTGCAGGAGGCGTTGGAGATGACATGGTGTTTGGCCGGGTCATACCTGTCGTTGTTCACGCCCAGCACGATGGTGATGTCTTCGTTCTTGGCCGGTGCCGAGATGATGACTTTCTTCGCGCCGCCGTTTTTGATGTGGCCAACGGCCTTAGTGGCGTCGGTGAACAAGCCGGTGGACTCGATGACGATCTCCACGCCCATCTCCGCCCACTTGATGGCGTTAAGGTCCTTCTCGGCGATGACTTTGACGGGCTTACCGTCCACCACGAGCGTATCATCCTTGACTTCAACGGTGCCCGGGTATGCCCCATAGGTCGAGTCGTACTTGAGCAGGTGGGCGTTGGTGGCCGCGTCGAATAAATCATTTACGGCGACCACTTCGATTTTGTCGGCGTGGCGTGCCTTGATGGTGCGGAATGCCAGTCGCCCGATGCGGCCGAAGCCATTAATGCCAACTTTGACGGTCATGAGGTATTCTCCTTAGAGTGGTGACGGAACGCGGACTACGCAATACGGAATACGCGTTACGCAGGTCACGCTACGTAGTGCGTATTGCGTAGTCCGTTGTCTCTAATAGGCTTATCAGTACCGCCGCCAGCTTGGTTGCGTCATGCCGCCATGGATAGGCCGCGTCGGCTAGGTCGGCGGCGATTACTTGAAGAGCGCCGTTCGCCGGCGCATCCACGGTCACCCAGTTCAGGTGCGGCAGCAGCGTCCCGCGCTGGTTGACGTTGGCCAGTACCAGCGGGAACAGGCCCCGTTCGGTGTGGCGTTCGATTGCCCGAACGTGGTCGAGCACGGAGTAGCCATCCGTCTCGCCCGGCTGGGTGGCGGTGTTGCACACGTACACCTTGAGCGCGCGGCTGGCCTTGATGGCGGCGGTCAGGTCAGGCACGAGCAGGTTTGGGAGCAGACTGGTGTACAGGCTGCCCGGCCCCAGCACGATCAGGTCGGCTTCGAGCAACGCGCGCACCGCGCCGGGGTAAGCCGGCGGGTCCTCCGGTTGCAGGCGTACCCGCCGGATTTGTCCGCGCGTCTCGGTTATCTTGGATTCGCCCGTCACTACAGCGACCGCCTGACCCTCGCCGACCACTTCGCCGATTAGCGTCACGTCGCTCAGGGTCGAGGGCACCACGCGGCCCCGAATGTTGAGCACCTTACTCGACTCGAGCAGGCCCTTTTCAAAACTCCCCGCCACCTCCGCCATAGCAGTGATGAACAGGTTGCCGAAAGAGTGCCCGCCGACATCCTCCCGCCCGCCAAAGCGATATTGAAACAGCTGTGTGGTCAGTGCTTCGTCATCGGCCAGCGCGGCGATGCAGTTGCGGAAGTCGCCGGGCGGCAGCACGCCGAGCGTCTGGCGCAGCCTGCCGGACGAGCCGCCATCGTCGGCGACGGTAACGATGGCCGTCAGGTTGGAGGTGTGTGCTTTCAGCCCGCGCAGCAGCGTTGAAAGGCCGGTGCCTCCGCCGATGGCGACGATTTTCGGACCGCGCCCGCGCCGCCGATGTTCGCTCACCGCCTGCGCCACGCTTTGCCCGGGCCGGACGAACGGCGCCAGGACGTTGCGGTTGATCTGCGCGATGGCGAGCAGCGTAAGCGCCAGCCCTAGCCCACCGAGGAGCAGACCGCGCATTGCTCTCGGCAGGAACTGTAACGTCAATACGCCGGGCAACCACGGCATCGCCACGTCGCGGTAGAAGTCTATGAGCAGGTACGCCAGCCCCAGGCCAACCAGTGTCGTCCCCAGCAGCTGCAGTCCAAACCAGCGCTTGACGCCCATGCCGGGGATCAGCCAGCGGAGCCACTCCCGCAAGCGTGCTTTGAGTTGTAACCCTGGCCGCATGGCTCAACCGCTGCGATGATAGCAGACCCACACAAGCCGGGTCAACGACGAAATGCTTCTACCGGCAACTTCTCTCACCTAGCATACTTTAGTGGGCGCGGTCAGTGCCGAACGTCACCAAAACGGACCTGCTCAACCTTTGTATTTCTGTTCCAGTTGCCGGAGGCGCTCGATTTGCTGTCGATTCCAGTCCGATTGGGCTTCACCTGTTTGGGTGGGGGTGTTGAACCAGGCATCGAGGATTTCGCGCATCAGCGGGACGGAGGTGGCGCGCAGGCTGAGGGCGAGGACATTGGCGTGGTTCCAGATGCGCGCGCCCCGAGCCGTCTCGGCATCGTGGACCAGCGCGGCGCGGATGCCCGGCACCTTGTTGGCAGCGATGCTTGCGCCGGTGCCCGTCCAACAGCAGACGATGCCCTCATCCGCCACGCCGTTGGCCACAGCCTCCGCCGCCTGAGCGCAGACCACCGGCCAATCAGCCTCCGGCTCGTCGGGGCGGCGCGGGCCGAAGTGCAGCACCTCATGGCCGCGCTTGCGCAGCTCGGCCAGCAAGGCTGCGGTTAGTTCGTTAGCGGAGTCGTTTGCCAGAGCGATACGCATGAAGTTTCTCCTGCAACGACAAGGTTGGTTGGGATACAAAGGGTTGCAGATGAGTATGGGCTATTCTGCTGACAACCTGCATTGAGTATGTATTTACCCCTCACCCGGAAGTGAGTGCAACCCGCAACTTTCAACCTGACTTGCAGTGGAGTCTGGGGCAGATGTCCGAATGACATCTGCCCTTTGTCGAGAGAAGAGCTTAGAGTAGGGGTGATTACGCCGCCGGCGCTTCTGCCTGCTCTTCTTTGAGCAGGCCACGCGCGCGTAGGCGCTTCTTGATGTCAATCAGGTTCTTACGGCCCAGACCTTCAATCGTCAGCATGTTTTCGTCGCCGGACTTGACGCGTTCCGCCAGCTCGGCCACAGTGTTCAGGCCTGCGCCGGTGAGTAGCGCGGTGACGCGCTCATCCAGTCCCAGACCGGCAATGCTTTGCTCCATCTGTTGCCGGGCAGCCTCACGCGCCTGCTTCTCTGCCTGATACCGCGTGCGCGCCTCCAGCTTCTTGTAGAAGCGGTCCACCTGACCTTCGGTGTCCACGATGCGTTGCTCGCCCGTGAAGAACGGGTGGCACTTCGAGCAGACGTCGGTGTGAATCACTTCGCGCGTCGAGCCGGTCGTCCAGGTGTTGCCGCATGAGCAAATCACCGTGGCGTTTGCAAAGTACTTCGGATGAATCTTTTCTTTCATATCGGCCTCCGGCCCCGGCAAGGTTGGAGATGGGGGATCTGAGATTAAGTCTCCAATCTTCAGTCTCTAATCTCCACTCTTTATCACCGGCAGCACGCTGACTTTCTTCTGGCCGTTGGGCAGGGTATCGTACCTGACGATGCCGTCGGCCACAGCAAAGAGCGTGTCGTCGCCGCCGACCATGACGTTCAGGCCGGGCTTGATCTTGGTGCCGCGCTGGCGCACCAAGATGTTGCCGGAGCGCACCATCTCGCCACCGAACTTCTTGACGCCCAAGCGTTGGGCATTGCTGTCGCGACCGTTGCGGCTGGAACCGCCGCCTTTCTTATGAGCCATGTGCGATAACCTCTAGCCTTCGATTTTCTCAATCTTCACTTGCGTGTAAATCTGCCGATGGCCGCGGCGGCGGCGCTGGCGCTCCTTGGGTTTGTAGCGGAAGGAGTACGTCTTCTCGCCCTTGACCTCGCCGAGCACGGTGCCGGTGACCTGCGCGCCGGCAATGTGCGGCGTGCCTATGGTGACGGCCTCGCCATCGGCAATCAGCAGCACTTCTTTGAAGGTATAGCTGCTGCCGGCCTCGGCGCTCAAACGCTGCACGTTCAGCGTGGCGCCTTCTTCGCAGCGGTACTGGTTACCGCCGCTCTGCACGATTGCATACTTCATAATTTGCTCCTTGACTTCGCCGCGTTCCAAAGCCCTTGTGCGACTCGTACTTGCGAGCATGGACACAAACGCGCCCCGGCGGTTGGCTCCGGGGCAACGCGCGGGAATTATATGCCGGAGGTGAAGACACGTCAACAGCTCACCTCAGCCGTGTGTACGCACAGGTTGTCAGGGAACGTGCCGCCCCTTCGCCCTTCGGCGGGCTTTGCGAAGCGAAGCCATGCTCAGGCATCATGAGTCACAGACGTACCTCGACGAATGAAGTAGTGCGTATCGCATATTGCGTGGTACACGGCGCGTCAGGCGTCACGGTCACCGTTTGAGTTGGCGATGAAGCGGAAGCCTTCGAGCGAGAGCGCCGGGACGCGATGCAGGCCGTAGAAGCCGGAGAGGGTACGCAGCTCGTGTCCTACGGCGCGTGTGCCCCGCAGCGCGGTCACCAGCTCCTGATCAAAGCGCAGGTTGTGCACCGGATAGGCCAGCTCACCGCGCTCGATCCACCAGACGGCGTCGCGCGTGGTTCCGGTGGCGGCAGCGTTGTGGCTGGAAGTCTGACGCACGTACCAGAAGCGGTTGATGTACAAACCGCGCTCGACTCCGGCAATCATCTCCTCTACCGAATGCGTGCCCGGCGCGATAACGAGATTCTCCGGCGCGGGGCCGTCCCAGTCCTCGTCATCGTAAGGCTGGGCGTGGCCGGTGGAGGTCTTGCCCGGCTCATTGGCGGCGGTCAGGCGGTCGTACACCGGCGAGAGCGGCACGCCGTTCTGCACGATGCGGACGCGCTGCTTGGGCATGCCCTCGCAATCGAAGGCGCGCGGGAAGCCGTCCGGGTCGAAGGCATCGTCGGTGATGGAGATGAGCGGCGAGAGACACAGCTCGCCGAAGCGCCCGTGCATCCAGCTGCGTTCCTCCTGCACGGCCAGCGCGCCCATGCCGTCCTCGACCATCGCTTCGAGCAGGACGAGCACAGCGTAAGGCTCTAGCACCACCGGGTACTCGCCCGGCGGGAGGGTGCGCGCAGCGCGTTTAGTGCGGGCCTGCGCCAGAGCCTGGCGCCGGAGCGCGTCGAAATCAATCTGCTCCAGCCGCCAGCCACTGGCATGCGCGTACGCCGAGGCGCGCGGCTGCTCCTGCTCGACGACGAAGGTGAAGTCCACCTGCGTGCTGGGCGCGTAGGCGAACAGACCTTTGGAATTCATCAACGCGTACTCGGAGCGCGTGGCGCTGTACGAGCCGGAGGCCAGCAGTCCGGCAGACCGCGCGGCGGCGCTCAGTTCGGCCACGGTGCGCGCTCGCGCTAAGGGGTCGGCGCACAGGGAGGCCACGCGCTCGTCATAGGCGGTCGGCACCGCGGGGTAGGTCTGCGGCTCCGGCAGGCCGGGCCAGTCCGGGTTCTCCGGGAGGTGGTGTGCCAGTTCGCAGGCGGTGCGCACGGCGCGCTCCAGCCCGGCGTCGCTCAAGTCATTGGTCGTCGCTGTGCCCACCCGTCGCCCCAGCACGGCGCGCACTTCGAGCGTCGCGTCGCGCTCAGCTACGTTCTGATGGATGACGTTGTGGGAAAAGCGGGTAAGCGCTTCGTCACTGACGGAGAAGACGGCTTCGGTCTCATCCGCCTCTGAAAGAGCTAGCACGCGCTCCAGCAGGTGGCGGATCTGCCTCGGCCCGGACGGGCCGGCTTCCTTCTTTGCCATAGAATTCAGGTATTCAGGCCGGCTGCGGCGCGCCCGGCCCGCTTAGCTTTAGGCCGGAGCGGCCTACCAGTGCGCCGCACATGCCACCGCGCTGGGCAACGTTCACCACCATCTTTTGTGAAGCGCGGCCCAACAGCGCAAGGCCGTACTTGGTCGGCGCCAACCCGAACACGGTGTAGAACGGTTCGAGGCTCACCCGGCCATCGGCGGCCAAGACCGGGAACTCATAGACGGGGATGCGGGCCACGCGCTGTACCACCCAGTCCTCTTCGTTCTTCTCGGCGCTGACCACCGCCTCCTGGATAGCCGCCTCCCACTCGCCCTGCGTCACGGCATGGCCGATGATGACACGGTCACCGCCGTAAGAGCGGTTGGGCTTGAGGACGTGCAGGTCGTGCTCGCGACGTACGTACTCCAGCAGGTCAACCGTTTCGCCGTCGGGCAGGGTGGTGCGCCGGTCGCGCAGCACGCGCGTCCAGAGCACATGGCGGCGGAACACCTGGCGCTCGTCGGCGCTGAAGTACTTTTGCGTGAACTGCGGGTCGGTGAGCAGCTCCCAGCAGCTTTTATGGTCGAACTCGCCGGCCAGCGAAGAGATGACGCGGTTGCCGCGAAATAGCAAGCGCATCGGTTTGATGTCTAGACCTTGCTCTTCTTCGTACAACAGGTCACGCACCTCGTAATCGCGATAAATCACGTCCACGCGCCGCCCGTTGCACAACACTTCACCATCAAGCTCGTATAGCTCGCTCGGGTCGGTGTGCATGATGGTCAGGTCATGTTCCAACCGATAATACTCGACGAGCGCTTCCTGCTCCACCGGGCCGTCGCCGCTGTATTTCGGCTCGACGAAGGCGATGTTTCCGTAGGACCGGCCAATGGCTTCGAGGTGGTCGAGGACTTCACGCATGAATAGCTCGCGCAGGTCTTGCGCCGGCTCGAGTCGCAGATGCGGCTCGTAACGATTCAGCAGCGGCATCACCACTTCAGCCAGCATCTGCTCACAGGCCGGGATGAGGTGAATGCCACCCACGCCGGAGAGGTTCGGCTCCATGAACAGCAGCGAGTCCTTCCACATCGGGCCGGTCAGATCCACTACGGCGTCTAGCCGGCCAAAGACGGGGTTGTTCTCGCGATGGTCTGGCCCCCAGTTGTCCCACAACCATTTTTCTTCAGGCGGGGTGAGCGGCGTCACCCGGCGCACAGCGAAGTCCTGGAGGTAAAGATCGGGCAGGCGCTTGAGGGCATTGATCAGGGTGAGGGCGACGAAGTGCATGTAGCCGAGCTGATCGGGCAGGACGCCGGTAGGCCGCATCATGATGGGGATGACCTCGGCCTGGCCTTCGCGCATGTACACCAGCCGGCGGCGCAGGGCTTCGTCGCGCATCCGCTCCACCAGTTCGGCTACCTCGCCGGGCGAGAGTCGCAGAAAGGCGCGCCGCAACTGCGCATCGAGCGTCGTGCCGATCAGGCCGCGTTCCTCGGCAGGAGTGAGGATGGTCATGGCTAGCCTCGCCTGGAGTGGGCAAAAGTTTAACGGAAACGGAAGTCCCGTCAAACGGTTGACGAGGGATAGTGTGCACGCAAAACCTGTCCGCCGCACCCTGACCCTTCGGCTTCGCTCAGCGTCCGCTCAGGATGCCCGCCGCGCAGGCCATCCTGAGCGTGGCTTCGCCGAGCGAAGCCCGCCGAAGGGCGAAGGGGCGGCACGTTCCCTGACAACCTGTGCGTGCACACGAGGGATAAACAAACGAATGGGGGGATGAAACGGATGGCCCCTTCGGCGGTCTGCGCGGGTCGCCGCTTACCACCCCATCACCGCACAGAGCGCCGTCATCAAATCAACTATGCCGGGGCGGCGATTGCCTTCGGCACGACAGCGCTCCATCACAGCATGTTCTGCCGCCAGGCGCAGCGCAGCCACCTGCGCCGGCGCACCGTCCGGCCAGCCGAGTGAGAGCACACACTCCGAATCGTCCGGGTGCAAACCGCCGTGGACGCCTCTAGCCGGTGCGCCGAAGTAGTAGCCGCCGGCATAGTTCGAGAGCAGCACCAGGTCGCCGCTGACCGGCGAGGCCAGATGTCGCAGCCGATTGACGGCGTCCACCGTTGCGATTTCGGGATGAGCGCGCAGATAGTCAGGGATTGGGAGCAGTTCGCCTTCCGGCGTGAGTGCGGAGTAATCGGCGTCCCAACCATCCCGCTCGACGTTGCGCACCAGAATCATTGCCAGCGAGTCACGCAGGGTCGGCGCATATTTCCCGGTCAGCGTCGCCTCCCAGAACGCCCGGCCTACCGGCAGCACATCCTCGGCGAAGCGCGGTGCATCCGCCCAGGCGCCGGTGCGGTGGTGTAGGTACACATGCGCCAGACCGCCGTTGCAGGCAACGACTGCGTCCACGTTCGGGTCTTCGCCGGGCAGGTCGTGCACATCCAGGCCAAGAGCGTCGAAGACGTGGCCCAGTTCGCGGTCGAAGGGGAAGCTCAAACGCAGCGAGTGCATGGCGTCGGGGATGACGGCGAACTGGCCATGGTCGGAGACGATGGCAAACAGTGTGTTGTCGAGCAGGCGATGACGGGCCAACGCTTCCGTCAGGTGGGCGACTTGTGCATCCAATACGCGCGTGAGATAGTCGTATTGCGAAGCCGGCCCCTCGCGGTGCGAATGATGGTCAAGGCCCATGAAATACGCCGTAAGCACGTCAGGCCGTGCTCCGCTTTCGAGGTGGGCAATCAGCGCGGCGACCATCTGTCCGTCGAATTGTTCGGCCGCCAGGCCGATCAGCCCGCCGATTTTGGTGAAGCGAGCGATGTCCAATAGATTAGGGCGCAGCCAGTGGGTGGCCCCGCGCGCAATCATGTTGTGCGCTACCACCGAGGTCAGTCCGCGTTGGGCCGCGCGCTCGTAGAGTGTGGTTACCTTCGGCGCCAGCAACTCGTTCGCCAGGCCGGCCTCGCCGAAGTACACGGCAATAGCATCATCCACGGCCAGCGTATCGCCGATGTCGAAGGCGTAGAAGCGGGGCCGGCCGCCGCTCCGCTTGCCGAATCGGTCAAAGAACTGATTGCCCATCAGCCCGTGCTGTTCAGGGTGCGCGCCGGTGAAGAGCGAGGCCTGACAAGGGAAGGTGATGGACGGGGCGTTGCTGACGGCCTCGAAGTGGATGCCGCGCTGCGCGTCAGGGCCGCCCAGTAGGTGGGCGAGCGCCGGTGCCTTGCCGTCGGCCAGCGCCTGCAGGAATACCTCGCGGCGCAGCCCGTCAATATCCACAATCACCAGACGTTCCGGTAAATGAGACCTGGACATTGGGCAACCTTGTAGCGGTTGCCGCATTATAATGAAGTTGGCATCAAGCTCAAGCCGGCAATGTTTAGTTTTGGCTTCAATCCCCACGACCGGTCGCTCGGCCGATGAGCATAGCAAAATGGGAATCGAGATCGAACGCAAGTTTTTGGTGAACGGTAACGGCTGGCGCACAAGTATCGGGCAGGCTGCGCCCGGCGTACGCTATCGTCAGGGCTATCTGCCGACAGACTCAAGTGTCACCGTGCGGGTGCGCGTCGCCGGCGAGCGCGCTTACCTGACCATCAAAGGCCTGCATGCCGGTTTGAGCCGCGCCGAGTTCGAGTACGAGATTCCGCTGGCCGACGCCGAGCAAATGTTGGAGACGCTGTGCCTGCAGCCGATCATCGAGAAAACGCGCTACCGCGTCCCTTGTGCCGGGCTAACCTGGGAGGTGGACGAGTTCGGCGGCGCGAACGCACCTTTGGTATTGGCCGAGATTGAATTGGAGAGCGAAGCGCAGCTGCTGAATACACCGGATTGGATCGGTCCGGAGGTTTCGTCCGACGTGCGGTACACTAATTTCTACCTCTCGCAATATCCCTACTCCACGTGGAAGCCGGAAGCAGATAAATAGCCTGTCGAGCACACGGCGAAAGGCGTGCAGCCGGAGATTTACTTCTTCGGCGAGCGCTTCCCGGCTACGGTGGTGAAGGAGCCGCTGTGCGATCCCGGAAATGCGCGGTTGAAAGCCTAACGCGGCCTCCTGCTGCAACCGAAGGAATCCACGAAGGGCACGAAGTTACACGAAGAGCGTGCAAAGTTCTAAAGCAGTTTCCGGCTTGAGCTGTGGCAAGGCATGTATAATGCCCGTGTGCACGCAAAACATGTCAGCCGCACCCTGAGCGGATGCTGAGCGAAGCGAAGCGGCAGTCGAAGGGGCGGCACGTTCCCTGACAACCTTTGCGTGCACACTAATGCCCGTCTTAGGTGACCGGGAATTCGCTCAAGCAAATATCATTATCCTGATGCGGCACACCGGATTCGTATCCGCTGCATCTACTTTCTAACACGACCGAACATTTACCGGACTCCTTCAACTTCGGCCGGAGGGTCGCCCCATGCAACTTCTAATTTATCTCCTCGCCGCCGCGCTCGGGTTCTTCGGTCTGGTCTTCGTCGTCGGCTCGCAGGGCGAAGTGCTGCGCCTCGTCGTCGGCGTGCTGCTGTTTGCCGGTGCCGCCGTGCTCGTCTACCTCACCCGCGCCCGGCCCCAGATTGTGCAGACCACCGTCCAGCAAAAGATTGACCTGAGCGGCGACGTGAAACTGGAGAACCTGACCTGCAAGAACTGCGGCGGGCGGCTCACCGAGAAATCCATCAACATCAAAGCCGGGGCCGTGTTCATCCACTGCGAATTCTGCGGCACGGCCTATCAACTCGAAGAAGCCCCGAAGTGGTGAGACGACGGCGGACGAATGATGGCCGATCGCGGATGGCAGATCGCAGCGGTCGGCGGTCAGTAGTCTGCGGTCGTAACAGTGCCCTATGGCTTTCGCCGGCAATCCGCTAATTGAAAAAGTTTGGTCTGGAGTTCGACGCGATGTAAGCGCATTCTTTGCGCTGCTTGCGCCGCCGGGGCCGCCCGCGCCCGGCCTGTACACCTACCGCTTTACGCCGCCCGGCGGTCACGTGCGCCTGCACCTGCGCATCGAGGCCGACGGCAGCGGCGTGCTGTTCGTGGACGTGACCGAGGTCATCCACCTCAACCCCACCGCCGCGCAGATTGCGTATCTGAATCTTGAAGGCTATCCAGCGGAGCAAACCTACGCCGTGATGCAGGCGCGCTATCGCGGCGCACCGCGCGCGCAGCTCGAGGCCGAAATCGGCTCGATCACGGCGATGGTGGAACGCTTCCGCAACCCCGGCAGTGGCTGCCCCACCTGCGCCATTGCCGGCCTGCAGCGCGCGGACTTGTTCAGCACGCCGGTGAGCGCGCCCTTCAAGGCCGACCTGGCGCTGACCTATGGCTGCAACAATCAGTGTCCGCACTGCTACAACGAGCCAGACCGGCTGGGCATGCCCTCGCTGCCCGCCGCCGACTGGAAGCGCGTGATTGATGTGCTGCACCGCGTCGGCGTGCCGCACCTCATCTTCACCGGCGGCGAGGCCACGCTGCATCCCGACCTGCCGGAGCTAATCCACTACGCCGACACCCTCGGTCACATCTGCGGCCTAAACACGAATGGGCGCCGGCTGGCACACGCTCCCTACGTGCGCACGCTGCGCGAGGCCGGACTGAGCCACGTGCAAATCACCCTCGGCTCGCACATCCCCGAATTGCATAACGCGATGATGGGCGCAGCCTCCTTCCATCAAACGGTGAAGGGCATCGAGAACGCGCTGGCCGGCGGCCTACACACCATCACCAACACCACCCTGATGCGCTGCAATGCCGCGCACGTCGAGGCGCATATTGACTTCCTCTACGCCCTCGGCATCCGCACCTTTGCCATGAACGGCATGATTTACTCCGGCGGCGGCTTCAGTGACCCGAACGCCATCCCCGAAGATGAACTTGCGCCGCTGCTCATCCGCGTGCGCGACCATGCCGCTGCGCGCGGGATGCGCTTCCTCTGGTACACACCCACCGAGTATTGCCGCCTCTCGCCGGTGGAGCTGGAGATCGGCGCCAAGCGCTGCAACGCCGGCGAGTACTCAATATGCATCGAGCCGAACGGCGACGTGCTGCCCTGCCAGTCGTTCTACGTGGCCGCCGGCAACTTGCTGCGCGACCCGTGGGAGAAAATCTGGCAGAGTGCCCTCTTCCGCAGCTTCCGCGACCGGGAGGATGACCCGCGCGGTTCCGGCCTGCCGCCCAAGTGCTGGGAGTGCCCCGACCTGCCGCTGTGCGGCGGCGGTTGCCGCATCGAACGCGAGGCCCGCGACGGGAATCGCGTCGCCGCCGGATGCGCCGGCTGCACGCGCACCACGCCCACCACATCCGTAAGCGCCGGCTTCATCCCGGTCGCCAGCCTCACCCGCACCGACGTCCGTGCGAGCGGCAGGATGGCGCCGGTTGTTTTTCTGGAAGAGATAGCTGTAGAGGGAAAGTGAGAGAAGAGGAGGGAAAGGAAGGAAAACCTTTCCCTCCTTTCCTTCATTTCCTTTCTCTCCTGTCCTTTGACGACCATGTCTTCTCCGACTCTTCTTCAGCGCTTGTTCTCCTTTCGCCCGTTGCCATCCGTTCCGCTTGCGCCGCCGGGCCTGCACCACTTCATGCGCGAGGCCGATGGCGCGGTGACGCGATTTCACCTGCGCGTCGAGCGCGACGGCAGCGGGCTGCTGCTCGCCAACGCCAGCCTGGCCGCGCGGCTCTCGCCCAGTGGCGTCTTCATCGCGCGCGCGCTGCTCAGCGGCGAGCCGGAGGCCGAGGTGCTCAGGCGTGCCGGCCGGTCCTTTCGTGGCGCAACACCGGCGGCCCTGCGCAACGACATCGCCCGCGTCAAAGCCATCCTCGATAACCTGGCCGCGCCCGGCGACAACTACCCCATCCTCAACCTAGAGGACGCCGCCTTCTCGCCCGGCCTTGCCGAACTCATCGCGCCGCTGAACGCGGACGTGCCGCTGGCCTCACCCGAACAAATGAAGCCCCTCATCGCGCGGCTGTGGGAGGTCGGCATCCCGCATCTCACCGTCATCGCGCCGGAGAGTCCAAACCCGGAGCACCTGGTGCGCGCGGTGGAGCGCGCCGAGGACACCGGCCTAATTTGCGGCGTGCGGGGCCGCGCCACCGATCTGCGCCTCGGCCTGCTGCTGAACGACCTGGCACAGGCCGGCGTAGACCATCTCAACATCTTCTACGCTGCCGCCCGGCCCGACCTGCACGACCCGCTGTTCGGCGGCGGCGACCATGCGGCGGCGCAGGATGTGTTTCGGCGCGCGCTGGAGCTGGAGGTCTGCCCAGTAGCCGAGGTGCCGCTGGTCGAAGCGAACGTGCACGAGCTGGATGAGACCCTGGCTGCGCTGAGTGCGCTCGGCGTGACCAACGCGGCGTTCTTCGCGCTGGCCGAGATTAAGGAAACGGCAGACGGCGCTCTCGGCGCAAATGCTCTACCGCAAGCTGCCGCGCGCGTGGAAGATGCCGCGAACGCCAACAACGTGCGCTATATCTGGCAGCCGCCGGTGCGCCGCAATCCGGCGCTCACGCTGGCGGCGCAGGCCCGCCTCGGCCCGCGCTGCGCAGGCGACGTCTCGGTGCGCGTCGAGCCGGACGGGCGCGTCATCCCGCCGCGCGGCCCTGCACGCAGCGCCGGCAACCTGCTCACCGATTCCTGGGAGGCCATCTGGAACCACGCCGAGTTCCGCCGCTACCGCGAACGCACGCTTGCGCCGACGCACTGCGACGTGTGCCCCGGACTGGCGATCTGCGCCGCCGATTGCCCGCGTGAGCCGGCCGGCTGGGCGGAAGGAGATTGACGATGTTCAAGTCTCAGACTCTTGCTCACCTGTGGCGTGTGCTGGCACTGACCGGCATTGCTCTGGCGCTCATCGCCGCGCCGGCGAACAGCGCTCTGGCGCAGACCTATTTCTTCTCCGTGCCCGAACTGAAGATGCAGCTGTTCGTCCAAGCGGACGGCAACGTGCGCATCCAGTATGACATCACCTTTACCAACAGCGAATTCGCCGACCCGATAGACATTGTGGACATCGGCATGCCGCACTCCGGCTATGACCGGCGCAACATGACGGCCTCGCTCGACGGCAACCCGCTCAGCGACATCCGCGACTCGGAATTCGTGACCCCCGGCGTCGAAGTGCATCTGGACGAGTTCGCCATCCAGCCCGGCGCTACGGGCACGCTGCGCTTCGAGTTCACCATGCCGCGCCTGCTCTACGAAGACGTGACACGGCCCGGCTACGTCTCGCTGCAAATCACGCCCACGTGGTTCGGTGAGCAATTCGTGCAGGGCACGACCAACCTGCAAATCGCCATTCACATGCTGCCCGGCATCCACCCGGACGAGGTGCTCTGGCAGGACCGTCCCTTCACCGACAAAGCTCTGTTCAACGACCGCGCCGTCGTGGTCTGGCAGGTTCCTCAGCATCGCCTCACCGGCCCGTACCGCGTGGCCGCCTCGTTCCCCAATCGCGGCATCACCGCCGGCATCGTCCGGCAGAACGTCCTCGACCTGGCGGTGAAGTGGATGGAGGACAACCCCGAAGCCGGCATACTGATCGGCGCGCTCGTCATCAGCCTGTTTGCACTGGCGTTCTTCCGCTTTTCGGGCGGCACCGGCTTCTCTGTCTTTGTGTTACTGGCCGGCGGACTGACCTTCCTCATGGCGACGAGCGGCTACGCCACGCTCTGCCTTGCACCGGCGATGGTGGGCGCGGTAATTGTCAACGAATACTTCCTGCACCGCCGTAAGCGCGAATACCGGCCTGCCATCGCGCAAGTGGAGGGCGGCGGCATCAAGCGCGGTCTGACCGCGCCGGAGGCCGCAGCGCTGCTCGAGCTGCCGCTCAGCCGCGTGCTCGGCCTGGTGCTCTTCGGCCTGCTCAAGAAGGGCGTGCTGGTTCAGGTGAAGGACACGCCGCTCACCGTCCGCCTTGCCGACGAGTACCGCGCGCCGGACAAAAACAAACGCACCCAACACCGCCTCGCCGTCGCTCAAAAGAAAGGCATCGTCCTGCATGAGTACGAGCACGCATTCCTCGACGTGATTGAAAACGCGCCCCTCCTCGCCGTCGTCGAGAAGCTCGACTTCGGCAAGGCGATGAAGCGCCTGCTGGACGGCGTGGCTGCGCGCATGAAGGGTTTCGACCTCTCGGACACGCAAGATTACTACCGCCGCATCGTTAGTCGCGCGATCGCCGAAGCACAATCGCTCGGCGATGTGAAGATGCGCGAGCAGGCCATTGACCGCAACCTCGAATGGATTTTGATGGACCGCAACTTCCCCACCGTGCTCGACGCGCCGGGGATGCCGTATCGCCCCATCTGGACGCGGCCCGTCGTCACCGGCGGTGGGACGGGGACCGGCATGGCAAAGCCCTTGCTCGGCGCGCCGGGGCCGGCGGCGGGCGGCAAGTCTTCCGTCGGGGATGTCGCCGCCGGTTTTGCAGGCTGGGCCGAGAACACCATGGGCAACCTGGCCTCGGCCATCCTGCCCGGCTC
>JAVQXV010000355.1:0-2131 GCA_033577755.1 Anaerolineales bacterium
GTTCCAAACCGTTGCTAATCCGCGAATTCGGTCTTATAATCGGCAGCATCTTCATTTGGAGTAATGAATTGAACATGATGTCATCCGACCAGAACGTGGGAGGAAGCGCCGCCGATCACCCGATGAAAAAGCTGCTCGATGAGGGCGCGAGCGGCATGAACATGCTCAGCCGAGGGGAAGTTCGTGATGGAATCATTGCACGCATCACACCCAGCGAAATTCTGGTGGATGTCGGCGCCAAGTCCGAGGGCATCATCTCCGGCAAGGAACTTGAGGCCATTGACCAGCCGACGCGCAAATCCTTTGCCGTCGGCCAGGTAATCCCCGTGTATGTCCTCGACCCCGAAGACCGCAACGGCAACCCCGTCCTCTCTTACGTGCGTGCCCGCGAGGAAAAGGATTGGCAAACCGCCGAGCGCCTCCTTCAGACGCAGGAAGTCTACTCCAGCACCATTGCCGGTTACAACAAAGGCGGCATCATCGTCAAAATCGGCAACGTGCGCGGCTTTATCCCTGCCTCGCAGGTGAGCGCCCAGCGCCGCCGCCGCACTGAAGGTATCGAGGCTCCAGAACAGAAGTGGGGCAAGATGATCGGCGAGCCGGTGCAGGTCAAGGTGATCGAGGTGGACCGCAACCGCAACCGGCTGATCCTCTCCGAGCGCGCGGCCAGCAAGGAAGCGCGTGAGATGCAGAAGGAGAAACTGCTGGCGGAAATCAAGCCCGGCGATATACGCACCGGTCACGTCATCAGCCTGGCCGACTTCGGCGCCTTCGTGGACATCGGCGGGGCCGACGGCCTGGTGCACCTTTCCGAAATTTCATGGAAGCGCATCAACCACCCCAAGGAAGTTCTGCAGGTCGGGCAGGAGGTCGAGGTAGAGGTGTTGAGCGTTGACCCGGTCAAGAAGCGCATTGGCCTGAGCATTAAGCGTCGCGAGACCGACCCGTGGACGCTGCTCCAGCGCAAGTATCAGCCTGGCAATCTGCTGCAGGCCACCATTACCAAGCTCACCAAATTCGGTGCCTTTGCCCGAATTGAAGGCGAGGACGACGTCGAAGGCCTGATCCACGTCTCCGAGTTGGCCGAGGGCCACGTGGAGCATCCCAAACATGTGGTTAGTGAAGGTCAGCAGGTGACGCTGCGCGTGCTCAAGATTGACCCGGAGAAGCGCCGCATTGGCCTAAGCCTGAAGCGTGCTGCCTCCCCTGAGTACGCTGACACCGACTGGGCCTCCATCGCCGCCACTGTGCCTGACCTGGATGAGGTGGTGATGGGCAGCGACGAAGGCGAACTCTAACTCCATCAGCCTGCCTCTCGACCCAAGCCGGTCTTTTTCCCCTGTGTCACCAGAGCTAACCCGTGCATAACAGACGCGCCTTTTTCCCGGCCTTTCCTCACCTGCCTCCCCTGAATAGGCTGTCTCACGGATGAACGATTTTTGATAGAATAACGTCGTACGGCTAGCCGGCCGAGTAAGTAGGATTCGGAGAGGAGTCACCGTGTCAGACAAATTGCAACGCTTTACCCAGCGGGCACGGCGCGTGCTCAGTCTCGCTCAGGAAGAGGCCGAGCGAATGAGGCACAGTTATATCGGCACCGAGCATCTATTGCTTGGACTGATTAAGGAAGAAGGCGGTGTGGCGGGCCGTGTGTTGCGTGAGCTTGGGCTGGAGGCCCGTCGCGTGCAGGAGATGGTCGAGCGGCTGACCGGCGCCAACAAGACCTCCGGCCTGACCAAGATTGATCTCTCCCCCGGCACCAAGCGCGTGCTGGAGCTGGCGATTGACGAAGCCCGCCGCATGAACCACCACTACATCAGCACCGAGCACTTGCTGCTGGGCCTGGTGCGCCAGAACGAAGGCGTGGCTGTAGATGTGCTCAAGAAGCTAGGCATCTCCGCCGAGCAAATCCGCCGCCAAACGCGCCGCGTCCTGCAGGAAAATCCCTCCCAGTCACAATTCCAACGCCAACCCGTCGCTGCCCAAGGCGATATTCGGAAGAAAGAAAGAGTTAAAACACCGCTGGTAGACCAGTTGGCGACCGACCTGACGGCGCTGGCCGAAGAGAATAAGCTCGACCCGGTCATCGGGCGCGAGATGGAGATCGAGCGCGTCATTCAGATCCTGGCGC
>JAVQXV010000046.1:0-18921 GCA_033577755.1 Anaerolineales bacterium
CCTTCGCTCTGCCTTCATTTCGCCGGCTAAAATCCTTGTTTTTTCAGGGCACTCAAATATGCTTCAGGAAAAAGTCTTTTGGTGGACGACAGCGGAATTTCCGACAGGCGAGGCTGAGCCGCCTGGCGGTCGCTGGGATGTGGCCGTCGTCGGCGGCGGCTACACCGGCCTGGCGGCGGCGCTCTGGCTGGCGCGGCACGGCGCGCGGGTGGCGGTACTGGAGACACACACCATCGGCTGGGGGGCCAGCTCGCGCAACGGCGGCCAAGTGCTCACCGGCCTAAAGCTTGGCATAGAGACGCTGTTCGCACGTTATGGCCGCGACCTGGCACGTCGCCTGTTCGCCGCTTCGCTCTCGGCCATAGATTGCGTCGAGCAGATTGTGCGCGACGAAAACATCGCCTGCGGCTTTGCGCGGCGCGGCCATCTGGAGGTGGCCTGTAAGCCGGCCCACTTCGAGCACTTCCGGCGCACCGCCGAACTGCTGGCGCGGGAGTTCAATCATGTGACCCGGCTGGTGGAGGCGCGTGACCTGCACAACGAGATCGGCTCCGACGTTTACCACGGCGGCTTGGTGGACGAGGCCAGCGCCGGCGTGAACCCGGCGCAGTACGTGGCCGGGCTGGGGCGGGCAGCGCAGGCTGCCGGGGCAAAGCTGTTCGAGCGTGCGCCCGTCACGGGCATCGAGCGGCAGGCCAGGGCGCGCTTTCGCCTTGTCACGGCGCGCGGCGTAATCGAAGCGGATCAGGTTTTGATCGCCACCGGCGGCCTCACGGGCCGGGCTACGCCGGCCTTGCAACGCCGGGTCGTGCCCATCGGCTCGTACATCATCGCCACCGAGCCATTGCCCGAATCTCTGGCCGGCCGGCTGCTGCCGCAGCAGCGCGTGGTCTTCGACTCGAAAAACTTTCTGCACTACTTCCGCCTCTCCGCCGACCGGCGGCTGCTGTTCGGTGGGCGTGCGGCCTTTGCGCCGGAAACGCCCGACACGGTGCGCGAGAGCGCGGCCATTCTGCGGCGCGACATGGTCGCCGTCTTCCCGCAGTTGCGCGAGGCGCGCGTGGAGTACGCCTGGGGCGGCACGCTCGACTTCGCCTTTGACCTGATGCCGCACGCCGGTCGGCATCAGGGGCTGTACTTCGCGCTCGGCTATGCCGGCCATGGCGTGGCGCTGGCCACCTACCTCGGCACGCGGATGGCGGAGACTATCTGCGGTCTCAAAGTGGACAACCCCTTTGCCGAGATTGCCTTCCCCGGCGCGCCGCTTGGCCTGTACGACGGCCGCCCCTGGTTCCTGCCCCTCGCGGAGAAGTGGTATCGTTTTCTGGATTGGGTGAGCTGACTCTGAAATACACCTTTTGTTCCAACTTCTCCCCGTCCGTTCCGTTTGTTGAAATCATCCGACAAATAACTCTCAGCAATTTGAGTATAATTTCCGCGCTTGAGAAACGCGGTACAAATTTGCTCCCGGTTGCTGATGCAGCCGGCGTCGGGCCGGACTTGAGGATAAGCATGGCGGAGATGACGACGCCTACGCAAACGCGACGGATGACGTATGCCGAATATCGGGCACTGCCCGAGCGCATGACCAAGTGCGAGTTGGTCTATGGGGAGTTGAGGGAAGAAATGACTGGCGCGAACACCACGCATCAGCGTATCTCCCGTCGCTTGTTTGCGCAGCTCTATCCATTCGTCACTCAGCATAAGCGCGGCGAAATCTTTTATGCGCCCTATGATGTGCATTTGTCCGACGACCTGGTTTATCAGCCGGACATCCTGTTCGTCTCGGTCGAGAACCAGGCCCGGATTGGCGAGGGCGAGGTGCAAGGCCCGCCGGACCTCGTTGTTGAGATCTTGTCCGAAAGCTCAAAGCGGATTGACCGCCAGGAAAAGTTCGCCAATTACGCCCTCTTCGGCGTCCGCGAGTATTGGCTGGTTCATCCCGACGCCGAATTGATCGAAGTTTACGTGTTGCGGAACGGTCAATATCGCCTGCTGGGTCGGTATGGGCGCGAGGAGAAGGTGCAGTCAGAAGTCCTGGCCGGACTTGAATTCCCGGCAGAGGCAGTTTTTGAGGAATGAGTGCCGAAGCCTTGTATTGGGACGCATCTTACGCCGTGGCGCGGCGGCTGATGGAGATGTATCCTGATGTGGATTTGAGCACCGTGACCCTGGGCATGATTTATAATTGGGTCGTTGCCCTCCCTGAATTCCAAGACGACCCCCAACTCGCCAACAATGAATTATTGACCGCGATTTTCCAGGAGTGGCTGGAAGAGAGGAACCCCTGATGAGTTCGATTGCCCAAGAAGTCGCCAACCCTGCTGTGCCGGTGCCCGCCGAGCTTCAGAACAACGTCTTTATCACTTCGATTGACCGCATCTACAACTGGAGCCGGCGTAACTCGCTCTGGCCGATGATGTTCGGCCTGGCCTGCTGTGCCATCGAGATGATTTGCACCGCCGCTAGCCGCTATGACCTGAGCCGCTTCGGTATGGAGGTGATGCGTCCCTCGGCTCGTCAGGCGGACTTGATGATCGTCTCCGGCACGGTGACCAAGAAGATGGTGCCGCAAATTGTTCGCCTGTACAACCAGATGCCTGAGCCGAAGTACGTGATGGCCATGGGCGCCTGTGCCAGCGGCGGCGGCCCCTTCAAGGAAGGCTATAACGTCGTCTCCGGCATTGACAAGTATCTGCCGGTAGACGTGTACGTCCCCGGTTGTCCACCGACCCCGCAGGCGCTGCTCAACGGCCTCATCGCCTTGCAGAAGAAGATTGATGCGCAGTCCATCAGCCGGGTGCCGTGGTATCGCCCCGGCCCGTCCGAGCCGGTGCCGGTGCCCATCCTCGGGCCGGACATCATTGACCCGCGCCAGGCCCCGCTACTGCGCAAACTGGCGGCGGAAGCAGCGGCCAAGCGCGCCGCAGCCGCAGAGACGCCCGCCGCGCCCGGCGCGGAGGCCCAGCCGGCGTGACCACACCCGCACCCCACTAAGGAAGACTTCATGGCCCTTGCATCCGCTCCCTCGATCACCGAACTCAAGCTTGACCGGGAATTTCCCGGCGAGGTAACTGCCGACACGCGTAAAGGCTACAGCGGCTACATCGTTAAGCCGGAGAAGTTGGTGGAGGTCGCCACCGCCCTGCGCGACCGGTATGGCTTCAACTATCTCTCGTCTGCTACTGCGGTGGATTATCTTGAGCAGGGGCAGATGGAGATGGTTTATCACCTATACAACATTCAGGCGGGTGGGCCGGCCCTCGTGCTCAAGGCGCAGACGCCGCGCGACAACCCCGTCCTGCCCTCGCTCACGCCCGTTTTTCCCGGCGCCAACTTTCAGGAGCGAGAAGCCTGGGACTTGTACGGCATTCGCTTCACCGGCCATCCCAACCTGCGCCGCATCCTGATGTGGGAAGGCTTTTATGGCCATCCCATGCGCAAGGACTGGAAGGAAGCCTATTACGAAGAAGAGGGCAAACCCTTCGAGACGCGCTGGCCGGGCGGGCAGGTTTACCGCGCCGAGGAGCGCAACCCCTTTGGCCACAACGTGAAGTACCCGGAGGGCTTCACGCTGGAGGGCTGGACCGAGGAGGCCGAGCGCGCCGTGTACGCGGCCCTGCCCACCGGCGGCACCGGCGAAACGGTCGAAGGCATGAAGACCGACCTGATCACGGTCAACCTCGGCCCTCAGCACCCCAGCACGCACGGCGTCTTCCGCGTGGTGGTGACGCTGGACGGCGAGACCATCGTCAAGCTCGAGCCGGTGATGGGCTATCTGCACCGCAATCACGAGAAGATCGGCGAGCGCAACACCTTCATCCAGAACATCCCCTTCACCGACCGGCTTGATTATCTCTCCTCGATGTGCAACAACTTTGGCTATGTGCTGGCGGTGGAGAAGCTGATGAACATCAAGCCGCCGGAGCGCGCGGAGTACATCCGCGTGATGATGGCCGAGCTGACGCGCATTTGCAATCACGTCTGGGCTATCGGCTTCCTGCTGAATGACCTGGGCGCGTTCTTCACACCGGCGCTCTATCTGATTAAGGAGCGCGAACTGATTTTGGACGTGTTCGAGGCAGTGGCCGGCAGCCGCATGATGTGTAACTACATGCGCTTCGGCGGCGTAGCGCGCGATGTGCCCGACGAGCAGCTGGCGAAGATCAGGGAGCTGGTGCACGAACGCCTGCCGCGCGCCATTGACGAGATGGAGGCCTATCTCACCCACAACGAGATTGTTAAATCGCGCTGCATCGGCGTGGGCGTGCTCTCTACCGAGGACGCCATCGCCTACAGCACTGCCGGCCCGGTGCTACGTGCCTCAGGCGTGGCCTACGACGTGCGCAAGGCCGAGCCGTACGGCATCTACGACCGCTTTGATTTCAAGTGCGCCGTGCGCTACAACGGCGATATTTACGACCGCTATCTTGTCCGTGTGGACGAGATTCGCGAAAGCCTGAAGATTCTGCAACAGTGCCTGCGCGACCTGCCCGGCGGTGAGATTCAGACCGGCAAGCCGCAGTATCAGGTGCGCGTCCCGGCGGGCGAGGCGTACGGCCGAGTCGAGAACCCGAAGGGCGAGCTGGGCTACTATATCATCTCTACCGGCAAGGCCAACCCGTATCGCTATCACATCCGCGCCCCTTCGTTCATCAACCTGACGGCCTTCGGCAAGATGTGCGAGGGCCACAAAATCGCGGACATGGTTGGCATACTGGGCAGTATTGACATCGTGCTGGGAGAAGTGGATCGCTAAACAGCTTTCCCGGCTTTCCCTGCTTTACCCTTTTCCCCCGGAGAACGTAAGGAAAGCCGGAGACGAAGGAAACTACGCTATGTACGGAATGGGCATTCTGCGTGGCCTGGGCATCGTCTTCAAACACTTCGTGGACTCGTACCTGGACGACCTTCGCTGGTTGGGCAACCGCTACTACAACCCGGAAGCGCTCAAGGTGCGCCAGGGACCGAAGGCGCAGGGCATCTTCACCGTTCAGTATCCGGAGGAAAGGCTCCCCACACCGGAGGAGTTCCGCTTCATCCCCTTCCTGATCTATGAAGAGAAGGATGGCAAGAAGGAATACCGCTGCACTTCCTGTGGCATCTGCGCCAAGGTCTGCCCGCCGCAGTGCATCTGGATCGAACGCTCAAACGACCCCAAGACGGGCCGCCCCATCCCCGACCCGAAGAACTTTTACATTGACATTGACATCTGCATGAACTGCGGCTTCTGCGCCGAGTTCTGCCCCTTCGACGCCATCAAGATGGATCACGACTTCGAGCTGGCGTCCTACGACCGCATCTCGGCGCACATCTTCGATAAGGAGAGGCTGGGCAAGCCGGTGAGCTACTACGCCAGCATCCGCCCGACGAACTACGCGCGCGAGGAAAAGGCCCGCGCCGAGGAAGAAGCGAAGAAGGCGGCTAAGGCGGCGGCCAAGCCGGCGGCAGAGAAGGCGGCAACCGGTGCCGCGGCCCGGCCCGCCCCGGCGGCGAAGGCTGCGCCCGCCGAGAAGAAGGACGACGCACCGAAGAGCGAGTAAGGCAGCAGTGGATCGGCATCCGACAGCGTGGAGCGTGTTGCAAGATACGCTCCGCGTTTTTTTCTTGCTGCTTGTGATAGACTTGGCGCTGAAGATTGAAATCACAGTTTGAGAAGTGAATTTTGCCATGTTCGCTCAACGCGGCATCCCCCAACCCCAAATGCGAATGCCTGCCCAATACGTCATCGCCATCGCTTCGGGCAAAGGCGGCGTCGGCAAGACCACCGTCGCGGTGAACATCGCCGTCGCTCTGGCGCAATCCGGCGCGAAGGTCGGCCTGCTCGACGCCGACATTTACGGCCCCAACACGCCGATGATGCTGGGCGCGAACGCCTATAAGCCCGCCGCCGTCAACGGCCGGCTGACGCCGGCGCGCGTGCATGGCATCGAACTGTTCAGCATGGGCTTCATCGTCAGGCCGGAGCAGGCCATCATCTGGCGCGGGCCGATGCTCGATAAGGCCATCCGCCAGTTCCTCACCGACGTGGCCTGGGGCGAGCTGGATTACCTGCTGATTGACATGCCGCCCGGCACCGGCGACGCGCAGCTCACCGTCTCACAGGCGTTCACCCTCACCGGAGCCGTCATCGTCACGCTACCGCAGGCCGTCTCGCAGGCCGATGCGCGCCGCGGCCTGGAAGGCTTCCGTCAGATGGAAGTGCCCATCCTCGGCATCATCGAGAACATGAGCTACCTGCTCCTGCCGGACGGGGGGAAGCTGGATGTGTTCGGGCAAGGCGGGGGCCGCGCGCTGGCCGAGGCCGCCGGCGCGCCCTTCCTCGGTGAAATCCCGCTTGACCCGCAGGTACGCGTCGGCAGCGACGGCGGCACGCCGGTCGTCGTCAGTCATCCCGACTCGGCTGTCGCCCGCGCGTTCCGGGCTTTGGCAGAGGCCATCGCGGCCAAAGCCGCCGAGCAGGGCGCAACCGGCCAGAACTTTATCCCCATCACCGAAATCTGAGCCGGCTGCAATTCAGGGCAAGTGGCAGACGATACCGGTATCGGCGATAAGGGGACGTGTTCTCGGATAGCTGCCCGCGTCGGCGCTGCATGTTGCAACCTTGCTTTCCCTCGTCTATGATTGCCGGCATATTGTGTAAAAAAGACGGTGCCGGAACTCGGCCTGGTAGATGTTGGTGATGTCTGATTTACCTCTGCCCGCCGCTACGGCGGAGTCATCAGTCTCAACGCCGCCACCTTCGTCGAAAACCATCATCGGCGTGCGCTTCATGCGCGTCGGCAAGATTTATCACTTCGATGCCACCGGCTTCGACGTCCGCCCCGGCGACCGGGTGATCGTCGAGACCACGCGCGGGCGGCAGTTGGGCGAGGTGGTGCGGTTCATCCCGCCCGAAGCGCAATCAGTGCCGGACGGCGGTTATAAACGAATCGAGGGGGTGGCCTCTCCACGCGAACTGGCGATGGAAACGTATTGGAAATCCAAAGAGACCGAGGCCATGATCAGCTGCCGCGCCCGCGCCGCCGAACTGCTCCTGACCGAGGTCAAAATCGTCAAGGCCGAGTACAGCTATGATGGCTCGCGCTTAACCTTCCTCTATAGCGGGCCGGATGAGCAGAATGGCAACCCGGCGCGCGTAGACCTGAAGTCGCTCAAAGAGGACATGCAGGCTCTCTATCCGCAGCAACTCGTCCAGTTTCGGCAGATCGGCCCGCGTGACGTGGCCAAGCTGCTCGGTGGGCTGGGCGCTTGCGGACTGGAGACCCGCTGCTGCTCGCTGTTCCTGACCGAGTTCAGCCCGATCAGCATCAAAATGGCCAAGGAGCAGGGCATCTCGCTTGAGCCGGAGGAGATTACGGGCATGTGCGGGCGATTGCGCTGTTGCCTGGTCTATGAGTACGAGCAGTACGTCGCTGCACGTAAGCAGCTGCCCAAGCTCAAGAAAATTGTGCTGACTCCCAAAGGCGAGGGCAAGGTGGTGGACCTCAACCCGCTCAAGGAAACGGTCTGGGTGGAAATTCGAGAAGGCGAGGGCATGCGGAGCTACGAGTTTCACAAGAACGACATCCAGCCGAAGGAAGAGCTGGAAGCCCTACAAAAGAAGGCCAGTAACCCATGCGACCGTCACAACAGCGGCGGCTGCGACTGCGGCAAGGCCAAAAAGCGCTAACGAGCCATGACCGCCATCGGCAACTTCGACGAACTCGGCCTGAGCGGCCCGCCCCTGCGCGTTGTCTCCCTCGTGCCCTCAATCACCGAGAGCCTGTTCGACCTCGGCTGCGGCGACCGGGTGCGCGGCGTCACCGATTACTGCATCTTCCCCGCCGATAAAGTCCGTGACCTGCCCAAGGTCGGTGGAACCAAGAACCCCGACATCAAGCGCATCAAGGCCATCCTGCCAGACCTAATCATCGCTAGTCAGGAGGAAAACCGCCGAGAAGTTATCGAAGCGCTTCAGGGCGAGGGCTTTAGAGTTTGGCTTACCTTCCCCAAGACGGTGGCCGATACTTTTGAACTGCTGTGGGCTATCATCCGGCTGTTTGATGTGCCGAAGATGGGTCAGGTGGTTGATGCGATGGAGCGGGTTTACGAATATGCCATGTTGGCGGCGGAGAATGCACCCCGGCCTCGCGTGTTTGTGCCGATCTGGCGCGAGCCGAAGGCGCCGGAGAAGCCGCGTTGGTGGATGACCATCAACCGCGAGACGTATATGCACGATCTACTGCGCGTGTGCGGAGGCGCGAATGTGTTCGCCGACCGCGAGCGCCGCTATCCGCTGGCTGCCGACCTTGGCGAAGCGCCGGGTGAGCCGCTGAACGTGAACGTGGAGCGTGACACCCGCTACCCCCGCGTTACGCCGGCGGAGGTGGCGGAACATGCCCCGGAAGTGATTCTGCTGCCGACCGAACCGTATGCTTTCAGCGAGGCTGACTTGGCGGCGTTCGCCGATTACCCTGAAATGCCGGCGGTGAAGTATGGGCGCATCCATGTGGTGGATGGCTCGCTGCTGACCTGGCCCGGAACGCGGGTCGGGCGGGCGCTGGCCGAACTGCCCGCTTACTTCAACTTTGTCCCGACGAAGTCATGAGGTTCATTCACAAACACAAACTTGCAGCTGCTGCGTGCCTCGTTGCCCTGCTTTTGGCAGGCTGCGGCGATGGCGGTGGCCGGCCAACGCCCACACCCAACGCTGCCGGTTACCCCGCGCCCGGCGCTGCTTCGCCGGAGCCGGCAAGCGGTTATCCGGCCTCCGCTGAAACCGCAGCGCCGCCCGGCGGCTATCCCGGCCCGACCCCGTAGTGCCGGAGCGCACGTTTACCGAGCGCGAACTTCATAGGCACAGCGCTTGTAACGCCAGGGTGCGCGAGATAACAGATCGCCCGAACCCCACTTTATCAGGCGCTGACCTAACTCCTTCTTTTTGCCAGGCCCCTCGCAGGGAGACGGCAGCCCCGCGTCCGGCAGGTAGGGCGACTGACCGCTATCTAAAGGCCGGCTTTGCCTGGGTCATTTGGGTACCCCTCTCACCTGAAAGTGTAACTTCAACTTGACGCTCAACTCTCAAAGTGATAACCTTATGCGCGGATAAATTCGATAAATCAGATTGATTGGCAGATATATGTTCGCCGACCGCCTCGACTACGACCTGCTACGCTACTTTGCCGAGCACCAAAATCTGCGCGAGAACAAGCTGCCGTCTATAGAAGAGCTGGGCCAGGAGTTGGGCGTCAGCGTCGGCAAGCTGCGCGAACAACTTGAGGTAGCGCGTGCACTGGGCTTGGTGGAGGTGCGGCCCAAGATCGGCATCCGGCTATTGAATTACAGCTTTGCACCCGCTGTGCGCACCAGCCTGATGTATGCCCTCGCCAGTCGCAGCGCCGAGTTCGAACAATTCAGCACGCTGCGCAACCATCTGGAAGCCGCGTTCTGGCATGAAGCCGTAGCCCGCCTGACGCCGGACGACCATGCCCACCTGCGTGCCCTGGTCGAGCGCGCGCGGGCCAAACTCAACGGGCGCCCCATCCAGATCCCTCACGCCGAACACCGTGACCTGCATCTCACCATCTTCAAGCGGCTCGAAAATCCATTTGTGCTGGGTCTGCTTGAGGCTTACTGGGATGCGTATGAGGCCATCGGCCTCAGTCGCTACTCGGACTACGTCTATCTGCAGGAAGTCTGGGATTACCATGCGCGCATCGTCGAGGCGATCGTGGCCGGCGACGTGGAGCTTGGCCATCGTCTGCTCGTCGAACACACTAATTTGCTCTCTCATCGCCAGCCGTCTGCCGACGGTCTGTTGACCCCGGAGCGGATGGCGTCTATCGGCTGAACCTGTTTCCGTTGGGGCCGGGCGCCGGAGCTGACGCCTTCGACTCCCGGCTCTGCAATCGAGGAGAAAGAAACATGGCAGTAAGTGACTTGCAGGCGGTTCAACCCACCGCCGAACGGCCGCCGGTGGTGAATATGTTCGCCATCATGGTGGCCACCAAGAACGGCTCCGGCAGCCAGACGGCGAACACCGTTCTGCTGCGCGCGCTGTTCAAGATGGGCATCCCGGTCAGCGGTAAAAACCTGTTCCCTTCCAACATCCAAGGCCTACCTACGTGGTACACCATCCGTCTCAGCGCCGATGGCTTCACTGCGCGCCGACCGCGTTCCGAAATCGTCGTCGCCATGAACCCGGCCACGGCCATCGAAGACTACCAGCACGTCGAGTCCGGCGGCGTCTTTCTTTATGCCGACGACATTAAGTTGGATTTGAACCGCAAGGACCTTTCGCACTATCCTGTACCGGCCAAGGCCATCTCGACGAAATACGAGAAGGACGCCCGGTTGCGCAGCTATGCCGCCAACATGGTCTACGTCGGCGTGCTGGCGCATCTGCTCGGCATCAGTCTGGAGGAGCTGGAGAGTGCGCTCAATTTTCACTTCAAAAACAAACCCAAGCCGGTTCAGAGCAACATGCAGATTATTCGCGCTTCGGCCGAGTGGGCGGCGCAGAATCTGACCAAGACCGACCCGTTCAGGGTCGAGCGAATGAACAAAACCGATGGCCTGATCATGATTGACGGCAACACCGCTGCTGCGCTTGGTGCGATTTACGGCGGGTTTACGTTCGCCGCTTGGTATCCCATCACGCCGGCCACCAGCCTGGCCGACGCGCTCACCACATACGCCGCCCGCCTGCGCACCACAGCAGACGGCAAGGCGACCTACGCCATCATCCAGGCCGAGGATGAGCTGGCTGCGCTGGGTATGGTCATCGGCGCCGGCTGGGCGGGCGCACGTGCCATGACCTCCACCTCCGGGCCGGGCATCTCGCTCATGGCGGAGTTCGCCGGCTTTGGCTACTACGCCGAAATCCCCGCCGTCATCTGGGACATCCAGCGCATGGGGCCGAGCACCGGCCTGCCCACGCGCGTCTCGCAGGGCGACGTGCTCAAGGTGTACTACCTCGGCCACGGCGACTGCAAACACGTCTGCCTCCTGCCGGCCCATCCGGCCGAGTGCTTCGAGTTCGGTTGGAGGGCCTTCGACCTGGCCGAGCGCCTGCAAACGCCGGTCTTCGTGCTCAGCGACCTAGACATCGGCATGAACCAGTGGATGAGCCCACCGTTTGAGTATCCTGAGCAGCCGATGGACCGCGGCAAAGTGCTGGATGCCAAGCAGCTCGACGAGCTGGGCAGCTTTGCGCGCTATAAGGATGTGGACGGCGACGGCATCCCCTATCGCACCCTGCCCGGGACGCCCCACCCGCTGGCCGCTTACTTCACGCGCGGCACCGGTCATAACGAGAAGGCCGGTTACTCGGAACGCCCGGACGACTGGGTGAAGAACATGGAGCGGCTAGGCCGCAAGTTCGAGACGGCGCGCAAGATCGTGCCGCAGCCGGTTGTGCAGGAAGTGGAAGGTGCACGCATTGCCTTCATCTCCTATGGCTCCGCCGACCCGGCGGTAGAGGAGGCGCGCTGGCGACTGGAGCACCACCACCAGATTAAGAGTTCCTACCTACGCATCCGCGCTCTGCCGCTGGCCGACTCCATCAAGGACTTTGTTGCTGCTTACGACCGTGTATATGTGGTCGAACTGAACACCGACGCTCAGATGTATCAACTCTTGCGCCTGCATGTGGGCGGTGAGCTGGAAGTGCGCCTGCGTGCAGCCAACTGGAGCGATGGCCTGCCGCTGACCGCGCGCTGGGTGACGTCCCACGTTCTGCAAGCCGAACAGGCTGAAGCTGAAAAGGAAGGTTCCAAATGACTGCTGCTGCACCCGCCAAAAATCTGAACTCCCTCGGCCTGCCCAAGGCCGATTACAAGGGCCTGCCGTCCACGCTGTGCGCCGGCTGTGGCCACAACTCCATCTCCGACAAAATCATAGACGCCGTCTGGGAGCTGGGTCTGCGTCAGGAGCAGGTGATTAAGCTCAGCGGCATCGGCTGTTCGAGCAAAAGCCCGGCCTACTTTCTGGGTCGCTCATTCGGAATCAACACCCTGCACGGGCGCATGCCGTCGGTGGCCACCGGCGCGTTGACCGTGAACAAAACCCTGTACGGCATCGGCGTCAGCGGCGACGGCGACACCGGTTCCATCGGCCTGGGCCAGTTCAAGCACATGCTGCGCCGCAACGTGCGCATGGTCTACATCATCGAGAACAACGGTGTATATGGCCTGACTAAAGGACAATTCTCCGCCACCGCCGACATCGGCCAGGAGCTGAAGCACGCCGGCAGGAACGAACTGCCGCCCATTGACTTGTGCCTGGAGGCCATTGCCGCCGAGTGCGGCTTTGTAGCCCGCTCCTTCGCCGGCGACCCCAAACATGTTACGTCTCTGATCAAGGCAGCGCTCAACTATCGCGGCACCGCTGTGCTTGACATCATCAGCCCGTGTGTGACCTTCAACGACAGAGACGACTCGACCAAGAGCTACTACTGGGGCAAGACCCACGACGAGCGGATTAACGACTTCTCCTTCGTCATGCCCCAGGAAGAGATTGTGATTGACCAGGCCGAGGGCGAGACGCTTGAAGTAGAACTGCACGACGGCTCGCGCATTGTGCTGAGGAAGTTGGCCGAAGGCCAGCATGACCCGACCGACAAATACGCCGCCATGCGCTTGCTACAGGAGGCGCGTGATAAGCAGCAGTTCATCACCGGCCTCATCTACATCAACACCGAGCGGCCTAACCTGGCCGAACTGGCGAACCTGGTGGATACGCCGCTGGTGTTCCTGCCGCAGTCGCAGCTCCGCCCCTCGCGCGAGTCGCTGGAAAAGTTAATGGAAGCGATGAAGTGAGTAGAGGTAGCAAGTAGCAAGTAGAGAGTAGAAAGTGGGTGGCGCGCCGCGCGGGGAGCCGGGCGGCGCTTTGCTTTTGTTGAAGAAGCCACAGATTTTGCAGATGACTCCACTGAAAAAAACTATGATCTCACTGCGAAAAGCGCGGCGCAGGGTGCAAAGGATTCGCCTTCGTTTTCCTGAGCGTTCTTGGGCTTTGCGGTTCCAAGGGGCCGACACCCATCCGCAAAGATGAACCGCGAAACGCGAAGAGCGCGGCGCAAGAAGAGTGCGGCGCAAAGCGCAAAGGCTTCGCCCCTGTTTTTCTTCGCGGTCTCGGCGTCTGTGCGCCCTGGCACGAGATGCTCGCTAAACCTCGAGAAATTCGTATGACTCGATGCTGAGTTCGTGCTCAGCGAATCAGGAGCGTTGCCGCCGGTACGCGGTCCGGCTCGATGGCACCGGCCTGCATCACCGGCAGGCGCGTGCCGGTCGTCCACTCGTACAGGCCGACCTGTAAATCATATCTCCCCGGCGCGAGGCCGGCGGGCAACTCCAGCGTCAGCTCGTGCTCAATGATTTCACCGGCCTGCCAGCGGTCGGTCGGGTACTCGGCCTGGCACGGCTCGGAGTCCGCGCCGACGTAGAAGGGGTTAGCGGCATCGGCCAGATGCACGAAGACGGTGTAGCGTGTGGGCGATTCGGCCCGCGCTCGCCAGCGCAGGCGCAGGCCAACCGCCTCGCCGGGCCGGTAGTCGGGCGCAGCGGTCTCCAGCGTCAGCAGCTCAAACGAGTCGCCAAAGGTCGCTATCGCCGGCATCTCGCCCGTTGCGCTGGCTTCGCCTGCCGCGAGTTGAAGGATTGCGCCGTATGGATAGACCTCCGGCTCGTGCAGCACGTCGGTCTGCGCGGCCTGCGGGAACTGCGCTTGATAGGGGGCGAGCCAGTTTACGAGGCCGGCGATGACGGTAGGCGCAGCGGTTCGCGCCGGATACACCACGCAGCCGGCCTCGGCAGGCACGACGCGAAAGCGCCCGGGCGTGATGGCCTCGGCGAGGCGCGTGGCCGGATGGGCGCGCCCGGGCCGGTCCAGCACCAGATAGCCCGCGCCTCCTGTCTGCGCCGCACCCGTCGCCGCGCGCGTCAGCGTCGCCAGACCGATCTCAAAAGAGTCGAACAGGCCGGGCTGGCGCGGGTAACGCCAGAAGTAGTCGTAGGTCGTGATGCCGGTTGAAGCGAGAAGCGAGGCCGCAATCAGAGCATGCAACCAGCGTCGCCGACCGGCGCGCTCCCACGCCCAACTCACGCCCACACCGAGCAGCATCATCAGCATCGGCGCCGCGCCGAGCGAGCGGCCGAAGCCAGGCGCGCCGTCGCTGAGCAGGGTGGTCAGCAAGTTTACGCCGAGCGAGCCGAGCACGGCTGCGTGCGCGCGCCAATGGTCGCGCCGGCGCGCCAGCGCCCACAGGCCAAGCCACATCCAGACCGAGCCGAACACATCCAGCGCCGGACGGTGCGGCAGATTGTGGCGCAGCATCTCATCGCCGGCCACGTTGAACATCAACGCGACCTTGAGCGCGTTTTCCAGATAGAAGCGCAGCCCGCCGGCGCGCGCTTCGGCGCTGGCCGTTTGCAGCCGCCACAGGAAGCGATCCGGGTTCTCCAGAAAGAACAGGCCGAGCGGGGCGTAGGCCAGCAGCGCCGCCGCCAGAAAGACCAGCCCGAAGGTCAACACCGGGCGCAGGCGGCGTTCGGCGAAGAGCGCGAAGACGAGCAGCGCCTGCAGCGGCAGCACGCGCGAGGCGGGCGCGATGTACTGGCTCAGCCCGAGCACCGTGCCCGCCAGCGCAAAGGCCCAGACCGCGTTCCGCCGCCAGGCCCAAACGACCAGCGCCAACAGCAGCATGGAGGCCAGCGGCGTCAGGCTGATCTCATCGCCGCGCCGCGACCAGTGCACGTGCCAGAACAGGCCGGCCAGCCCGAAGGCGCTCACAAGCGCGATGCCGTTCACGTGCGGATGGTCGCGATAGACCACGCGCGCCGCCCAAAAGGTGAGCGGCACGGCCAGCACGCCGAGCAGCGCCGAGAAGTTGCGCGAGCCAAGCTCCGTCGGGCCGAACAGCGCGAACCAGCCGGCCAGCAGCCAGCTGTAGCCGGCCTCGATGCTGCCGCCGTCGGTGATGTACACCGGCGCCTGCCAGCCGCGCAGGATATAAACGGCGATGAGCGATTTATGCGCCTCGTCGTACCAGTGGCCGGGCGGCAGCGCTTCGATTTGCCAAAAGCGCAGCGCCGCCGCCAGCAAGGTGCTGAGCAGCAGGCCGCCTACGAGCAGCCGCGTGTTGCGCGCCTTCATTGCACCTGCACTTCTGCGACGAGCACACGGTTGTCCTGCGCCGGACGGTCGCCGCCGAACACGCCCAGTCGCACGTTCAGCTCGGGGTCGTACACGCCGAGGCGCAGGCCGTAGAGGCCGGGCGCGGCAGCGGCAGCCACCGACAGCGTGTACGTCTGCACGTAACGATAGCCGGGCTGCCATGTATCCGGCGTTAGCGCAGCGCACAGCGGCGCATCACTCTGGCCGATCAGCTCCGCGCCGGTCGCCAGATCACCCAGATGGATGAAGCCGGTGAGCGCGCGCTTTAGTGTGCCGGCCCGCGTCACCTCCCAGTGCAGCCGCAGCGTGAGCGGCTCGCCCGCCGCAACCGTCTCCGGCGCGTCTATCCCCTTTAGCCATAGATGGTTTTGGAACTCGATGGACAATGGGATGGCAGGCGCAGGCGCGGGAGTTTCCGCCGGCACGCGGAAGAAGAGCGCGTAGGCGTAGCCGGCAGGATGCAGCACGGTATCTACAAGCTCACCTGTAGGATAAGCTGCTTCCAACAACGGCAGCGCATCGAAGCCAAGCGTGGGGACGAACCCATAGCGCGTGGCCGTCGCGCGCCGGTGGGCGTAGGGCCAGCATTGCGGCGAGGCCTCCCACACCCGCACCGGTGTATCTTCGAGCAGCACGCGGAAGGTGTAGTGGATGAGCGGCTGGTTGCGCGGCGAGAGGAAGACATCTTCGGTCGCCGACGCTTCGAGCGCCAGCTCCGCCGCGCGGCGTGCGCCGATCTGGCGCGCATCGAACAGGCGCGGGTCGTTGGCCCACACGCCGAAGTAATCGCGCGCGGTCGAGAACGCGGCGAAGCTCAGCCCGGCAATCAGCGCCGGCGCGATGAGTTGCGTCAGGGGCGGCCTGCGCCGCTCCGCCCAACTCCAGAGGGCCGCCGCGCCCCAGCCGGCCAGCGCGCACAGCGCCGGGACCATCGGCAACATGCGGGTGAAGGCCGGCGCGTTCGGCGTCACGGCGGAGGGCAGCGAGAAAATGAACGCTGACCACAGGCACAACTGTGCTGCCGGCGAACGGCGCACTGCGAGGAGCGCAGAGGCCATTCCCACGAACACCAGCGCCGCAGTGAACGGGTCGAAGAGCGGGCGGCCTGCCAGATTCTGCCCGATGAGCGGGTCGCCCTGAAAGGCGAGGCCGCCCCAGACTTTTAGGAAGCTAGGCACGTAATCGGCCAGGCCGGGAGGGTTGCTGCCCTGCGCCATGCGAAAGCGGTTGAGCACAACGTCGGGATTGGCGAGGTAGTAAACCAGCAGCGGCGAGAATGCGACGAGCGCCGTCAGCGCTGTCCAGCCGAAAAGTGTTGCGACAATTCTCAACGGGATGCCGGCTCGCCAGCGCAGCAGCGCGTAACCGGCGACGATGACAGGCAGAGCATACGCCGCTTCGTAAGTAGTGAGGGCCACCGCCAGCGCCGCGCCGGTTGCGACAGCCCAGCGTCGCGAGCGGTTCTCGAAGGTCAGAAAGAGCGCGCCGAGGGTGAGCGTCGTCCAGACCACGCAGCCGGGGTTCTGATTGCCATCCCGGCTGAGGTGGACGCTGGCATAGAGCGCTGCATGTACAGCAGTACCGACCAGCGCGGCCAGCGTGCGTTGCGCTTCGGGCCAATCGCGGAAGAGAGTCCGCAACAGTGGAAAGGTGAGCGCCACGCCGAGCACGCCCATCGTCGCCGAGACCCAGCGCGCGGAGTAGGGCGCGGGCGCACCGAGCGCCTGCACGAGCGCGGTGGCGTACAGATGGTAGGGCGAGTTGCCGGTAGCGAAGACCGGGTCGGGGAGGGGCAGGATGTTGACGCCACGCAGCACTTCGCGGGCGCGTACTTCGAAGTAGGCCTCGTCCACCCAGGCGGTGTAGGGGATGTCGGTGAGCGCGTAGAAGCGCAGCGCGGCGGCGACGAGCAGGCTGAGCGCGAATGCCCCGCCGACTCCCAATAGGCGTTGCAGCGTGATCACCGATTCTGAAGCAATACCAGCCGGTTGGGATACTCGCTTCCGTCTGGAGCATACAGGGGCAGGCGCGAGCCATCGGCTAGAAACAGGCCAACTTCTACCCGGTAGCAACCATCCCCGGCCGGGCGGTCAAGGGGGATGGACCGCCGGTCATGAATCTGCGTGCCTGCCGGCAACGCCTCGAGCGCCAACATTCTGCCCACAGGACGGCCGCTGCCCAGCCCCAGAACGTTGCCTGCACAGTCGAAAACGTTCCGAAAGACTACGGCCTCGCCCTGTAATCCGGGCGCAGTTAACATCCAGTCCAGGGTCACGTTCAAGTTCTGCCCGTCCACCTCGATGTGACCATCCATTAGATAGAGTTGGTCTTCGACACGAGCCAGATAGCGGGTCGGCGTTGCAATGGGTTGCGACGGTGGAAGAACGTAACCGACGTATTGGGTTTCGATACGGTCATCGGTATAGGTCGTCAACCAGACCCGGTCGAAATTGGGAACGCGCTCGGTGAAGCGCGAGACGTTCCACAACTCGTCGGCGCCCTCGCTGGCAGTTGAAAGATAGTGTCGTGATAATCTCGGCAGCAAGTCAGGAAAAGTGGCCGTTTCAATCCGGGGACGGATGCCCGTGTTGATCCAGATGAGGTCTCCCAGGCCCAGGTAGGGCGCAAGCACCGGCACGCCGTCGTTTCCCAGCGGGTACCAGCGATTGTTGTAGGCGAGCCAGTTCACGGTGTTCACAATCAAATGTCGCTCGGTGGGCCAGCGGCGCACGATTGCGTTGATCTGGCTCAGCGGCGTCAGCGCCAGGCGATAAAGTCGAGATTGACGTTGCAGATAACCGATAGGCGCAACCAGAGCGCCACCGATAAGCGCTGCTGCCAACATCCAGCGCACCCAGGCGCGCCACAATGGATGGAAACTCTGCGCGGTCAGAGCGCCGAGCGTAACAGCCCAAAGCAAAGCGCCGCCGACGCCGGGAAAATACAGCAGTCGTGGGCTAATCCAGATGTAGTCAAAGGATAAGGCTGCGATGCTCGGCAGGCTGGTGAGCGCTGTCCAGCCAAAGGCGACGACGGTCGGCGCATACACAGAGCGCCCTCCCAAGTAAATCGCCGCCGCGATAACGCCCGCCAAGCCGACGCCCAGCACGACGCCTAGGTCCCATCCGCCGATGTCGTTCAGAATCACCGTCGCCAAAGGCTGAAGGGGATAGCTCAGCGCCTGGAAAAAAAACGTTGCGCTTGCCAGCAGGTCTTCCGGCCGGCCTGCCAGCAGGGTTAACCCGGATTCGGCCCGGCTCTTGGGCACCGTTAACCAGACGGGGAGGTAGAGCACGTTGACTGCCAAAAACATCATTGGCCGGTAGGGCCGGAGAAGCAGCTGCACTCCTTCCCGTGTGAACCAGATTAGAACCAACACCAAGCCCGCCATAATCCCGGCTTCATGGGTGAAGGGAGCCAGCGCAGCGCACAAGAGGGCCAGACCCAACCAGCGCTGCCGGCGGGTTTGGATAAACCGATTAATGGCCAGTGCACCACTCAACACCAGGCCGGTTACGAGGGGGTGCGTCGCCGCGGCAAAATGTGGCACGGGTTGAGCACCAAACGGATAGACTGCAAAGAGCGCGCTCCCTGCAAGCATTACCACCCCCGACCCCCTGGCGCCTGCGACTTTCCGAAATTGAGCGGTTGTGGCCACCAGGTTCCCTGCCAATCGTCCCACGGCGACGCTGTTGAAGATATGGACGGCAAGCATCAGACCGTGAGGCAGAGTTGTTGCCCCAAAAGGTAGAAGTTCAAATAGAA
>JAVQXV010000047.1:0-18812 GCA_033577755.1 Anaerolineales bacterium
GACTCAACAAACGGCGCAGGCGAACACCTGCGCTTGGGTCGTTGGGATTATAGCCAGCGGGCAGAGGATTCGTCAATTCGCGGACTGTTGTAGAATCCCGCCGACGACGAAAGGCAGGCAGGCGATGGCCGTGGAGACCGGTGAGAAACTGTTGACCGGAGAAGAATTGCTGGCGTTGGGCGACATCGGCCCCTGCGAATTGATTGAGGGGAGGCTGGTAATGATGAGTCCGACCAGCGACCTGCATGGCGGCTACGAAAGCAACTTTGACGAGCAGCTGAAGGCTTATGTGCGCCGGCATCGCCTGGGCAAGGTCCGCGTCGGCGAAGTCGGCATTTACATCCGCCGCAACCCCGATACAGTGCGCGGCGCCGACGTTGTCTTCATCTCGAACGAACGCTATGCCCGGCAACAACGCCAGTCTGGATTTCTAGACGTGGCCCCTGACTTAGTGGTGGAAATCATGTCGCCCGACGACCGCTGGCAGGAAGTCAACGAAAAGTTGCGCGATTACTTCTCGATCGGCGTAAGGCTGGTCTGGGTGGCCAATCCGGCTGAGCCGGCGGTGTATGTCTACCGTTCGCTGACCGACGTGCGCCGCTTTGGGTCGGAAGACGTTCTCACCGGCGACGAGGTATTGCCGGGGTTCAATGTGCCCGTCGCGACGCTCTTTGAAGATTAGCGACCGAACCCGGCTGGCATTCCCTCCGCGGTTTCCCTAACGCTCCAGCCATTTCGCCGCCGCCTGCGGCAGTTGCGCCAGTGGCCCGCGTCGCATGGTGCAACGCGGCAGCGATTCAAGGAACGTCCGACCGTAGCTCTTGGTTAAGATGCGGCGATCGAGCACGGCGACAACGCCGCGGTCGGTTTTGGTGCGGATGAGGCGGCCGAATCCCTGACGGAACTTGAGCACGGCCTCCGGCACGCTGTAATCGTCGAAGGGGCGCTCGAAGGTCTCGGCGCGCGCGGCGATGATGGGGTCGTCGGGCACGTCGAAGGGCAAGCGGGTGATCACCAGCACCGAGAGCGCCTCGCCCGGCACGTCCACGCCCTCCCAAAAGCTCTTCGTCCCCAGCAGCACGCCCCCCTCCGAGGCCTTGAAGTTGTCGAGCAACATCGTGCGCGAAGCACCGTCGGACTGGTCATAGACCTCGATGCCGGCGCGTTGCAGCGGCCCGCGTATTGCCTGCGCCGTCCGCTTGAGCTGTGCATAGGAAGTGAACAGGACGAGCGCCCGCCCGCGCGTGGCTTTGCACAGTTCGAGCACCCCCTTCTCCAGCGCCTTCTGATACTCCGCCTGGGCCTGCGGTTCGGGGATGTCGTCCACCAGATAGAGCAATGTGGAGGCTTCGTAGTTGAAAGGCGAACCGACTTGAAGTTCGCCAACGAAGTGCGCGTTGAGGCGGCCCTTGAGATATTTGAAGCTGTTGCCGGTGGTGAGCGTGGCCGAGGTCATCACGACCGACTCCTTGGCCTGCCACAGATGTTTTTCCACCAGCGGGCCGACGTGCAGCGGCGCGGCGTGCAGCGAGACGCGCCCCTCGCGGTTGCCGGCCTCCGCCCAGTAGATTAGCCCCGGGTCCGGCTCGACCACCAGCCCATCGCCGTTGACGACGAGCGTGGCAAAGTAGCGCGCCATTTGGTTGACGGAGGAGGACAGGTCTTCGGCCTCGTCGAACTCCAGATTGCGGTCTTTGGCCCACTTGCCCAGCTCCGCGCCGATCCGGCCAAGAGACTCGGCCAGCTCTGTAAGCGTCGGCTTGAGTTGCTCCCAGTGTTGCGTGACCGTGCTCCACGACGGCAGGCGGCGCGTGGCCGGCAGCAGGCGCAGGCTCTGGCCGTACTCGCCGATGGGCCGGCCCTCGCGGCGCTCTTCCAGAAACGCCGCCACGCTATCAAAGAAGGCGCGCGCCTGCGCCAGCGCGTTAGTGGCTCGCTCGTACACCCGGCCGGCCTCCACCTCCAGGCCCGCGTACGCATCGGGCCGCAGCCGCTCACGCGCTGCGGAGAGCAGCTCGCCGAGCAGGCCGCTGTTCGGGCTGCCCACGTCCTTCACTTTGCGCTCGAAGTCGGCAAGCTTCCACTCGAAGCTCAATCCGTCGGTGGTGGCGGCCTCGAGGTGATGGGCCTCGTCCAGCACCAGATAGTTGTACGGCGGCAGGACGCGGTTCTCGGTGGCAATGTCGGCGAGCAGCAGGGCGTGATTGACGACGATGACGTGGGCGGCCTCGGCGGCGCGGCGCGCGCGATAGAGCGGGCATCTCCCCTGCATCCGTTCGCGGCAGGTTTCGTTGGTGCAAAGTTCGTCTTCGGCGGAGAGCCGCGCCCAGGCCCCGAAGTCAATCGGCCCCAGCGAGAGCGGGCGACGCTCGCCGTCGCCGTTCTCATGCAGCCAGATGAGCACCTTGGCCAGCACGCGCAGCTCGTCGGCGTTGCGCGGCTTGTGCTTGCGCATGTTCTCCAGCCGGCGCGGGCAGAGATAGTTGCTCCGGCCCTTGAGCAGCGCGGCGCGGAAGTCCAGTCCAAGCGCGGCCTGCAGGTCGGGGATGTCTTTGTGGATGATCTGGTCTTGCAGGTTGAGGGTGTTGGTGGAGACGACGACGCGCTGGCCGTTCTGCCGTGCCCAGTAAATGGCGGGGATGAGATATGCCAGGCTCTTGCCCGTGCCCGTGCCGGCCTCCACCATCAGGTGTTGGCCGTTGGAGAAGGCTTCGGCGACGGCGCGGAGCATAGTCACCTGCTCGCGGCGGTATTCGTAGCCGGGGAAGTGCCGGGCGAACGCGCCGCCCGGTTCCAGCACGGCAGCAAGCTCGTCGGCGTCGAGCGGGCGGATTTCGTCGAGTGGCGTCAGCGGGCGCAGCTCCTTCTCCGGCACGTTGAACAGCAGGCCGAGACGGCCCTCGTGTGCAGGCCGTGCCTTCACCGTCTCCTTCGAGCGGGCGCGCAGCACGTCTTCGAAGAAGTGGCCGACGTTCCAGTCAATGTCCTGGCCGTAGCCGGTGATCTCGGCCAGCACATCCAGCGGCAGGGTGAGCGCCTTCTTGAACAACCTCTGGTAGATGGCGGCGGTGACGCGCGCGTCGTCCAGCGCGCGGTGCGTGGCCGGCAGCGGAATGTTCAGCTCCTTGGCCAGCGCGCCGAGGTTGTAGCGCGGGGCGCTCGGCAGGAGGGCGGCGGCCAGGTTGTACGTATCGGCCACGTCGTTGTAGCGCAGCAGGCCGCGCGCCTGCACAAAGCTCAGGTCGAACTTGATGTTGTGGCCGAGCACCGTGGCCTGGCCGACGAACGCCTCAAGCTGCGGCAGCACCTGGTTGAGGCGCGGGGCCTTGGCCACCATCGCATCGTTGATGCCGGTGAGCTGGGTGATGTGGTACGGGATAGGCCGGCCCGGATTGATGAGCGTGCTGAACTCGTCTTCGACGCGGTCGCCCCTGAACTTGACCGCGCCGATTTCGATGATGGCGTCGTTCTCCGCGTCGAGGCCGGTCGTTTCCAGGTCAACGGCGACGATGGTTTTAGACATGGCGGCAGTATAAAGGCGGAGGTGGACGGCAGGCAAGGGAAAGAGTAAGTGTGACCGCTGCGGAGCTTCCCGGTCCCGCAATAACCAAACCGTTCTGGCCTGTGACGGTCACCTGACCCAAGCCGCTTTTTGTGTGGGTCTCTAACTCTAAACGCCTTGCCACCCCTCCGCGCCGTGTGATATAGTCACGTCTGTGCCCTGAGCAACGTTATGCAGTTTCAAATCTGCACCCCACGAGCGGGCGGGGAGTGTCGCCTCATCGGTGAACTCCCCGCCGCTCTCTTTGTAACGGATGCAACGGATAGTAGCGGATGTAGCGAATGGGCAGCGGATGAATAACGGATGTAGCAGATGAACAGCGGATGTAACGGATGGCAACAGATGTAAAAGAGAAGCGCAAAAGAGTCCGTTCCATCCGTTCAATCCGTTGGTTATGACTCGGAGGGTAACCTGATGACGAAATACATCTTCATCACCGGCGGCGTGGTCAGCTCGGTGGGCAAGGGCGTCACCGCCGCGGCGCTGGGTCGTTTGCTCAAGGAACGCGGCCTCAAAGTCTCCATCCAGAAGCTCGACCCGTACATCAATGTGGACCCCGGCACGATGAGTCCTTACCAGCACGGCGAGGTGTTTGTGCTGGACGACGGCGCGGAGTGCGACCTCGACCTCGGCCACTACGAGCGCTTCATTGACGTCAGCCTGACGCGCGATTGCAACGTCACCACCGGGCAAATCTACTCAGAGGTCATCAGCAAGGAGCGGCGTGGCGACTACCTTGGCGGCACCATCCAGGTCATCCCGCACGTCACCAACGAGATCAAGCGCCGCATTGCGCTGGTGGCCAAACACAGCGGCGCGGACGTGGTACTGGTGGAGGTCGGCGGAACCGTCGGCGATATCGAGTCGCAGCCGTTTCTGGAGGCCATGCGCCAGATGCGCAACGACGTGGGTCGCGACAACGCCCTCTTCATCCATGTCACCTGGCTACCGTACATCGGCGCGACCGGCGAGCTGAAGACCAAGCCCACGCAGCACTCGGTGCGCGAACTGCGCTCGCTCGGCATCAGCCCCTCCCTCATCGTCGCCCGCTCGGACCATCCGGTCAGCGCCGACCTGCGCCAGAAGATTGCGCTGTTCTGTGACGTGGAAGAGCGTGCCGTCATCCCCATGGTGACGACCGATGTGCTGTACGAGGTGCCGCTGCTGATGGAGAGGGAGCGCGTGGCCGAGCAGGTGTTGAGCCGCCTCGGACTGAGGGCCACCCGCCAGCCGGACTGGCGCGAGTGGGAGAAGCTGGTGGCCGAGGTGCGCCGCGAAAAGCCCCGCGTGCGCATCGGCATCGTGGGAAAGTACGTCGAGCTGCACGACGCTTATATGAGCGTGCGCGAGGCGCTCAAACACGCCGGCTTTGCGCTGGGCCGCGAAGTGGAAGTCGCCTGGATTCACTCCGCCGAGCTGGAGAAGGGCCGGGGCTGGGAGGAGTTGCGAAGTGTGGACGGCATCGTGGTGCCGGGCGGCTTCGGCTCGCGCGGCATTGAAGGCAAGATCATGGCTGCCCGTTACGCGCGCGAGAACCGCGTGCCCTATCTTGGCCTGTGCCTCGGAATGCAGGTGATGTGCATCGAGTTTGCCCGCTACGCGCTTGGCGACGAAAGCGCCAACTCCACCGAGTTCGATGCGGCCACCCGGACTCCGGTGATTGACCTGATGCCCGACCAGCGCGGCATCGCCGACCTGGGCGGTACGATGCGTTTGGGGCTGTACCCGTGCAAGCTGCTGCCCGGCTCGCTGGCCGACAATGCCTATGACCTGCCCGACGGCGCCGTCGTCCACGAACGTCATCGCCATCGCTGGGAGTTTAACAACGCCTACCGCGAGCCGCTCGGCGAAAAGGGCCTGGTGTTCTCCGGCCTCTCGCCTGATGACCGGCTGGTGGAAATCGTCGAGCTGCGCGATCACCCCTTCATGCTCGGCACGCAGTTCCATCCGGAGTTCCTCTCGCGGCCCAACCGCCCGCATCCGCTATTCCGCGCCTTCATCGCCGCCGCCATTGAGCGTCACGATCGGCTCACGCACGCCGCCGCCCGGCCGGAGGCCGCCGGGGCAGACATGCCCTCGGCTAACGGCCGTAACGAACGCGAGCCGCTGGCCGGGCACATCTGAGACGACTGCCGGCGCGGTAGGCTGCGAACGATCGGCAACACACCGCGGCAGCTTGCCATCGGCCATCGGCCATCCGCTATCCGCAATCTGCTACCTGCTATCTGCTACCTGCTACCTGCCATCCGCCATGCCCCACCTTCCTCTCCCCCTCAACCGCGTCTATCTTGCACATACCCTCTCAGAGCCGGCCTTCGGCGAGACGCCCGACCAGCTCTTCTACGTCCGCACCGCCGACGGCAAGCGGAGCATCGTGCGCCAGTCGCTGGTGACCGGCCTGGCGCAGACCATCACCACCGAGCCGGCCCCGCAGGGCGGCATCGGCTACGGGCAGGGCTTCTTCGCGGTGCACGGCAACGTGCTGGTTTATGCGGCCAAAGGTGGCGCGCTGCACGGGATTGACCTGAACACCGGCGAGCAGTGGGCCGTCACGCCGGCCTACGAAGGCGTTGCTGCGCCGGCCATCTCACCGTGCGGACAGTATGTTGCCTTCCTTGCCGAGGGCAACGGCAGATGCAACGTGCTGCTGTGTGATGTGCGCGGCAAGACTCTGCCGGTGAAGCTTTCCAACGACCCTTGGTATGCTTTCAATCCGGTCTTTTCTCCAGACGGGCAGCGCCTGGCCTGGCTGGAGTGGAACGAGTTGGATATGCCCTGGGACGAGTCACGTTTGCAGATTGCGACGCTGGCGAGGCCCACTACGCAGGCGACGGCCGGTTATCAATTGCTGCCGGTGACGACCACCACGCTCGGCCGGCCACGGGTCAGCTACAGCTCGCCGCAGTTCAGCCCGGGCAGCAAGTTCCTGGCCTACACCAGCGACGAAAGCGGCTGGCGCTCTCTGTACGTTGCCGAGGCCGATGGGCAGAACCCGCAGCGCATCGAAACCGGCGCGGGCGAGATCGGCGGGCCGGACTGGGTGCCGGGGCGCTTCGCCGTGCGCTGGAGCGCGAACGGTAAAGTGCTCTACGCCGTGCGCCGCCACCGGAGCCGCGACACGTTGCTGCGGATTGCCTGGCCGGAAAAGTCGGTGACCGAGCTGCAGAGCGAGTGGACGTACTTCGAAGGCCTGAACATGCGCGGCGACCGGCTCGTGGCGTTGGCCTCCAATCCGACGACGCCGATTATGTTGGTGACGCTCGACGGCGAGGGCGTAGCCACGCCGCGCGCAACCACCGGCGTCGGCCTGCTGGATGTGGCCTCGCTCTCACAGCCGCAGGTCATTCATTGGCAGACCACCGGCGACGTGACGTGCTGGGGCATCTTCTACCCGGCCACGGGCGAGAAGGCGCAGGGGCCGCGCCCGCTCCTCGTGCACATCCACGGCGGCCCGACTTCAGAAGTGCCTTTGGCCTGGAACGCGCAGGCGCAGTATTTCGCCACGCGCGGCTGGCACTACCTGTTCGTCAACCATCGTGGCAGCACAGGCTTCGGGCGGGCCTATCAAGACCTGCTCAACGGGCAGTGGGGCGTGGTGGATGTGCAGGATGCGCGCAGCGGCGCAGAGCATCTCATCGCGCAGGGCCTGGCCGACCCGCAGCGGGTAGCCATCACCGGCGGCAGCGCCGGCGGCTACACCACGCTCATGGCCCTGACCCAGGACCCGGATTTCTGGACGGCCGGCATCGCATTGTACGGCATCGGCAACTTGTATGAATTGAAGCGCGGCTCGCATCGCTTCGAGGTGAACTACGAGCAGGGCCTCATCGGCAAGCTGCCCGAGGCAGGTCGGCTGTGGGTGGAGCGGTCGCCGCTGACGTTCGTCAAGAACATGCGTGCGCCCGTCCTGCTGTTTCACGGCAAGGAGGACAAGGCCGTGCCCTACCGGCAAAGCGTGGAGTTCGCCGAGGCGGTGAAGCGCAACGGCGTGCCCGTCGAGCTGGTGTTGTACGACGACGAGGGGCATGGCTTCGTCGAGGAAGCCAATCGCCGCGACTGCCTGGAGAAGATGGAACAGTTCCTGGAGAAGTATGTGCTGAATTTACAGCGGTGAGGCGCGCCCGCGCCGCCGAACAAAGTTCTGAGACTACGCCGGCTGCTGTGTGTGATACACCGCCGAAGCGATGACGAGGGCAACTACTAGGGCCATCGTGGCTTTGGCGATGGACAGCTTCTGCTTAGGCAGCGAGCGGCCCTGCTGTGCGGCGGCGCGTTCGGCTTCACGGCGTTTGCCGTGCGCAGCGGCGCCCAGGGCGGCGACGGTGGGGATGGCGGCGCAGAACAGGCACATGATGCACTTTCTTTCACTTTGTCGGAGTGGTCAGGCTTTGCAACAGCGTCCGGATCTGGTCAATAACCTCAGGCTTGACTCGACCGAACGTCTTGACTGCAAGCGATTGGGCCAGCGTGTAGATTTTGTCCACCCGCACCTGTCCGGGGCGGTTCAGGAAGCCATGTTCCAAGTCGCTTGAGCCAATCGTGAAAGCGTAAGCCGATAGCGCCGGATTAGAGGTCATAGCAACGACAATCATGTCCGGGTTCCGGCGATTGTAAATCGAATTGGAAATTACGATTACGGGCCGGCGCTTGGATGATGACAGGTCGGTGAAAGGGATTGGGATTAGGACGATGTCGCCTTGCTCAGGCATCGTTCCAGTCTTCATCGTCGTAAGGGTTATCCCAGAAATCTAAGCTGGACTGGGCTGCTGCTTGCAGGTCGGCAAATGACTCGGACGATGGCTCGACCACAAAGACGGTTACATGAGCGCCAACAGGGAATGGCACGTTCAGCTCGACCCGTCCATCCGCTTGCACTTCCACCTCATATTTCAAGACTTTTTGAGCTACCATGGCGGCCTCCACAAGCTAGCCGCATTATAGCCGGGTTGGGGGATAATGGCGGCTTTGCGTCCAGCGCCCGCTCGCGCTACACTGCCCGGCATGTATCACCCCTCCCGCTGGATGCATCGGCTTGGCATTATTGACCTCGGCTCAAACTCTGCCCGCCTCATTGTGGCGCAGTACACGCCGGGCGAGTCCTTCAAAATCACCTATGAATACAGCCGTCGCGTGCGCCTGGCCGAGGGCCTGGCGGCAAACGAACGTCTACAACCGGCGGCGATAGCCCGCGCCATCGAAACGTTGCAGATGTTTCAGGCCTATTGCGCGGCCAACGGCGTGCGGCGCATATTGCCGGTGGCCACAGCGGCTACGCGGGATGCCGTCAATCGGGCCGAGTTTCTACGAGAGGTGCGTCAGGCCACCGGCCTGCGCCTGCGCGTGCTCAGCGGCGAGCAGGAGGCCTACTACGGCGCGCTCGGTGTGATCAACGGCTCCGGCCTGCGTGATGGGCTGGTGATAGACGTGGGCGGCGGCAGCGCACAGATAAGCGTGGTGCGCGACGGCGCGTTTCAGCGCGGACACGCCACGTCGCTCGGCGCGGTGCGTTTGACCGAGGCCTTCTTTCCGGACGAGCGTGTGACCGCTGCGCAGTTCAAAGCGCTCAACCGCCACCTCGACCAGACATTTGCGAAGCTGACATGGATGAAGTTGAACGGCGGCCGGTTCGTCGGGCTGGGAGGCAGCATCCGCACCCTGGCGCGCATTGACCGCGACCAACGCGATTATCCGTTGCGCCTACTCAACGGCTATGAGCTTCGGCTGGAAAGCATCGAGGCGCTCATCGAGCGAATGCGGGCGTTGCCCGTCCGTGAGCGTGCCCGTCGCATCCCCGGCCTGCCCTCCGACCGCGCCGACGTAATGCTGGCCGGCGCAATGGTGGTCGCCGCTGCGCTGCGCCGTGTGGGTGCCGAGACGTTGATCGTCAGCGATCAGGGCTTGCGCGAAGGCCTGTTGTACGAAGCCTTCCTTGGGCGGGGAGCGACGCCTATTATCCCCAACTTACGCACGTTCAGCGTGCTCAACCTGGCGCGCGTCTATGGTTACTACTCGCGGCACGAGGAGCAGGTGGCGCGGCTGGCCGTTTCGCTCTTTGACCAGTTGGCGCGGCGACACGGCTTCGGCGCGGCGGAGCGCGAGTACCTGTGGGCAGCGGCCATGCTCAACGACATCGGTACGGCGGTGAATTACCAAGACCATCACAAGCACTCAGCCTACCTCATCCTTAGCGCCGGCTTGCCCGGATATTCGCACCGTGAGACGGCGCTTATCGCACTGCTATGTGTCTATCATCGCAAGGGCAAGGCCGATGTGCAAGCTTATCGCCCGGTGCTGGCAAAGGGCGACGGTGAGCGCCTCCGCAAGCTGGGCGCTATCCTGCGACTGGCCGAAGCGCTGGACAGCAGTCGCACGCAGGATGTGGCCGAGGTGAAGGTGCGCTCCAACGGCCAACAAGTGTGTCTGACGGTGATCGGCCGGCGCGATGTGCGCTGGGAGGCGGGCGAAGCTCAACGCAACGCTGAATTGTTCGAGGATGCGTTCGACTGCAAGCTGGAGGTGCGGACTTCGTAGAAAGTAGAAAGTAGCCGCCAGGCTGAGGTCGCCGCTTAAGTGGGGGGCGGGGCAGCCTCGGTTGCCGCCTCCGGCCCGGCGGATAGTGTATCCAGCAGAGCCGCGAATCGCTTGGCCAGGCGCTTAGGCGCGACCGGCTCCCAATCCTTCGGAAACTTGCGTAGGTGCTTCTGCACCTCGGCCTCGCACAGCTGCCGGTAACGCTGCGCAGCAGCGTCGTTGTGCACGGCCAGCCAGGCGTCGAGCTTCTCCAGCGCCACACAGCGGTCGTTGAGGTAGCCCAGCCGGTCCTGCGCCTTGATGATGTCCTTGAGCAGCGCCTGCGCCGGTTCGCCAAACGCCGGCTCGAAGAACTCCAACGCAAAGCGACAGCGCTTGATGCCCCGTCGGCGCAGCGCATGGTAGGTCTCCAGGTCATCAGGGTCTAGCGCGGCGGCCTGAGCGCGCAGCACCTTCAGCGGCTTGGCCATTACTGCCTCGGCGCCGGCGGCCAGCGTCACCTGCCGCTTAGCCCGTATGGGGGGCGTTGCCAGAAAGTCCGTGAGCGCAGTGCGCAGCGCTTTTACCTGGGCGCTGCCGAGCCAGGCTGCGGCCTGCGCATGAGCGGCCTCGCGTTTCGCCTTCCACTCCTCTAAAAAGGCCCAGCGCTCTTCGCCGGCGGCTTCCTGCGCCGCTTCGATGAGGACATCCCAATCGCGCGTGGGGCCGAGCGCATCCTCCGCCTGTTTGAGCTGGCGTCGCAGGGGTTTAAGCGCTTTCTTTTTGAAGTACGGCGCGAACAGTTCGAGGGCGGCGCGCGCGCGGCGGGCAGCAGCGCGGACGTTCTTGATGCCCAGCGGGATGCCGGCCCTGGCGTTCGGCTCGGCGGCCTGCCAGCGGCTGAGCTGGTCGGCCAGGGCGCGTAGGGCGACTGCGGTGATCGGCGACTCCGACGTCAGTGGTTGCTGCGCCAGAGCGGCCACGTCGGGCGGCGGCCGGGTTAGCACCCAATTCTGGCCGAAAGTCGCAGTCCAAAGGTCGGACTTTTCTATGGCGCGCTCGCCGTCCAGCTCGGCATAGGGGCCGGAGACGCGCAGGGCGATGGTTTCACCTGAGATCTCCACTGCCTCCAGGCACGTGGTTTGTGACTGCGAGTAGTCCAGCCCATCGGCGATGCGGACGAGAGCCGAGATGGCCAGTGTTTGTTGCTGCTGCTTGGGTGAAAGCGTAGCGAACAACGGCTCTTTTTCCGGCCGTACCCGTTTGCGGTGGAAACGAATACAACAGGCAAGCATCGCCTGCTCGGCTTCGGTGTAGTGGATCAGCCGCATCGTCTGAAGCAGGTCGCGTCCGGCAGTGTGATGGTTCGGCTCATCCACTTCGACGCCAACGTTGTGAAGCAAGGCGGCGGTTTCGGTGAGGGCGCGCTGGCGGGAGCCTAGGCCGTGAAGGTTGCGGGTGGCATCAAAGAGCGCCAGGGCGTGGTCGGCTACCTGACGGGCATGCGCCATGTCCACGTTGGCGGCTGCCAATAACTCATCCACGAACAAGGCGGGTATTGGGAACAGCTTCAGCCGTTCCGTCTCAAAGCGCGCGAGGGTGCGCTTGACCGTTGCTTCCGAGAGCTTCAGGTGAGCGGCAATTGCCGAGGCAGACCGGCCGGATTCGGCTAACAGCACGGTCTGTGCTTGCCGTTTGGCAGGCTTGGAGTTTCGACGTGCGTGCCAGCCAAGCCAGAACGACTCTACCGGGGTAAGCATAGACCAAGTATAGCGCAAGCGCAGAACATGCAAAACCTGATGGAGCTTTTAGCCCGGCGCGGGAGCGTTTTATGAAAAGATGCTATACTTGCGCCGGATAACAGCGAGGTGTCCGCTATGGAGCAGTATCTTCAGCAGTTCCTGAATAGCCTGGCAAGCGAGCGGGGCTACTCGGAGAACACGATCGCCGCTTACCGTAACGACCTGACGCAGTTCGCACGCTTTTTGAGTGAGCAATGCGGTGGCGCGGTGGAGCCGGGCGAAGTGACGCCCGAAATGGTACAGGCTTATGTCGAAAAGATACAACAACCTGAGGGTGGCTACGCTCCCTTAGGCGGTTATGCTCCTTCAACGGTGGCACGCAAGATCGCAGCGGTCAAGTCTTTCTTCCATGCCCTGATGGAACAGGGTCTGATCCCGACCAACCCGGCGACGAACCTTAGTTCACCGAAAATCAAGAAGAGCGCGCCCAAGACCATTTCCAAGGATGAATTGGAGCGCCTGTTGGCTGCCCCACGTGCAGGCAGCTCGCCCAAGCATCTGCGTGATAGCGCCTTGCTGGAATTGCTTGCGGCGACGGGGATGCGCGTCACAGAAGTGACGAACCTGCGCCTGGAAGACATGGATTGGGAAAAAGCGGAAGTTGTTTGCCGGGGCAAGGAGGAAAAGAATCGGCGCATTCCGATGGGCGCGGCGCGCGCCGCCCTGGAAACTTACTTACATACAGCCCGCCCGGCTTTGGTGAGTGATACTTCGCCCGACATCTTCTTCCTAAACCATCGGGGAAGAAAGCTGACGCGCCAGGGTGTATGGCTTATCATCAAGGAAGCGGCGGAAGCGGCAGGGATCGGCACAGAGGTGACACCTCATACCCTGCGTCACTCTTTCGCCAAGTCGCTTGTGGGCACCGGCGAAAGCCTGCGCCGCGTGCAGGAGCTGCTCGGTCACGCCAACCTCTCCACTACGCAGGTCTATAAACGGATGTCGGAGACGCCCGCCGCGCCGGTCGCCGAGCCTGTGCCGGTGAATCCGGACGAAGGCTGACCCCCGGGCCGATGAACGTGGTTCGTCTCCGTGCCCATCAATCTCCTCAGCGCTTATCCTGAATATCACATGGAAACTTTCCTTACCCGTACACATTACGAAGAAGCAGCCGCCTTTGTCCGTTCCCGAATCCGGCAGCAACCGACTATCGGCCTGGTGCTTGGGTCAGGGTTGGGCGGATTGGCCGATGCCGTCGAAGACGCTGAGATAATCGCTGCAACCGAGATTCCCCACTGGCCGCAGTCTACCGTCTATGGTCATGCCGGACGGCTGGTTGTCGGCCGGCTGGAGGGGCAGACGGTTCTTGTCCAGCAGGGCCGCGCCCACTATTATGAGGGCTACAGCATTCAACAGGTGACGCTGCCTATTCGGGTGATGCAGTTGCTCGGCCTGCACTCGGTGATTATCACCAACGCAGCCGGGGCCATCAACCCGGAATATGAGCCGGGCGATGTGATGCTTATCGAGGACCAACTCAACCTGATGGGCATGGCCGGCGTCTCGCCGCTGCGTGGGCCGAACGATCCTTCGCTGGGGCCACGCTTCCCGGACATGAGCGTACCTTATGACCGTGAATGGCGGGCGCTGGCCATCGCCGTCGCCGCCGAGGCCGGCCTGAAGTTGCATCGGGGCGTGTATTGCGGGCTGGCCGGGCCGTCGTTCGAATCGCCGGCAGAGCTACGCTTCTTGCGGCTGGCCGGCGCGGATGCGGTGGGCATGTCCACCGTGCCGGAGGTGATTGTGGCCCGCCACGGCGGCCTACGTGTGCTCGGCTTCTCCGGTATCAGCAACAAGGCCAACCTGGATGGCAGCACCGTCACTACGCATGAAGAAGTCCTAGAGGCCGGCAAGGTCTTGGTTCCTAAGCTCACCACGCTGGTGCGCGGCGTGCTGCGCCGGATGAAGGTCTGACACAATGGCGCTGACATGATCGGCCTAACGCCGGCGGCCTGACGTTGGCATGGAAGATGTCTTTCGCCTGTTGGCCGAACATGAGCTGAAGCTGTATGGCTTGTTGGGGGTGGTTGCGCTTGTCTGTTTTACCCTGGCGCTTCTGGCCGTGCGCCACCTGGATCGTACGCCGTTCGGTCTGGAACGGGCGCTGGCGCGCCGCAGCCTGAACAACGCCCTTACCGGCTTGTTGGTAAGCCTGGCTCTGGGTGCTTCCCTTTATTTGACCAACCGCTACGTAGCCCCCGCCTGGTTTGCCGAACCGACCGAAGTGCCGCCGGAACGCCGGCCTACCGTTACGCCGACGGCCACGCCTATCCTCTCTGCCGGCCCGCTTATCGTGGACTCCGGCGGCTGCGATCCGGAGCGCGTGATGCTGACGCAGCCAACCGGAGGTGCACGGCTCATCGGTGAGGTGGAGGTGCTCGGCACCGCCAACGTCCCGAACTTGGCATTCTATCGCGTCGAAATCAGCGGCGTGACGACGAACGGTGCCTGGGTAACACTGGACGTCGGCAATGAACCGAAGGTGAACGGACGGCTGGGTGTTTTCAACGTCAACTCATATCCGGCGGGCGAGTACGCCTTTCGCCTCGTCGTCACCGATAATCTGGGCCGATCTTATCCGCCCTGTACGGTTGCGGTGACCTTTGCGCCGCTGGACAGCGTGTTGTCGCCGACGCTTGCTCCCTAGCATAGTAGAATCGCAGCATGCCTCAAGTTCAAGTCCGCCCGGCACAATCTGCCGACCTGCCGACGTTGACCGCGCTTGACCACAGCTATACCACCGAGAACGTCTGGCAGATGGAAACGCGCGAGGAGGCCGGGGCCGTGCATGTAACCTTCCGCACTGTGCGTTTGCCGCGTTCGGTACGCGCCAGTCCGCCACGCGACCCGCGCTTCCTGATAGAGGCTTGGAACTCGCGCGTGTGCTTCCTGGTGGCCGAGGAAGGCGGTGTCGTCAAGGGTTACCTCAACCTGACCCTGGCGCCGGTGGCCGGGGTCGGCTGGATTGCCGACCTGGGCGTGGAGCGCCGTTTTCGCCGCACCGGCATCGGCTCGGTGCTGTTGGCTGCGGCACTGGAGTGGGCGCGCCAGAACCGCCTGCAGCGAGTGGTGCTCGAAACCCAGTCAAAGAACTATCCGGCCATCTGCTTTGCGCAAAAGCACGGTCTAGTGTACTGCGGCTACAACGACCGTTACTATCCCAATCAGGATGTAGCGCTTTTCTTTGGCGCCAATCTCAAGTGAGCGCCGGAAGTTTCGCACTTCATGGGCAGCGCTGCGCTACGTGTGCACGCAAAAGTTGTCAAGAAATGTGCCGCCCCTTCGATTGCCGCTTCGACTTCGCTCAGCGTCCGCTCAGGGTGCGGCTGACATGTTTTGCATGCACACTGCGCTGCCTGCTACTTGATACGTGATACCTGACACGTAACACGTAACACGTAACACGTTCGCCTATGTCACCCTTCGTCAGCGGCCTGGCCACCCTCAGCCAGATTCTCGCCTCGGGAATCGTGATCACCGCCTTCTCGCTGCTGCTCTACGCGCTGACGTTCAACCTGCGTGACCGAGTAGCGCGCTCCTTTGCCGGGCTGCTGGCCTTCATTACCGTCGTCTATTTCTGCGACGTAGTCATCAGCACACTCACCGAACTGCCGACCGCCGAGTTCTGGCTACGCTTTCAGTGGCTGGGCATCGCTTCCATCCCGGCAGCCTACCTACACTTCTCCGATGCTCTCTTGGCGACAACCGGCCAGCCCTCCCGTGGGCGAAGACGCTTCGCCATTCGCGTGTTGTACCTGCTGGCGCTGGCGTTCCTGGCGGCAGCGTTGTTCACCGACAACCTGGTGAAATCGCCGGTTTTAGAGAACGGCGTAGGCCGCCTGCGCGCCGGTTTCCTCTTCCCGGTCTTCCTGGCCTACTCGATTGGCAGCCTAAGCTGGGCCGGCTGGAACTTCGTCCGCGCCTATCGCCGTTGCCAGACTTCAACTGCGCGCCGGCGCATGTTGTACCTGATGGTCTCCGCCGCCGCGCCGCTGCTGGGCACCTTCCCCTTCCTGTTGATTGCGGGGCAAACGGCCTCCCTTCCTCCACTTATCTTCTGGACGCTCGTCATCGTTACTAATGCCGCCGTCTCGGTGCTGCTGCTGGTCATGGCCTACACCGTCGCCTACTTCGGCGTCACGCAGCCCGACCGTGTCATCAAGGCCCGCTTCTTCCAATGGTTCCTGCGCGGGCCGGTCGTTGCCTCCACCGTGCTGGCCGTGTATGTGATTGTCACCCGCTACGGGCCACGGCTACCGTTCTACGACCCGCGCGCCGTGCCTTTCCTGCTCGTCGCCGTCCTGCTCTTGCTGCAATACCTGATTACGCTGGTCCGCCTGCCCATCGAGCGGGCGCTGTTCTACGGCGCCGACCGGCTGGAGCTGCGCCGCTTGCAGACACTGGAAGAACGCCTGCTGACCACGCGCGACTTGCAACAGTTCTTTGAGTCCGTCTTGGCCGCACTGTGTGATGCACTGCGCAGCCCTTCGGCGTTTCTGGCGGCGTTCAATGAGCGCGGCAAAATTGAGTACGAAGTGGCCGTCGGTTCGGCAGTGGAGTTGCGCACCAAGGGTGAGCTGCCGCCGCTATCCGCGCTGCGCACCGCGCCGGTGGAGCTCCCCGGCCTCAACGGGCGCCAGGCGGAGTTGTTTCCGGGCGGGCTGTTTGCCTGGGGAGAATACTGGATTGTGCCGCTGCGCGGCGCGAACTCCGGCGAAGCGCTAGGTTTGCTGGGAGTGCAGGCCGGCGATGTCGCGGCGCTTTCCGCCGAGCAAGCCATCACCTTCAGCCGGCTCTGTGCCCGCGCCGCCGCAGCTTTGGAAGACCGGCGCCTTCAGCGCGATGTCTTCCAGGCGCTCGATCGGTTGTTGCCGGATATCGAGCAGGTGCAACGCATGCGCGCTTCTGTGGCCTACACCGGCGCAGAACGCCTGGCCGCACCTGAGTCGCCTATTGACGCCGCCGACCTGCCGGCCATGATCAAGGATGCGCTTAGCCATTATTGGGGCGGACCTAAACTTACCGAAAGTCCATTGCTGCGCCTGCGCGTAGTGCAGAACGCCATTGACCAGCACGATGGCAACGCCGTCAACGCGCTGCGCGCCGTGCTCCGAGAAGCGCTAGAGTCCATCAAGCCGGAAGGCCAGCGCAAGACCACCACCGAATGGCTCCTGTACAACATCCTGGAGATGAAGTTTCTTCAGGGAGAGCGGGTGCGCGACGTGGCGGCCCGCCTGGCGGTGAGCGAAGCCGACCTGTACCGGAAGCAGCGGGTGGCACTGGAAAAAGTGGCCGAGGTCATCCTCGCCCGTGAGCGCGCCGCCGCCCGCCGGGAGCCGACATAGCTGCCACAACTTTGTCTAAACCCGGAGTCCGTCTTTGCGCTTCTTGCACAAATTGGGTATCCTTCGCAGCCGATCCCATTCGGAGGTAAAACGATAATGTGGCGTGACCAAGAAGGGTCTGAGGCTTTCGGCCCGGAAGGGCTGGACGACGGCTGGTGGGCTTCGGTCATGCAGGAGGATAAGGATTGGGCGGCGTCCCGTTCCTGCCTTTCCGACCGGAGAAATGGTCATAGACCTGTGTCGCCCACTGTCAATCCGGCGGCGGATTGGGAGCAGGCGCGGGCATTATACGAGTCCGATGAAATTATCGAGCTGAAGGTCGTCGGCTATAACCATGGTGGCCTGCTCGTCGTGTGGAATTCGCTGCGTGGCTTCATCCCTGCCTCTCATCTCGTCAATTTCCCTAACGAAGCCGATGAAGCACGCCGCAGGTCTATGCTGGCAAGCCGCGTCGGTGAACGGTTGCCGCTCAAGGTTATTGAGCTTGATCCGGCCAAAGGCCGCATCGTGTTCTCTGAGCGTGCTGCGCGTTCCGGCCCGGGTTCGCGGCGCCAGCTGCTCCGGCGCATCCAGCCCGGCGACATCCTCACCGGTACGGTGACCAACATCTGTGCTTTTGGCGTCTTCGTGGATCTGGGCGGGGTGGAAGGCTTGATCCACGTCTCCGAGATTTCGTGGAAGCGAGTAAATCATCCCCGTGACGTGCTTCGCATTGATGAGACCGTGCAGGTCAAGGTGCTGTCGGTAGACCGCGAAAACGCGCGCGTTGCTCTCAGCCTCAAACAGCTGCACCCCGACCCGTGGAGCACGGTTGCGGAGCGCTACTTTGTCGGCCAGATCATCGAAGGCCGGATTACGAACGTGGTGAGCTTTGGCGCCTTTATCAGCCTGGAAGATGGCCTAGAAGGGTTGATCCATGCCTCCGAGCTGGCCGAAGGTACCTTCTTGCATCCGCGTAACGTTGTCCGGGAAGGAGATTGGGTACGAGCGCGCATCCTCAGCATTGACAGCACCAACCGTCGCTTGAGCCTGAGCTTGCGCTTCGGCCAGACCGAGCAAGTCGTTGCCTGACGCCGTTTGCAATCAGCCTTTAGCGGGCCGGGAGTAGGCAGCCGTTTGCCGTTCTCCGGCCTTTGGTCTTTAATTGGGTCAAAGTAGCTGCGTAGCCGTCCTGACTTACCTGCAGATCAGGCGGATTTTCTCCGAGATTTATGACCATCGGCTGACCATCGGCGAGCTTGCTGCAAAGTTCGCAGAGAGCATGCGGAAAAATCAGCAATGAAGAAGCCTGAGCGGACACAGGGCAGAGTTCATAATGGATCGGTGTCCGCTCTTAGAGAGCTTGCGTGGCTAATAAAAAGACTCACTCTCCAATGCCGGCACGCGCCGCCTATAGCTACGACCGTGACGGCCTAGGCCAATCTGCCAAAGTGCCTGAGCCGGACCCCGGCCTATTCCGCGTTTTCCGCGCCGTCGAGCGCCTTGGCCGTTATTGGGATGACCTGCTGGCGATCCTGCTGCTGGTCGTTTCGGCGTTGAGCCTGCTCGGTCTGCTCGGTCTGACTTCCGGCGCGCTCACCGACTGGTGGGTGG
>JAVQXV010000356.1:0-2112 GCA_033577755.1 Anaerolineales bacterium
TGCCGCTGCCACGGCTGCTGCGCTCGCCAGGCCCGGCGGCGTGTTGTGCGTCGGCATCGCCGACCAGACGGCGTAGCGCACCACGACCTCGCGGTCGGCGGAGAGAAAGCCGAGCGGCGCAACGCGCATGGCCGCGCCGTTGGTGGCGCCGCCCAGCCCGCTCTCGGTGGGTGAGACGCCGCGCTTGAGCGCGCGATAGGCCGCCTTCGTGCTCGGCCCGAAGTAGGGGGAGCTTTCGACATCCACACCCTCCAGCCAGTCGAGCAGCGCCTGCGCGGCGATGTCAAGCGAAAAGGTGCACTTGCGGATGACGGCATGGACGAGGGCCAGCGCGGCCTGCGTGTCGTCGGTGATCTGGCCGGCGCGCAGGCCGGCATGGCCAAAGGGGTCGTCGGCGTGCGGCGCGACGAAGCCGCAGATGATGCCGTAGCGTGCGCGTGTCGCTTCCGGCGTGGGCTGTGTGGGAGTGCCCAATGCGTCGCCGAGGGCCAGGCAACCGGAGATACGTGAATGCAAAGAAGGCATCAGTCAGTACGTCGGTGTTGGAGAGTGGCGAGCGCGCATTGTAACGCAGCCAGCGGGGCTACGGTTCGGCTTTGTAACAGCCTCGTCGAGACTTTGTTTTTATGATTGACAAATAGCCCGGTTGCGCTATGATTTTTACACACCCCGATAATGGGCTTTCGACAATTTTCAGGCAAGTTAGCAATTCTTCTGGCAGCATGTCGGCCTCATCTCGGCGCGCGATTGTCAAACAACCAAACAAAGATGTGGTGCTCGACATGATCCGCCGTTCGCCGGAGGGCATCTCTCGCGCCGAGATCGCGGAGAGCCTGTCGGTCAGCCGCGCCACGGTCTCCGCGATTGTGGACCGGCTGATTGCTTCCGGCATCGTGCTGGAGCGCGGCGCGGGCGTCTCGCGCGGCGGGCGACGGCCCATCGTGCTCCAGCTGAACCCGGATGCAGGCCGCGTCCTCGGCATTGACCTGGGTGCAACCCATCTGCTCGTAGTCGTTTCGGACTTGAGTGGCCACGTGCTGGTGGAAGCCGAGAAACAGCTGGACATCAGCGATGGGCCGGAGGTCTGCCTCGAACAGGTCAGGAGGTTGGTTGATGAGCTGCTGAGCCAACGGGCGGTGACCTGGGAACAGATCTGGGCTGTAGGCATGGGCGTGCCTGGCCCGGTCATCACCGCGCAGGGCATGGTCTCCTATCCTCCCATCATGCCGGGCTGGGATCGCTTCCCCATCCGCCAGCACCTAGAGTCGCTCTGGCACAAGCCCGCCTTTGTGGACAACGATGCCGACCTGGGCGCGCTGGGCGAGGGCACCTTCGGCGCCGGCCGAGACGAGAGCCACCTGGCCTACATCAAAATCGGCACCGGCATCGGCTGCGGAATCCTGCTGGACGGCAAAATCTATCACGGCGTATTGGGCACCGCCGGCGAGATCGGCCACGTCACCATTAGCCCGGACGGACCACCGTGCAAGTGCGGCAACTACGGCTGTTTGGAAGCTATGGCCGGAGGCCGCGCCATTGCGCAGCGCGCGAAGCTGGCGGTGGCAGCGGGCCAACCTACCATGCTGGCTCACCGAAATCACGAACGGCCGCTGACAGACCAGGACGTTATTCAGGCAGCCCGCGCCGGCGACCCGTTGAGCCAACAACTGCTGAGCGATGCCGGACGCCTGATCGGCACTGCCCTGGCCAGCCTCATCAATCTGCTCAATCCGGGCCTGATCATCATCGGCGGGCGGATGGCTACCGCGGAAGACCTTTTACTGGAGCCGATCCGTGAGGCCGTTCAGCAGCGCAGCCTGCGCGCTTCGTTTCAGGCGGCGCGCATTGTTCCAGCGGCACTAGGCCGGCGTACCACTGCACTGGGCGCGGCCGCACTGGCCATCGAGAACGGTTTGCGGCTAGCCCTGTACCAGAGTCACAGCTCACAACAAAAAATTAAGGTAGTGGAGCCGGTATAATGTCATTACCCGTGCTCGAACTTCAAACTGACTCAAGAAAGGAGGTGGTTCACTGCCGAACGCTTGCACAAGCTTGTTCCGACTCTGATCCTTTCCCTGTAAAGTTCTCGCGATTTCTGGAGGAGAAACGACA
>JAVQXV010000357.1:0-2093 GCA_033577755.1 Anaerolineales bacterium
GTCGGGGGAGCAGATGAGGTACAGCGAGTCGGGATAATACGCTTCGGCAATGTCGGTGAGGGAGGGTGTTGCCGGACCGTTGGGGTGCGAGTGGTAGATGGCCGTCAGCTCTAAGCCGGCGGCCTCGATGGCCAGCATGGCCTCCAGTTGTCGAGCCGGGTCCATCCTGTAACGCACCGGGCTGCGCGCGGCGTTTTCCACCGCAATCACCTGCTCCACCACGCCGGCGCGCCCGCCCAACAGCCCGCAGGCCTCGTTGGGCAATTCACGGGTCAGATGTTCTGTGATGAGGCGCCACTGAGAGGCCGTCAGCCGCAGGCTCACGGCGCGCATTATACTGCTTCGGCCCGGCGGATTTCGAACCTTGACACCGCCGCGCTCCCCGGCATATACTTGCGCCGAATTTAGGCACGACTAAAAAATTATTTTGGAATACCAAGATGATTTCTCACGCCGTCGAGGACTACCTGAAAGCCATCTACGAAATCGAGGAGGATGTCGGGCACGTGACCACTTCGCTGCTGGCGATGCATCTGGCGGTGGCGCCGGCCTCGGTCACCGGCATGGTGCAGAAGCTGGCCAAGGCCCGCCCGCGGCTGGTGAACTACGAGCGCCATCAGGGCGTGACGCTCACCCCCGCCGGGCGCAAGATCGCCCTCGAGGTCATTCGCCACCATCGCCTGATCGAGCTGTACCTCGCCGAAGCGCTCGGCTACGACTGGGATAAGGTGGACGCCGAGGCCGAAAAACTGGAGCACGTCATCTCCGAGGAGTTCGAAGACAAGATCGCCGCGCTACTGGGCGACCCGACCGTGGACCCGCACGGCGACCCCATCCCGGCCAAAGACGGCACAGTGGCCGAGGCTTGCCGCCTCCCCCTCTCCGCCATTGAGCCGGGCTGCACCGTGCGCATCGCCCGCGTCCGCGACGCCGACCCGGAGTTCCTGCGCTACCTGGCCGAGCTGGGCCTGACGCTCCGGGCGCAGGTCACTGTCACCGAGCGCGCGCCCTTCGACGGGCCGCTGCACGTTGCAGTCGGCGAGGCCGGAGCGCCGGTGCGCACACACGCGCTAGGCCGCAGCGTCACCGACAGGATTTTTGTGGAGAGGCAATAGGTCGCTGAAGGTTTACGTTGTGAAACATGAACTCTTGGAGCTGATGAACAACCGATTGCTTTTGCCCTTGTTGATGCTGAGCCTGACGCTGGCGGCCTGCGCGCCCACGGCCGGTGGCAGCCCGCGCAACGACCTCGCCAACCGCCCCATCAACGTCGTCGCCACGGTGGGCATGATTGCCGACGCGGTAAAGAACGTCGGCGGTGAACGCGTCAACGTTACCGCGCTGATGGGGCCGGGCGTGGACCCGCACTTGTACAAGCCCACCGCCAGCGACGTGCAGAAGCTGGAAAGCGCCGACATCATCTTCTACGGCGGCCTAGAACTAGAAGGCCGCATGACCGACACCTTCGTGAAGCTGGCGCGCGCCGGCAAACCGACCTTCTCGGTGAGCGAGGACATTGACCCCGCGCGCCTGCGCCAGCCTATCGAGTTCGAGGGCAAATACGACCCGCACATCTGGTTCGACGTGACCCTGTGGCAGGAAGCGGTGCGCAAGATCAACAAGGAGCTGGCCGCGCTCGACCCCGGCTCGCGCGACCTGTATCAGCGCAACACCGACGCCTACCTGAAGCAACTCGACGAGCTGCATCAGTACGTCAAAACGCAGATTGCCGGCCTCCCTGAATCCAGCCGCGTGCTCATCACCGCCCATGACGCCTTCGGCTACTTCGGGGCGCAGTACGGCATGGAAGTGCGCGGCCTGCAGGGCACCAGCACGGCCACCGAGGCCGGCGCTAAAGACGTGCAAGACCTGGCCGCCTTCATCTGCGAGCGCGGCATCAAGGCCATCTTCGTCGAGTCATCCGTGCCGCAGGCCACCATCGAGGCCGTACAGGCAGCGGCTCAAGCCCGAGGCTGCCGGGTTGCTATCGGCGGGCAACTGTTCTCGGATGCGATGGGCAGCGAAGGCACGCCCGAAGGCACGTATATCGGCATGGTGCGGCACAACGTGGATACGATTGTGAAGGCGCTGCG
>JAVQXV010000358.1:0-2091 GCA_033577755.1 Anaerolineales bacterium
ACCAGCGCCACCGGCCAGCCTGTGTATAATGGAATTCGTGAACCTTAGTGGCGGCAAAAACCCCAGGGGGTTCACGAAAACTGCTAGAAACTTGACAATTCGATAGTTCGGCGTGTGATCGTCCCAGAATTGTAGGGACAATGTACCAACGAAAGGTTCTGGTTGGGGGACCTTCACGAAAGTAGGCGCCAGACATCCCGGTTGACGGGCCTTTCCAGGCGCGGAGTCTCAAATTCCTTATCCCGGTATGCGGGATTGAAACTATCCAGATAAAGAGGGCGAGGGTGGCGGTGAGGAGTCTCAAATTCCTTATCCCGGTATGCGGGATTGAAACAGTCGCAGCAAATTGAGTTAGTGGAGCGCTATTGCCGTCTCAAATTCCTTATCCCGGTATGCGGGATTGAAACTATATGCCGCCGGAGTATTGAGATTTACGAGCAGAAGTCTCAAATTCCTTATCCCGGTATGCGGGATTGAAACCCCTATTTATGCGCCATATCCAGTAACTATGCCCCGTCTCAAATTCCTTATCCCGGTATGCGGGATTGAAACCGCCTCATCTGTTGCCCAACGGCCACCTCGTCATCATGTCTCAAATTCCTTATCCCGGTATGCGGGATTGAAACTTAAGGGACATACCGATTGATGTGCGTGATGGGCAGGTCTCAAATTCCTTATCCCGGTATGCGGGATTGAAACGGATTGCTCTCCCCCCACAAATATCGGCTTTACAAGAGTCTCAAATTCCTTATCCCGGTATGCGGGATTGAAACTCAGGATGATTTTGGCACTTTCCTTACAACCATCAGTCTCAAATTCCTTATCCCGGTATGCGGGATTGAAACTTGGGAAGGGCTAGGCAGGTCAATATCAATGAGGAGGGTCTCAAATTCCTTATCCCGGTATGCGGGATTGAAACACTAGGATTGAGCAGGTCAGCGATAGCCAGAATTGAGGTCTCAAATTCCTTATCCCGGTATGCGGGATTGAAACTGACAGCACCAGGCACCAGAAATAGGCAATGCTTGGCGTCTCAAATTCCTTATCCCGGTATGCGGGATTGAAACACCTGAGATTATTCCTTTGCCTTGGGCTGACAGCCCGTCTCAAATTCCTTATCCCGGTATGCGGGATTGAAACCCACCGCCGGGACGAACCTGGCCCAGGCCATCCAGCGGTCTCAAATTCCTTATCCCGGTATGCGGGATTGAAACATGATGAAAGCGCCAACCATCGCCTCACTGGTCGGCGGTCTCAAATTCCTTATCCCGGTATGCGGGATTGAAACTTCCTGTATTTCCTTCAGAAATGCTTGAGGAAAGACGTCTCAAATTCCTTATCCCGGTATGCGGGATTGAAACTCCCAATAGGAACAAGCGATGGACCATTGAATAAAGTCTCAAATTCCTTATCCCGGTATGCGGGATTGAAACCCAAGGGGCTGGAATGGCCTCGGATATGGTGGCTATGTCTCAAATTCCTTATCCCGGTATGCGGGATTGAAACGCTATTAACCAGGCCATTTGTAAACTGGGAGAACAAAGTCTCAAATTCCTTATCCCGGTATGCGGGATTGAAACCCACCGCCGGGACGAACCTGGCCCAGGCCATCCAGCGGTCTCAAATTCCTTATCCCGGTATGCGGGATTGAAACGTTCCTTGGCTTCTATTGGCTCGACCAGGCCCATCGAAGTCTCAAATTCCTTATCCCGGTATGCGGGATTGAAACATTGGTGACGATGATTAACGGCCATAGCTATGTGGTGGTCTCAAATTCCTTATCCCGGTATGCGGGATTGAAACTGACAACAAAAGGTTCCCGTTGGAAAGTATCATTGGGTCTCAAATTCCTTATCCCGGTATGCGGGATTGAAACAGCATTTTTAGGGTTAACAAACTGTTGATTTAACCAGTCTTTGTAGCGGGAATTGAAACGTACCACGAGAGCTGGTAGGCTAAACTTGCCAAGGGCCTAAATTGCTTTAGCAATGGCACACAAGTACAGCAGTTCATCCCGGCGATGGGGGCGAACTCCCCTGTTTCGCTGTGTTCAACGCTGGCTCAACGCCGCCACCCTAACGCCTGACCAAT
>JAVQXV010000359.1:0-2091 GCA_033577755.1 Anaerolineales bacterium
GGGAGCGCGAGAGAATGAAGCCCGCGTTATCCACTTCGGATGCGGTTTGCCACTTGATTCTAACGCCTTCATCGACCGCCGCAATCGAGAAGCTTATCAATTCTACAGGCAAGGGGTTATCTGCCAGAGAGGTCGAGGCAAGCGTGGCGTAGAAGATAGAGCCTGCGCCGCTTGCCGTAACAGATTGGCTAAATGGCTGCGAAGAAATCTCAATCGGCAATGCCGTTGTGTTAGGCACAGACAGCAACGTTCTGCCCGTCCAAACGGGCGAAGCACTGCTCACTGCCGTACCAATGCGCAGCGTGTTGTTGTTGGCAAACGAGCCAATTGCGTCATCAGTATTGCCACGGAAGTTTTCAACTTGCGTCACGGTCATTGCATTTCCAGAATTCTGGAACTGGTAGTAGCGAATGGTTGAGACATTCGTTAAACCGCTTAAAGTGCTGGTTACGCTGGTTGCACTTCCGTTAATAAGCGTGCCGCGCAGCGTTGCTGTGCCGCTGGTTGCACTGCCTCTTATGCCGATACGCCGATACAGCCCGCCTGAGCCAAACGGGTAGTTGTGCAGTCTCTCCGTCGTGGTATAAACGCCAGCGATGTTGCCCACGATGTGGCTACTGTTACTGCCGCCCGATACGCTTGAGTTTTCGCCCAAAATCAGCGCATTGCTTCCCGTAACGATGTTGCCGCTCGTTAAGGTCAGCGTGCCGTTGACTCGCTGGTCGGTGGAGCCTGCAAGCGTTACCGTGCCCGCGCTCTTGTTGATGGTGAGGTTGTTGAAGGCTGTGAGCGAGCCGCCGATGGTTTGCGCGTTTCCGCCCGTGAAGGTAACGGAGCCTGTTCCCGCGTTGAACGTGCCTGTGTTGGCGAAGCTGTAGTTTGTGCCGCCGCCATCTGCGCCTGAAATCGTGATGGCGCTCGCGTTGGCGTTGAACGTGCCCGTGTTCGTGAGGCGACCCGTGATGGGAATGGTTGCGCCGTTAGCGTTGAAAGTATATGTTCCGCTTCCTGCGAAGTTGCCGCCGATGGAGAGCGTGGCATTGCCCGCGTTGTATGTGCTCCCACCCGAAATGTTGAAGTTGCCTGCAATCGTCACATTGCGATTGTCGGGATTGCTTACCGTGCCACCGCCATCAACGGTCAGCGAACCCGCGAGCGTGAGATTGGCATTCGGATACGATGCGGTTGCGCCTGATGAATTGCTGAAACGCACATTGTTGTAACTCGTGGGCGTGGAAGGCAACGTGCCATTTGTGCTGCCTGAAAACTCCACCGTGCCGCCGCCTGCGGAGAGGAACGCCGTGGCGCTCCCGCCGGGGAAGACATATGAGCCGCCGCCTGTCGGCGTGAGCCTAAGCGTGCCTTGTCCAGAAATAGAGCTGAAATTATGCCCAATCGTGTTGCCCAAGTTGAGCGTGCCCCCAGAATTGATGGTTACGGCATTGCCCACTTTGCCAAGTGACACCGCCGTAATATTCACCAATGCGCCTGAACCACCGTTTGATGTTCCGATGTTTGTTCCTGTCGAGTAGCCAGAACCTGCATTTTCAATCGCTATTGCTGTGATTGCGCCGCCTGGGCCAACGCCTGTCACTCTTATCCTGCCGTTATTTAACACAGGTTGAACAGTTAGCACTTGATACAGGACATAGCCTGAGCCTGGGTTATTGATGGATACTCCCGTAATTCCACCACCGCTGCCGACGCTCGTGATATCGACAGTTGCGCCAGAGCCAACCGTTGCCGTTGGCACATTCGTCGCTGTTGTCGTGTAGCCCGTTCCGCCATCCCTAACCCTTACTTCGTTGATTGCACCTGTGCCTGTAACGCTCAAAACGACGACTCGCGCGCCTGTGCCGCCACCGCCTGTGAGAGCCAGAACATTTCCTGGCGCATATCCAGAGCCGCCGCTTGCTACGGACACTTGCGTAACCGAATTCGGTTGCGTAGAAATCGTGTGCGGATTCGCAATCACCACATTGCTACCTTGTCGTGGCGAAGTATAGGTTAGAGGCGTGCTCGTCCAATTCGCCGCGTCTTCCCAGAAGCCACTAGCGATACTGGTGTAGACAGGAATGCTGGAAAACTCTG
>JAVQXV010000360.1:0-2090 GCA_033577755.1 Anaerolineales bacterium
GGTTGAGTTTGGCTAATTCTTCAATCTGAGCACGGGCCGAGTATAAATCAGTGACGTCAGTGGTATTGATCATCAATAACCAATAGGGTTCTGGACCCTTAGGTTGAACGTGGATATCCTCCTGAATCCAGACAATGTGGCCATTGCGATGGCGGAAACGGTAAAATATCTGATGGTCTGTCTCCCCTTGATAGATACGATCATAGGTTGCCAGAATTACGTTGCGCAAATCTTCTGCCCAGACGCACCGCCTGAACAAGTTGGGATCAGCGATAAATTCTTCTGGCCGGTAGCCAACTAAACGCTCGCATTGGGGAGATATGTAATCACAAACCGCTTCGTAGTTGGGAAATAAGCGTAGCTTTGCAGTTACAACTGGGCTATTTTCCAGAATCCATTTCAATTCCTGTTGAGAAGCCTGGAGTTGAATATGCATTTGCGCTTGTTCAATCGCTAGTCCCAGATGCTGGCTCAACTGTTGTGCAAGAGATATTTCATCGGGATTCCAGGGACGTGCATCCTCTCCCAGTCGCATTAGGGATAAACTTCCCCAGACTTGAGAATCGACCACAATGGGTACAAGTAACCACGCTCCAGGAAAATACTCTCTAATCCCTTGGTTGATTGGATCAGGAATGGTTTTTGTGTCATCTACTTGGACGACTCGACAAGCTTTTAGTTCTTGGCTGAAGGGATTTCCTGCATCTGGAATCTCGGTAATCGCTGGTGAAAAAATTTCTCCATTTTTTGCACAGGCGACCCTAAACCGCCAACACTGTTCCTGTGCTCGATATTCCACAATATGAACCTCTAGCTGAAATTCTCGACTGATGGTGGTCGCAGCAATGGTGAAGATTTCTTCTAAATCCAAGCTGGAGCGTATGGCGTGCATAACCCGGCGCAAACTCCGTTCCTTGGCCATCTGGCGCTGGAGAGCCAATCCTGCTATTTTACAGTCGGTAATGTCGAGAGCAATCCCATGCCAACAAATTTGTCCGTTGTCGAGTCGTTCTAGTTGGGAGCAACCCTGTAACCATTTCTCTTGACCATCAGGAGTTAGAATTCGCCATTCATGTTGAAATAGCTTGTTCTCAGCAATCGCTGCCCGTATAGCTTGTTGATAACTAGCCCGATCATCAGGATGAATTTGTGCGTAAACAAGCGCAGGATTTTGATAGACTTGTTCGATCTTTAACCCATAGATTCGTTCAAATCCAGGGTTGAGATATTCGTAGGCTTGCGGGCCGTTTTCATCTTCGATAACCGTGTAGATGACCCCTGGGAACATATCAGCAATGCGCTGGAATTTTGCCTGGCTTTGATGCAGTGCAATTTTGGCTTTTTCCTGCTCGGTGATGTCAATGTATGTCGTAATCACACCGCCGTTGGGTAGGGGAGCGGCACTTACCGAGAGCCAGCGCTGGGAACCATTGGGTTGGACAAGGGGGGTAATTTTATTAGCGACAAATTGACGGTTTTTCCATGCCTTAAAACAAGCCTGTTCTTCTAATGGTAGAGTAATCAATGAATCTAATTCCATCAAATTATGCTGCAACAAGGATGGCAGTTTTACACCCAAAATTAATTCTGAAGCTGGGTTGGCATCAACAATTTTACCTGCTGCATCGGCAATAGTAATTCCTATGGGCAATAAGTCAAATAGGCTACGGTAGTATATCCCTTCAGTCCGACTGAGTGTTGTGTAAGCAGGTGCCGGAGGCAACACGTAGATGGCAAAAAGTTGATAGGGGTGCTCCAACCACAGAGGTAACCGTTCAATCCACAAGGTACGCTGCGGGCCATGAGGACGACGGTAAACGGTTTGAACAGACATGGCGCGTGCCTGGGACGGCCAATCTGTGATAATCTCAGAACCCTTGCGCCCCACTAAGCTTTGCCGCGAACGCCCTAGCAACTCAACCGTGGCCTGATTCACCCATAACCAGCGCCCCCAATCATCGGTCAGGACTAACGCCTGGGCAACCCGTTCTAGCAGGAAACCTACATCCCGATGATCCAATACCATTTACTCATCCATCTCCTGCTGCCACAGACCTGCTACCTCCCAAAAACAGGGCGCCCCTTGGCCA
>JAVQXV010000361.1:0-2090 GCA_033577755.1 Anaerolineales bacterium
GCTACGGTGGCCTCGGTGCGGTTATCGGCGGCGGCCAGGGCGCGGGCGGCTTCGAACAGCGTGATCTCGGCGCGCAGCGAGTCAATTTGGAGGCGTTGCACCAGCTGCAGGCCGGCCTGCTCGGCTTCGGGCTGGAGGCGCACCGAGGGCAGCAGGTTACGGGCGGCCTGTATCTCGTTGCGCATTTGCAGCGTCTCGGCAGCGTAGGCGGCGACGACGGCTCTGGGATTGGTCAGATAGGCGCGCACACGGCGGTACGCTTCCAGCCGTTCGTCTGGGTCGGTTAGACCGGAGACGATCAGCCGCAGGCCGAAGCGGTCGAGGATTTGGGGGCGCAGCCGGCCCTCTTCCGGATTCATCGAGCCGATGAGGACGAAGCGCGCACGATAGGTGCCCGCGACCGGGCCGCGTCGCACGGTGTACATGCCCTGTGCCGCTGCATCGAGGATGGCGTCCACGATTTCGTCTGCCAGTAGGTTGACCTCATCAATGTAGAGGATGTTCTGGTCGGCCTGAGCGAGCAAGCCGCGTCGGATGCGCATCCGTTTATGGGCGGCGGCGGCCTCATCCAGCCCGCCTACCACATCTTCCAGCCGCGCATTTAGCGGCAACTCGATTAGCTTCACCGGGTCAAGATAGGTGAGGGGCCGGCCCTCGCCGTACTTCTTGGCACAGTCCGGGCAAACGGCGTCCATGCCGCCGGCCTCGATGTCTTCAGGCAGGCAGCCGTACTGGCATAGGGAGCGGTGCACCAGCGGCATCAGGTCGGAGAGACTGCGAACGGCGGTGGTCTTGCCGGTGCCGCGCGGGCCGACGAGCAGCACGCCGCTGATGGCGGGGTTAATCAACGCCAATAACAGTGCCAGCTTCATCTCGCGCTGACCGACCAGAGCGAGGAAGGGAAAGCGGATGTCATCGGCCAAGCCGCGGTCGCCGGGTGAGACGGCATCCAGGAAGCGCTTGCCGGAGACCTGTTCGAGGAGTTGTTGCAGCGAAGGAAGGTTTTCGGACATGCCTGTCACACCTGTATCGCGTTGCGTATTTCGTTAGCCGTAGACGCAATACGCAGTACGCAATACGCAATACGCAACACCTACTTCTGCCGTTGGCTCAACCGGTATGCCTGCCGCGCCTTGGCGGCCTCCCAATGAGCGCGCTCTTCGTCGGTCTCAAGGAGCAGTGGCGGCACGGGGGTGGGATGGCCCTTCTCATCGAGTGCCACATAGACGAAGTAGGCGGTGTTGGTGTGTGTCGTTTCGCCGGTGAGCAGATTCTGCGCGCTGACTTCGATGCGTGTCTCAATCGAGGTGCGCCCGACGTACGTCAGGTTGGCCTCTACGGTTACCAGGTCGCCGACGTGGATCGGCTCTTTGAACAGCACTTGGTCTACGGCGACGGTGACCACGGGGCGCCGGCTGTGGCGCATGGCCGCCGAGGCGCCGGCCTCGTCCATCAGGCGCATAATGTAGCCGCCATGAACGTTGCCGAGCAGATTGGCTTCGGCGGGCGGCATGAGCAGGGAGAGGGTAATGCGCGAAGCGCGGACGGGTTTGGGTTGCATTCAGAGATCGAGGACGGGGATTTGAGATTTTGGATTTGGCTCATTATACGAGCGAATCTCTAATCTCCACTCTGCTCTCTTTCCCGTCCTCATTCTCCCATGTCCCTGGCCGCCGGGTCGGCGTCGAGGGGATGCAGGAGTTCGGGCCACTCGTCCAGCACGTCAATGGTATCGAAGCCGATTTCGGCGAACAGCGGTGGCAGCGGCATGCTGGCCGGCAGGGCGATGCGCTGCGCCGGCGGCTTGGGAGGCGTATGGCGCACGCCGTTCACGCTATCAAGGGCGCGTTTGCGCAGGATGCGAAAGTCGCGCGACAGTTCGCCAACGTATTGTCCGGTGACCGAGAAGACGCGGCCATCGCGCTCAACCCAGCCGATCCATTCACCGCGTTCGTTGTAAAGATGACCGTTGGCCAGGAGCGTGGCGGCCCACCGGCCGCGTGAAGTGTAGATGGGAAACTGTCTCATGCCCCGGATTATAGGCCGCGCCGGCGCGCGCGTCGGTTGGTTTTGGGCGGTAAGGGTAGCGT
>JAVQXV010000362.1:0-2089 GCA_033577755.1 Anaerolineales bacterium
CGCTCGGCATGGCCGGGCAAATCCATTGCCAGGATGTACTCCCAACCGGCGGTGCCCTGCTGGCGTTCGTTGCCGTTGGGGTAGGAGCGTCTCTGCACGTCGTCATCGGAGATGGCCGTGGCTATGATCCCTCCGCCTGCCTCGTAAATCGTCTGCTCGATGTCCGCGCCCTCGGTGCTGGCGAAAGTCTTGTGTTCTCGGCTGAAGTGCAGGCTGCCGTGGCGCACGTGGACGCGCGGCTCTCGCGCCATAGCCGCGTCGGCGCGAAGCAGCAAATCCAGCTTCTCCTCGGTGGAGATGGCGAAGGGGTCAATCTGGATCGGGGTGACGTAGACGCCCCGGCTGGTGACCGGCGGGCCGAGACGGACGCGCGTGTTGCGCCCACCGGTCAGCGCAGAGGCGCGGGCGATGGAGATGGCCAGCGCGGCCACGCGGTCGGCTTCTGCTGCGGTCATCTCGCGGCTGGCGGCGAAGCCCCAGGTGCCGTCCACCAGTACGCGCACGCCGAAGCCGAGCGATTCGGTGTGGGTCAGGCCGTCCACGCGGCCGTTCTTCACCGAGAGGCTCTGCTCTACGCTGTGGCAGATGCGAACGTCGGCGTACTGCGCGCCTTTGAGTTGAGCGGTGGCAAGCGCGCGCGCGGCGAGGGGGTGCATGCGCAGTTAAGGTGGATAGCTGGCGCGCAGATGCGCCTCGCGGACACAAATCACGCTTCTCAATTCACCGCAAAGTTCGCAGAGAGCGCAGAGATTCTCAACATTTCTCCGTGGTCCTGGCGCTCTCTGGGATAAAAAGAAAAGCGCAGTTTATGGCCGCGCGGCATAGACTTAACGCCATGAGCATTGAGCAAACTCAATCACTCTCTGAAGTCGGGCGGTAGTTCGAGCGTATCCATAATTTAGCCGGCGCAGCACCTCAACCTGCCGAAGTCGGGCCTGGGGAGGTTGGGCAAGCCAGTAAGCCTTGTCCTCGGCGTCGCACTCCTCAAAGCTGTGCGCCCAGCGGAGAACAGGCTTGATCCGCCGCGGAAGTGTTCTTTCAGACATGCGTGAATTCTACCCTAATCAAAGCCGGCGGAGGCGATCCCCAACGTTGCGGAGATTGGTGGATGGCGCGCCTTTGAGTTGAGCGGTGGCAAGCGCGCGCGCGGCGAGGGGGTGCATGAAAGTGAACGGCGTCGAGGCTGGGCGCTACTCGTCTGCGCTGATAGTCTCCAGCAGGTCGGCGAACGCCAGCAAGTCCGCCCGTACACGTTCCCAAAGATCGGGTAAGGCTGTTAGCAGGGGACGCATCCGCATCGGGTCAAGGCTTGTCGTGTAGACGTTGCGCACCACATGTCGAAATTTGCGAAAGTGATCCAGTTCGGCAGCGTTCTCCGGCTGAAGCACGGCCGGGCGGGCGTCGTCTACAGGCCGCGCCATGCGATCGAGCAGTTCGCGGTGCCAGGCTTCGCCACCGGGCATTTCCCCATCTACTTGCACAGCGATCATTTCAAACAATCGCTCCAGGCCCGAGTAAAAACCATGCAGATTGAGCGCGACCGAATCCACATAGGCCTCGGGGTCCGAGGTGGAGTCAAGGGCAGCCCAGGAGCGCAACGCACGCTGAACCTCGTGCTCTACGTCGGCCAGTTCGCTTCGCAGCCGTTCGGCCAGCCGGCGGTAACGGTCAATCACAGCGGCACACCCTCGCGCTCCACGTGCGCCCGCAGCCTGGGCGAGGCCAGAGCCAGGTCTACCAGGTCAATCTCAAACCCCGGCTCGGTTTTCTCCAACTCGCTCCAGAGACGCAGATACGCCGGCCAGGGGACGCCTTCCACAGCCAGGTCAATATCGGAGTGAGGGCCAAACGAGTCGGGAAAGAGCAGCGAGCCAAAAACTATCACGCGCGCCCCCGTATGACGCTCCTTAATGAAGGATGCAACGCGGCGCGCCACCTCCCAGGCCTCCTGCCGCCGCCCGGCCCAACGTTCCGTGATTGTCTGTGACCGGGCGCGAGCCGTGCGGCGGTAGATTTCCAGTTTGCCGGCGTCTTGCAAGGCGGCACTTCGGACGCCATGTTGCCGCACCACGTTCTTTTCAGCCATGCA
>JAVQXV010000363.1:0-2088 GCA_033577755.1 Anaerolineales bacterium
GCGCGCACCTGCTCCAGATGCAGCCGGTCGTGGTCGAGGGCGATGGTGAGCAGCTCGGCGAGGGTGGTAGGGCCGAGGATGGCGTGGCGGGCAGTGCGCAACCAAACGGGCTCGGGCTGCGCTTTGAGCAGTTGAATGAGTGACCGGCGAGCAGCGGAAAAATCGCGCAGCGCCTGCGGCCCGTCCTGTGCCTGATAGTTGCGCTCCACGGCCCACGGGTCGGTGATGGCGCCGCTTAGGAAGGGGTCGTCCGTTTCGAGGATCAGGCGCGCGCGCGGCAGATTGACCTCAGCCTCCACATCGCGGAAGTGACAGACAATCTCCGTCAGTGACCACTCCTCGGGGGCGGGGCGCACTTTCCACTGAGTAGGCGATATCGTTGAAAGCTCGCCGAGCAGGCAGGCGAGGTTGCCGGCCAGCCGGTAGGGGATGCGCGCCGGCGGCGACTCGGGTGGGGTGAAGGTCGCCAGCTCGGTCTGCGCCCAGGCCCAGAAGTCGCTCAGCTCGCCTATACCGACCAGATGCCGGTGTGCGGAAGGCGGCGCAGTGCCGGCGGGCGCAAGCCACCAGGTCGCTATGCCCAGCGCAGCTGCGGGCGCAATGTCGTCGTTCCAGTCGTTGCCGACCATCAGCGCTTCGCGCGGGCGCACGCCCAGCCGCGCCAGAATCTCAGCGAAGTATTCGGGATTGGGCTTGGCAAAGTGGCTGTTCTCAATGTGCGTGATGAACTCGAAGGGCAGGTCGGCCAGGCCGGCCCAGCGCAGCCGTTCATGGATGGCAGCGAGGGGGAAGAGCGCATTGGTGGCGATGACGACGCGGTAGCCGGCAGACAACGCCCAGTTGAGCACGTCGCGGGCGATGGGCCGGGGCGTGGTCAGCGTCTGCAGTTGAGCGAAGTCGGAGAGGTAGAAGTTCTCAAAGCGTTGCCAGACCTCGCCATCCAAGCCGGCGTCGAAGTTGGCCTCGAAGACCTCGCGCAGGCTGCGCGTCGGGTCGGTGTTGGCCAGCATGGCCTGCGTGCCGCGCATCAGCTCAGCTATCAAGCGGGGCAGGTCGGCCTCGGGGAAATGCCCGGCCACCCGCTGAAAGTAGGCGGGGATGAACGTCCCCATGTCGTTGCCGAGCAGCGTGTCGTCGAGGTCGAAGAGGAGGGCTTTGATCATCAGACCGCCGGCTACACACCGCGGACCGCAGACAGCGGTCACGTGACTATTCGTCCTTCGCCAATTGCTCGAAAGCGCCCAGGTTATGGCACTGGCCGCAGCCCACTTCCGGCTCGGGCACGTCGCGCGCGCTCCTGGTGCAGTAGGCGCGCAGGTGCACCTTGCGCCCCAGGCCGAGCATTGTCTTGATGACCGTCGCTTCGAGTCGCAGATGGGGGCAGTTGTTGGCGCGCAGCACGCGCGGCACAGGGCAATCGCGACACAGGCCGCGCGTCCACCGCTCGCTGCGCGGGTTGCGTTCGATCAGCCGGCACGCCTCGACGTTGCGACCCCGATGGTAATCGGCGTAGAAGAAGTCGCAGTCGAAGCCGGCAGGGGTGCGCATCGTTCCCTGGCTTTCCCTTGTTTCCCGGAATGGCGGGAAAGCAGGGAAAAGGCGGAGAGTTGGTCAGACCCTCGTCACGTATTCGCCGGTCTCGGTGTTGACGCGGATGGTGTCGCCGACGTTGACGAACAGCGGCACGGCCACCTTCAAACCGGTCTCGGTGGTGGCAAGCTTGGTGGCCGCGCTGGCGCGATCGCCCTGTAGGCCCGGCTCGCTCTCGACGACCTTCAAGTCCACACTGGCCGGCAGTTCCACATCAAGCGGCTGGTCTTCATAGAACGTCAACTTGACTTCCATGTTCTCGCGCAGGTAGTTGACGTGGTCGCCGAGCGCAGCCTTGCTGATGGCCGTCTGCTCAAAGGTGGTGTTGTCCATGAAATAGTACAGGTCGCCGTCGTTGTATAGATACTGCGCCGAGCGCGTCTCCAGGCGGATGTCCTGTACCCGGTCGCCGGACTGGAAGGTCTTTTCGATATTGACGCCGGTCTTGAGATTGTGGAGTTTGGTGCGAATGGTGGCGTTGCCGCGCCCCGGCTTGTG
>JAVQXV010000364.1:0-2086 GCA_033577755.1 Anaerolineales bacterium
AGTTACGTTTTGGATTTTATTGAGACCGCCCTTCAGAATTGCGTCTTGAAGCCTATCAGCTCATACACTGTCACCGGCTGGGCGCGGCCCTTCACCAGCATCGGTTCGAGCGCATTGACGATGATCTGGTCCTTCACGTGCTGATAAACGGCGTCGCTGACAATGATTTTGCCCGGCATGCCGTTCTCCTGCAGGCGCTTGGCCGTGTTCACCGTATCGCCAATGATGGTGTAGTCGAGGCGGTCTTTGGTGCCGACCAGGCCGACAACGGCCTCACCGCGATGCACGGCCACGCGAAAGTTGAGCTTGAAGGGTGGTTCCATACTCTCGCGCAGGTTGAGGATGTCGTTACGCATTTGGAGGGCAGCGCGGATGGCACGCAGTGAGTGGTCGGGCTGATCATCAGGGGCATTGAAGAAGGCCATGACCGCATCGCCGATAAACTTATCCACCGTCGCTTCGTGCAGCAACATGGCCTCGGCAGCGGTACCCACGTACCGATTCAATTTCTCAATCAGAATTTCAGGGTCGAGCGTCTCGCTGAGCGTGGTGAAGCCCTGAATGTCGGCAAAGACGATGGTGACTTCGCGCCGGACGCCGCCGAGGCGCAGGCTGTCCAGGTTGAGGCGCTCCACCACTTGCGGTGGCACCATCCGCCGGAAGACCTCGAATTTTTCGCGCAGGCGCTTCTTCTCGGTCACATCGTCCACCACAATGGCCAGACCCTGGTGATCACCGTCTCCATCCCGCAGTGGTGCGACATTCACGTCCCAGTTGACGGGACCGCGTGTCGGCAAGACCGGGTTGAACTCGAAGCCGACCACGGCGCGTTGCTCTTCTTTTACCCGCTTCATCACGACGCTGAGGTCCTCGGAGAACGGCAAAGCCTCGGCCAGCGGCTTGCCCTCGATCTCGGCGCGCGACCGGCCCAAGATGGCTTCGGCGGCATTGTTCGCCAGCGTCACCATGTCCTGCACGTTGGTGGTGATGACGCCGGAGGCAATCGAAGCGAAGACGTTATCGAGCAGCTCCTTTAGCTCTTTGACCTGCTGAAACTGGCGCGCATTCTCGATAGCGATGGCAGCTTGATTGGCGAAGGCGGCCAGCAAGTCGCGCTCCTTCTCGGTGAACAGGCCGGTGCGGATGCGATTGTCCACGTAGATCACGCCCGTCACCCAGCCCTTGACCTTGAGCGGCACGCTGACGATGGAGCGCAAGTTGAAGCCGACGACGCTTTGTTGAGCAGAGAAACGCGGGTCGGCAGCGGCGTTCGTCGTCACCACGGCTTCGCCGCTTTCGGTCACCGTCTTGATGATCGTGCGGCTCACCTGAAAGTCGGACTTGTCGAGCGTCTCGCGGTCCATGCCGCGCGCAATGCGGAATTGCAATTCGCCTTTGTCGTCCTTAAGCATCAGAAAGCCGCGCTCTGCGCCGGTCAGGCGAATGACGGTGTCCATCACCTGCGTCAGCACGGCGTCCAGGTCGAGCGAGGAGTTGATAACGGCGGCAGTGTTGGCCAGAGCGCGCAGGCGAGCCAGCTCGGCCTCATGCGCGACGATTTGCGGATGGAGACGTTCAAGGGTTTGTTGCAAGCCGGTCAACCCGTCAATCACCGACTGTATGCTCCGCGCGTCGCGCCGGTTGCGAAGCGTGGTCGCCAGCTCGTTGGCCAGGCGGGCCAGCTTCTCAACGAGATTGCCGGGGCTAGGTGATTGTTGCGTGAGGGTGGCAGACATATCGGGCAATTTTTACACCATGGCAGGACAAGGCGATTATACGTCACTCCTTCGTCGTGTACGAGCGCATCAGGCCGAACTTCCCGGCAGGAAAACAAACCGACCTTTGTGCTGGGTCTTGAACCGCGAAGGCGCGAAGGGCGCGAAAAGCGTCGCAAAGCCTGTTGTGCGTGCACACGCGCACTCCGTGGCCTTAGCGGTGAAACATCCTTCTCGCAGTACACCGGTTGAGTTTCTTCGCACTCAGGCAAACAGCGGCCTGACGTGACGCTCCTCGGGCGCGCCCTTCTCGCCGAGCACGCGATATATGCCCACCGGTACGGTCTTGCCCTTCACCAGCCGCGCCTCGG
>JAVQXV010000048.1:0-18534 GCA_033577755.1 Anaerolineales bacterium
ACATGTTTTGCGTGCACACGCGATGCGCTCCACCTCGCTTGTCCGCTCGGCGGCGTGATAGAATACTTAAGTCATGGGTAAATCCATTGCAAAAAAGATGTTTCACCGCTGAGTCGCAGAGCGCGCGGTGAAAAAAAGAACTCTACGCTCTTCGCGGTGCGCTCTTTCAGTGCACTCACGGATGCAAAAATCTGATTTTGTCAGAGGAAGGCTATTTTGAACCTCAACTCGATTGACGATCTTCAATCCGCCCTGCGCGAGCAGCTCTACATCGCCGACCGGGGGCTGGCCACGGCCATCTATCTGGCCCTCAAACTCAATCGTCCACTCTTCCTCGAGGGCGAGGCCGGCGTGGGTAAAACCGAAGTCGCCAAGGTCATCGCCCGCTTACTGGACACCGACCTCATCCGCTTACAATGCTATGAAGGGCTGGACGTGCACCATGCCGTGTACGAGTGGAACTACACGCGGCAGATGATGCACATTCGCCTGCACGAAGCGCGCGGCGAACATGCTTCCGAGGCCGAACTCTTCGGCCCGCAATTTCTCCTACGCCGCCCGCTCTTGCAGGCCATCGAGAACGCGCGTGAGAAACCCCCCGTGCTCCTCGTGGATGAGGTGGACCGCAGCGACGAGGAGTTCGAAGCCTTCCTGCTTGAAGTCCTCTCCGATTTTCAGATCACCATCCCCGAGATCGGCACAATCCGGGCCGAGCGCCCGCCCGTGGTCATTATCACCTCCAATCGCACGCGCGAAGTCCACGACGCGCTCAAGCGGCGCTGCCTTTACTATTGGATTGATTACCCTACCTTTGACAAGGAATTCGAAATCGTCCGCGCCAAAGTGCCACAGGCCCCGGTTCAGCTCGCCCGGCAGATCACCGGCTTCATCCAGGAACTCCGCCGTGCCGATCTCTACAAAGTCCCCGGCGTGGCCGAGACGCTCGACTGGACGGCGGCGCTCGTCGCGCTTGACCAGCAGGCGCTGGAGCCAAGCATTGTGGAAGAAACGCTAGGTGTGATTCTCAAATATCAGGATGACGTCGAAAAGGTACGGGGCGAGAATGTGCGAGCGATCTTGGAGAGGGTGAGAGTGATGAGTTAGAGTGAGGGGTTAGACTTAGAGTTAGAGAGAGTTGTTAGCCATTCCGTTGTCGCCGTTGTGTTCGCTATGTCCCAAACTCCAAACTCTAACTCCAACCCGAGCTCTAACTCCGGTCATCTCCTCCACAACCTCATCCTCTTTGGCCGCCTGCTGCGTGGTCTCGGCCTCGATGTGAACCCCGGCCGCATGATTGACCTCGTCCACGCGCTCGGTCATATCGAGATCGGACGCAAGTCGGATTTCTACTACGCCGCACGCAGCCTCCTTGTCCACCGACACGAGGATGAACCGCTGTTCGATCGGGCTTTCGAGATGTTCTGGCGCAAACCGGAGCAGGGCCGGACGAAGCTCGACATGGGGCCGCTGGCGCCTCGCCCCCGCCGGCGCCGTCCCATCGTCGCCCCCCTGCCGCTTCGTCAACCCCCAACCCCATCGCCCAATGAGGGGCAAGGTGAGTCCTCCACCGATCAGCCGCCCATTCTGCAAGTTACCGTGACGTACAGTGACCGCGAAGTCCTGCGGCACAAAGATTTCGCCGATATGACCGGCGAAGAGTTGAACGCAGTCAAACGGTTGATGGCTGAACTGGTGTGGCAGTTGGGCGAGCGACGTACGCGTCGGCGGCGGCCGGGGAAGGGATCGCTGCTCGACCTGCGCCGGACGGTTCGGAAGAGCCTACGCTACGGGGGTGAGGTGCTGAAATGGGCGCGCCGAGAACCCAAGTCCAAACCGCGCCCGCTCGTCATCCTCGCCGACATCAGCGGCTCGATGGAAAGATACACGCGCCTCCTTCTGCACTTCATTTACAGCCTTACCGCCGGGCTAGACCAGTCGGTGGAAGCGTTTGTGTTTAGCACACGCCTCACACGCATCACGCGCCAACTGCGCCAGCGCGAAGCTGAGACTGCGCTGCGCGAAGTTTCCCGCGCCGTGCCCGATTGGTCGGGTGGTACGCGCATTGGCGAGGCGTTGAAAGTGTTCAACTTCGACTGGGGACGGCGTGTGCTAGGGCGCGGAGCGGTGGTTCTGCTCATCAGCGATGGTTGGGATTGCGGCGATACGGATTTGCTACGTCGCGAAATGGCGCGGCTCCAGCGTAGCTGTCATCGGCTTATCTGGCTCAACCCTCTGCTCGGCTCGCCGGAATACGAGCCGCTCACACGTGGCATGCAGGCCGCCCTGCCCTACATTGACAATTTTCTGCCCGTGCACAACCTCGCCAGCTTGGAAGATTTGGCGCAGCGATTGGCAGAGCTGGACGCAAGAGTTAGAGTACGGAGATAGAGTTAGAGTAACCCGCACTCTAATCCTGTACTCTAACTCTGGGAGGACAACATGTTCAAATTCGAGAAAATGATCGCCTGGCAAAAGGCTGTTGAATTTGCAGATTATGCCTTTGGCATTGCGGATCGCCTGCCGCAGAAGCATCAGTTCTCGCTCGGCGAACAACTCCGGCGCGCCGTGCTGGGCATTACCGATAACCCGGCAGAAGGTAGTGGACGAAGGACACCGGGAAGCCGCCGCTCTTTTTATGATTCTGCAAATATGATTCTGCAAAAGGCTCAACATACGAGGTGGTGAGCATCATGGCCATTGCTCTGCGCCGGAAAGACGTGAGCCGGGCCGAAAATCGTAAATCAATCAGGAACTCGCTCTAATCACTTTGCGCGAAGAAGACGCCGACTATCAGACATCCACAGAGTTCAACTTGGCCCTCTCCAACTCCAACTCTAACTCTCAACTCCAATCGGTAGCACTATGAGAGACGTACTGTACGATATTGACCGCTGGCGCGCGCAGGGCAAACCGATCGCGCTCGCGACCGTTATTCAGACATGGGGCTCCGCACCGCGTGGCGTGGGTGCCAAGATGGCCATGACGCCTGACAACGAAATCTCCGGCTCGGTGAGCGGCGGATGCGTGGAGGGCGCGGTTTACGAGACGGGTGTGGAAGTGCTCCGGAGCGGCCGGCCGCAGCTCCTCCACTTCGGCGTGGCCGACGATACCGCCTGGGAAGTGGGGCTGGCGTGTGGTGGGACGATTGACGTGTTCGTCTCCGCGCTGGACCCTGCGCTCTACGACGCTGCGCGCGCTGCGCTGTTGGAAGAGCGCCTCTTTGCAACGGTTACGGTAATCCGCGGCCCCGCCGAATGGGTGGGGCGGGCCATCATGGTGAGCGAGGAGGGGAAAGCGACCGGCGCGCTCGGCGATAGATTGGATGAACAGGCCGTCCCGGCGGCCAAGGCCGCACTGGCCGAGGGCCGGTCAAAGCGCGCAACGATGGCAGTCGGGTCAGAATCTGCCGAGGTCTTCATCGAGGTGTCGCTGCCCTCGCCCACGCTCATCGTCGTCGGCGGAGTCCACATCGCCATCGCGCTCACGGCCATTGCTAAAACGCTTGGCTATCGCACCGTCGTCGTAGACCCGCGCAAAGCGTTCGGGAGCCAAGCGCGCTTTCCGCACGTGGATCAGTTGATTCAGCTCTGGCCCGACGAGGCGCTGGCGAAAATCGGCCTCACGCGCTCCACCGCGGTGGCGATGATCACGCACGACCCGAAGTTGGACGACCCCGCTCTGAAACTGGCCCTGCCCAGCCCGGCGTTTTACGTGGGCGCACTCGGCAGCCGCAAGACTCAACAGAAGCGCCGCGAGCGCCTGCTGGCCGAGGGCCTGACCGAAGCACAACTGGCCCGCCTGCGCGGGCCGATCGGCCTTGATCTCGGAGGGCGCACCCCGGAGGAAGTCGCGCTGGCGATCATGGCGGAGATTGTGGCCGCCCGCAACGGGCGGCTGTAGGGGTTGCCGCTTCTGCCGCATTCGCGGCTATCTCTCAACGTTGTGCAAGCAAGGCTGCCCGTCCTCGAGGGTCTGACCGGTGTTTTTCAACAGCCGGTCGCTCATGCCCAGGCTATATGTCTGAGCGGTTACCGATTGGCATCCCTGCCAGGCGGCGAATAGCCGACCTGTCAAAGCCGCGCGTGCCGCTCAGCGCAGCTCCACCCACAACCGACCGAATCAGTTATCGGATCAAGTTCGCCAAGTTGTGCCGTAGCAACTCGCGCGGCGCAGACGGCCCGGTGCATCCCCTGCCGGGCGAAACGCAGGTTTTCCAAAAGTCCCGATCGAAAGCGCCCCGTTCCCGCTAACATGCGGTCAAGTCGGGAACTACACTCCGAAAGTGCGCAGTAGAATTACCCTGGCAAAACTACGTTGGCCCGAAGTTCTGAGTCCATGAAGTCGCAAAGAAAGTTGCGCGCCCTTCGTGTTCATTCGTGTGACTTCGTGGATTCCTTCGGCCGCAGCTGGAGGCCGCTCTATGAAGGAGATTGGTGTTCGCGAACTCAAAGCCCGTGCTTCTGAAATCGTACAGAATGTCCGGAAGAAGCGCTCACGCTATATCATCACCTATCGGGGTCGCCCGGTGGGGTTGCTGTCGCCCCTCGACGTGACGGCCCCGACGCGCACGGAGACCCTTCAGGCAACGGACGAAGTTTGGGCCGAATTGGAGCGGCTGGGCGCCGAGATTGGGCGCAAGTGGCGCTCACCAAAGTCCTCGACTGAGCTATTGTCCGAAATGCGGCGCTGACGACGATGCCCGGCCCGTACACTGTTGACGCCAGCGTCTTTCTCAACGCCTTCAATCCACGGGAGACGGGACACACCCTCAGCCGCCGGTTCTTGGTCGAAGTACAGACACAGGCTGTTCCTCTCATCACCCCCACGCTGGCCTTACCGGAAGTCGCAGCAGCTGTGCGCCGTGGCCGGGGCGACGCAGCCCTGGCACGCTCGTTTGCGCTAGCCTTGCAGCGCCTGCCGCAAGTGGTCTGGATGCCGCTGGATGAAGCGCTCGCCCGACGTGCGGTCGAGGTCGCGGCATTGTACGCCCTGCGTGGCAGTGATGCAGTCTATGCTGCGGTTGCGTTGCAGTTCGGTGCTACGCTGGTCACCCTCGACCAGGAACAGCGCGAGCGCGTGAAACCAGCGCTTAAAGCCCTATCGCCGGAAAAGGCGCTAGCCGAGATGGGGTAGACCTCATCCCGGCGGCGCGTAGCTCGCCTGCCACAGCCGTGCGTAGTCCGCAGCCTCTTGCTCCCAACGCGCGTCGTCCCAGCCCAGCTCCGGCTGAACGATGGCTCGGATGCGGTCGAGGTGCGGCAGCCCGCCCTCCGGCAGCAGCAGGCCGAGCCGCACGCGGCGCAGCAGCAAATCGTCCAGATGGACGACCCCCTCGGCGCGCGCCGCCCAGCGCAATTCCGCCCACAACGCCACCGAGTCCGCAACCGGAGCAAGTTCGCCGGGTTGCGCCGCAGCGATGAGCGCGGGCGCGTCCGCGCCGTAACGCCCGGCGAGGCGCAAGGCCACCTCCGGGCGAAGGTCCGCGGCGAGGGTTGGCGGAGGGTCGAGCACGCGCTGCGTCTTGCCGCCCACCGGCGCGCGCACGGCCCGCAGGGCCGCGTGGGCCATTAGGCGGAAGGTCGTCAGTTTACCGCCGGTCACCGTCACCAGCCCGTCCTCGTTCCACAACACATGCTCGCGCGACTCTTTCGACGGGTCGGCCTTGCCGGTGTCCACCACTGCGCGCACGCCGGCCAGAGTCGCCTGCACATCGCCGGCGCGCAGGTCGAGCGCGGGGAAAGCGTACTGCAGGGCTTCGAGCAGGTACTCAGACTCCGCCGGGCTGATGGCCGGGTCGGTCTCCAGCGCGCGACCGTGATCCACGTCGGTGGTGCCGAAGAGTGTGACGCCTTCCCACGGCAGGGCGAACACCGGGCGATGGTCGCGCGGATGCAGAAAGCTGACGGCGCGCCGCAAGGGGAAACGTGAGGCAGGGAAGATGAGGTGGCTGCCGCGCAAATGGCGCAGCCGGCGACGCGCGCCGAGGTGGGCGCGCAGGTCGTCGGCCCAGGCGCCTGAAGCGTTGATGACGGCGCGCGCCTGCACTTCGAGCATGCGGCCCGCGGGGTCGGCCCGGTCGCGCAGCACGACCCCGCGCACCTGCCCGGCCCGGTCGCGCAGCAGGCCCTCGGCGCGTGCGTAGTTCAGCGCCACGCCGCCGGCGCGCACGGCCTCGCGGAGCAGGCGCAGCACCAGCCGCGCATCGTCGGTGATGGCGTCGAAGAAGCGGTAGCCGCCGAGCAGGCCGCGCTCGGCGAGCGCCGGGCACAGGTCGCGCATATCCACAGCGTCGTAGCGGCGATGGCTCCACTGCAACGCCAGCGCGTCGTAGAAGGCCAGGCCGAGGCCGAAGACCCAGGCGGGCGGGCGGTCGCCGGCAAAGTTGGGCACGAGGAAGCCGAGTTGTTGAATCAGCCCGCGCCCCTCGCGCAGCAGACGCTCCCGCTCGCGCACCGACTCGAACGTCAGCCGGAGCTCACCCTGCTTGAGGTAGCGCAGCCCTCCATGCACCAGCTTGGAGGAGCGCGACGAGGTGCCGGAGGCGAAGTCGCCGGCCTCGACGAGCAGCGCCCGCAGCCCGACGTTGGCCGCCTCGCGCAGGATGCCCGCGCCGGTGATTCCGCCGCCGATGACGATCAAGTCCCAGGTCTGTGAGAGCGTCGCCCAGACCCGGTCACGCCAGCCTTGCGTCCACATTCTCGTCAGCGGATGCAGAACGGATGGAACGGACATACCCAAACAATCCGACCCATCCACTCCATCCGTTACATCCGCTTAATCCGTTGCCATCCGTGACTGCACTGACAAAAGTCCATTTGAACCGCGAAGACGCGAAGAACGCCAAGAAGACGCTAAGAAAGACTGAAGCGAATCCTTTGCACTCCTCGCAGTGAGATTGTAGTTCGTGCAGTCGAGCCATCCGTTAAATCCATCACATCCGCTCCATCCGTTGCCTCCGCTCAATCCACTGCCTCCGTTGACAACAGCTTGCCCGGGTTCATCAGGCCCTCCGGGTCGAGTGTCCGGCGAATCGACTCCAGCACCGCCATCCCCACTGCGCCCTTTTCGTTGGCGAGATACGGCGCGTGGTCGAGGCCAACGCCGTGCTGATGGCTGATGGTCCCGCCGCGCGCTACGATCTCGCGGCTGGCCGCATCTTTGAGCGTGCGCCAGCGGTGCAGCGTCTCATCCGGGTCGGCGGCGCGGCGAAAGAGGTAGGTCACGTACAGACTGGCGCCGTCGGCGTAGACGTGCGAGAGGTGGGCGAAGGCCAGCACGCGCTCGCCGCGTTCGCCGAGGCCGTTGCTCAGCAGGTTCGGAATCGCTTCGGCAGCGGCCGGCAGCGCCGACCAGGGCAGCGCGGTCTCCAGCGTATCGAGGGCGTAGCCCAGCTCCCAGAGCGTGTTGCGCAGGTAGGGCGCGCGGAAGCGAGTCTTCTGCCAGCGTTTGCCCAGCGCCTCGCCGACCACCAGCCCGCCGTGCGCGCGCACGATCTCGGTCGCGGCGCGGCGCGCGTGAGCGACCTCGCGCCGGCTGCCCGTCAGGCCGAAGAGCAGCAGACAGCGCCCCGGCCCGTAGCCGGCCAGCCGCAGGCCGCGCTCGGCCCAGGCCAACAGCCGTTCGTGGCCGGCCAGCTTCAGCATGGTCTCGGTTTCCACTGCGTCGCTCAAGCGCAGCATGGAGACGCCCACGCCGGCCTGCGCCATTTCGCGCACGGCCTGCATGCCGGACTCCCACTCGCGAAAGAACCCGCCGTGAAACGACTCGGTTTCGGGCAGCGGGCGGACGCGCACCACGGCGCGCGTGATGACTCCGAAGCGGCCCTCCGAGCCGAGGACGACCTGGCGCAGGTCCGGCCCGGCGGCGCTGGCGGGCAGCGGCGGCAGGTCCCACGGGCCAAGCGGCGTCTCCACATGCCCGCCGGCAAACAGGTCTTCGATGCGCCCGTAGTAGTACGACTGCTGGCCGCTGGAGCGCGTGGCGATCCAGCCGCCCAGCGTGGAGCCTTCGAACGATTGCGGGAAGTGGCCGAGGGTGTAGCCGCGCGCGCGCAGTTGCGCCTCGATCTCCGGGCCGAGCGTGCCGGCCTCGAACGTGGCCAGCCGGCTGGTCTCGTCGAGCGCGAGGAGGCGATTGAGCCGAGTCAGGTCAACGGTGAGCGTGGGCGCTTCGCCCGGCAGCGGGTTGATGTGGCCGACCACGCTGCTGCCGCCGCCGTAGGGGATGAGCCGCGCGCCGGTCTCGCGGGCGAAGGCCAGCAGCGCGCGCACCTCGTCGTCGGAGGCCGGGTACGCCACGCCGTCGGGGAAGGCGCCGAGGCGGCCCGAACGCAGCGCGACCCAGTCCGGCAGGCTCTGCCCGCGCGCGTGGCGCAGCCGCTCTTCGGCCCCGGTGACGACCAGCGGATGCGGCCGCAGGCGCGACTCGGGGACGGTCGCGAGCACGGCGGCGAGGTCGGTGTCCGGCAGCCGCAAGCCCTCGCCAAGGCGTTGCTGCAGATACTGCACCGCTCCGGGAGGCGCAGGATAGTCAATGGCCTCATCGCCCCAGCCGTTCCAGCGTCGCATAGCGTTGTTCCCTCATCACGCCCCAATCATAAATCATCCGTCTTCAGTCTTCAGTCTTCAGTCTTCAGCCTTTCAGCCTTCAGCCATCGGCCATCAAAACCCACATGACTACACCTGAACCGGCTTGGCAACCGTACCGACGGATGCGCGACGGACAGCGACAAATGCGCCTATAATCCGCGCGGCGACAGCCAGCAGTGAGCGGCCCACGGGCGCCGCAGTTTTTTGACGGGAGGTCTTCTTGAAAGTCCTGGTCACGGGCGGAGCCGGCTACATCGGCAGCATCGTCTCCGCCGAACTCATTGCTGCCGGCCACGAAGTGGTCGTGTTCGACAACCTCTATCAGGGCCACCGGGGCGCGGTGCCGCCGGAGGCCGCCTTTATGCAGGGCGACCTGCGGGACACGGACGCCGTCGCCCGGCTCTTCCGCGAGCACCGTGGCCTGGACGGCATCATGCACTTTGCTTCCTACACGCTGGTGGGCGAGAGCATGCAGCTGCCGCTCAAATATCTGCGCGATAACCTGGTGGCCTGCGCCAACCTGCTCGAAGAAGCAGTCCGGCACAACGTGGGGCGCTTCATCCTGTCCTCCACCGCCAATCTGTTCGACGCGCCGGAGCGCATCCCCATTGAGCCGGACGAGCGCATCGTGCCCGGCTCGCCCTACGGCGAAGGCAAGTTCTTTCTGGAGCGGATGTTGTACTGGTTCGAACGCATCTACGGCCTGAAGCACGCCTGCCTGCGCTACTTCAACGCTGCCGGCGGCACGCCCGACCGCGGCGAGCATCACGAGCCGGAGCTGCACCTCATCCCCATCGTGCTCGAGGTGGCGCGCGGCAAGCGCGAGAAGCTGATCATCTTCGGCGGCGACTACCCGACGAAGGACGGCACGTGCGTGCGCGATTACATCCACGTGGTAGACCTGGCACAGGCGCACATCCTGGCGCTGGAGGCGCTCGACCGGCTGGGCAGCCGCAAGTACAACCTCGGCAACGGCAACGGCTTCACCGTTCTGGAGGTGGTGGAGACGGCCCGGAAGGTCACAGGCCGGCCCATCCCTTACGAGATCGGCCCGCGCCGCCCCGGCGACCCGGCGGTGCTCATCGCCTCGTCGGAGAAAATTCGGCAGGAGCTGGGCTGGCAGCCAAAGTACCCGACGCTGGAGCAAATCATCGCCAGCGCCTGGGAGTGGCACAGCCGCCATCCGGATGGTTATGCAGATTGAACTCTGGCAAAGTGACCGTCACCGGGCCACCGAATCGGAAACGACAGGTGCGCCTCGCCCGGTGACGGTCACTTGAAGAGCCAAGCCCTTGAGGACTCTTACGGTCTAACGGACACCTACCCTCTCCAACAATTCAGCAAGGGGGCTGATGCTATAATCGCGCCAGCGTTCCGCGCAAGGAGGCCTGTATGGCAATTGCCGAAGCGCCCGCTATGGGCATGAGTCTGGAGCTGACCCCCGAGCACGAGATGATTCGCCAGGCGGCGCGCGATTTCGCCCGGAAAGAGATCGCCCCCATCGCCGCACACTTTGACGAGACCGGCGAGTTCCCCTTCGAGACAATCAAGAAAATGGGCGCGCTCGGCCTGATGGGCATCGAGGTGCCGGAGGAGTACGGCGGCGCAGGCCTGGACACGATCGCCTATGTCCTGGCCCTCGAGGAAATTTGCAAGGTGGATGCCGCGCACGGCACCATCATGAGCGTCAATAACTCGCTCGTCTGTCACGGCCTGCTCAAGTACGGCACCGAAGCGCAGAAGCAGAAGTACCTGCGCCCCGTCGCCGCCGGCGAGAAGATCGGCGCGTACTCGCTCACCGAGCCGATGTCCGGCTCGGACGCCGGCACGATGCGGTCGCGGGCGGTGCGCGACGGCGATGACTACATCATCAACGGACGCAAGAGCTGGGTGACCTCCGCGCCGGTGGCAGATATCGTTGTGCTCTTCACCATGACTCAGCCGGAGAAGAAGCACAAAGGCATCACCGCCTTCATCATCGAGACGGACAAGCCGGGCTTTGTGCGCGGCAAGAAGGAGCCGAAGCTTGGCATTCGCGCCTCGGCCACCAGCGAGATCGTGTTCGAGAACTACCGTTGCCCGGTCGAAAACCGGCTGGGTGAGGAGGGCGAGGGCTTCAAGATTGCCATGACGGTGCTGGATGCAGGCCGCATCGGCATTGCTGCGCAGGCACTGGGCATTGCCGAGGCCGCTTATGAGGCCAGCGTCGCCTACCTGCGCGAGCGCGAGGCCTTCGGGAAGAAAATCGGCGAGTTTCAGGGCCTGCAGTTCAAGATTGCGGACATGAAGACGCGCATCGAGGCCTCGCGCTTGCTGACCTACAATGCGGCGCTGGCGAAGATGCGCAGCCAGCGCACCGGCCAGCGCTACACGCTGGAGGCCAGCATGGCCAAGCTGTTTGCTTCGGAGACGGCCATGTTCTGCGCGCACGCGGCGGTGCAGCTGCACGGCGGCATGGGCTACTCCAAGGAGCTGCCCGTCGAGCGCTTCTTCCGCGACGCCAAAATCACCGAAATCTACGAGGGCACCAGCGAGATCCAGCGCATGGTCATTGCGCGGCAGGAGCTGGGGTTGCGGTAACTCACAGCGTCATGAACGATAATCAATGGTGGCTGTTGTTCGTCGCCTTGAGCACATTTTTTGCCGGGGTCGGACAAGCCATCGGGCGGGCAGTGCGCATTGTGGAGGACGACAGGCCTTACGTGCGCTTTGGCGGTGCCTACTCACCTTTGCTGACCTGGCTCCGCTACGGCCACTTGCCCGCAACACGATTGGATCGAGCTGTGCTGTATGCGCGACTCATCCTCGTTTCGGAATGGAGCGCCATCGTAGTATGGGTCGCGTGGGTGGGCCGTAATTACCTGGATCTTCGATCCGACGTTTGGCCTCTCGGGCGCGAATTTGCCCTCGTCATTCAGACTCATGACATCTGGCGCAGCCTGCTTCAGTGCGGCGCCTGTGTGTTCTGGAACGGCTCCTTTCATGGCGGCGCACCTGCCTTCGCCGAGCTGCAGGGCGCGGTGCTGCATCCCCTCGTCATTCTCACCACTCCCTCCCTGGGATTAGTCAACGGCTCCAAGGTTTTGCTGCTCTTTAGCCTATGGCTGGCGGGAATGGCCCAATGGCATCTGGCGCGCGTGCTTAGGTTGGGGCCACCGGCACGGCTTTGGGCAGCGGGATTGACGATTGCCGGCGGACATCTCTCAGCACGTATGGAACTAGGTCTTGTCGGCATGGTCGTCTCGCTGGCTTCCTTTAGCTTGTGTGTGGCCCTTGCTGCAAAGTTAGCCTACAGCGGGAGACGGCGCATAACCGTGCTGTTCGCGTTGGCCCTGGCCCTGACACTGGTTTCAGGTCAGGGTTATGTGCAGATTGGCCTGGTGCTGGTGCTTGTGCCAGCTCTCGCAGCTCTGCTCCTGACGAGCAACTTGAAACTGCGTGCAGTGTGGCGCGAATTTGCACTGGCAGGGTTTTTAGCGTTGGCCCTGAGCGGCATATATCTCGTTCCCCTGTTACACTTTCTACCCCAGACCGGCAAGTGGCTGGATCCGAATTTCTCCGCTGCGCAAACCTGGTCGAATACTTTGCTCAATCTTCTGATCGACGATCCGGGTTACTACTATTCAGAGGTTTCGGGCCGACCGCCGCACCCATCGGTCTATGCGAATTATTTTGGTTGGGTGCCCCTGGCCTTCATTGCTGCTGGGTTTGGGTTAGCGGAGCGCCGTCACATGCGCTTCATAGCTTTCGCGCTTGTTGGGGCGACGTTTGCCGTGCTCGCCGCAAGTGCGATCAGCTTGCGGTGGCTGGCATTGCTGCTGCCCGAAATTGCCTACAGTGTGCGCTACACTCCTCTGTTGCTGGGCATGGCCTACCCGTTCCTGACCGGCCTAGCCGCGCTTGGTTTTCATCAAGTGCTGCACAGGAGCGGGCCACATCTTGCCCTCGCGTTGTCCGGGCGTTCGCACTGGAAGCTGCCTGCGCTCTCCGTTGCTGGCTTCGCAGTGGCTGTGTACGGGCTTTACTCTGTATATACCTTCAGTCAGCATTGGTATAAGACGGTGACAGTACCCCGGCTCGATCATATCAAACTAGCCCAGGCCGTGTCTGCCCAAGTCGAAGCGTCACAATCGGATCAATGGGTACAAATTCCGTACGCGGAAGCATTCTGGACACCGGCAGTTCTGGAGGCGAGGTTAAGAGTAGGGCTGGGATCGCGACCCTGGTGGTGGCGTAACCGTCCGCTTCCTCCGAACTACGCAATCGCCACCCGTGGAGCTGAAACTCCAGAAGGTTATCGGCAGGTGGACGTGGTTGATGATATCCGCATCCTCGTGAATCCAAACCATCTCTACGCTGCGGTGGAGACGGAGCAGGGGAAAACGCCCTGTCGGGCGCAGGGCCGCGGAGGCGACATCCGCATCACCTGTTCTACTCAAACGCCGGGCAGGCTATTCGTCTATGAATACAACTGGCCGGGATGGAGCGCACGCGTGAACGGTGCACCGGTGGCTTTGCATCCCGGAGATTGGTTGAGCATAGATGTGCCTGCCGGCGAAAGCCAGATAGAGTTCTTCTATCGCCCCTGGGATGTGCCGCTGGGCGCGGCCTTCACCGGGCTTGGTCTAGCGGCCTGCGTATATCTTTGGATGCGATCTGCCTGAGCCACATGCTTAACATGCTGGACGTTTTCGTGATCGTGTTCGGGAGTGCACTGGCCCTGACCGGTTGGTTTTGGCTACGCCGGAGCTTGCGCGCCCGTGGCATCGGCGTGCAGCCGCGACCCCGGGAAGTGTGGATCTTGGGTCAATACTCGCCGCTGCTCACCTGGCTGCGCTATCAGTCATTTTCTCAAGACTACTGGCGTAACGGCTGGCAAAGTTGGCGGTCACAGTTCGGCTCATTCCGATGGAACTCGCTCTTACCGAGACGGCCACGCCTTCTGCCCAATGCCCCACCGGCCCCGGCTGTGATCCCCCCATCCCTCCCGGACGACTACGGCCCACTCACCGCGACGATGCTGCTCTACATGCTGCTCTTCGCTGCCTCCGGCCAGTACTTGCTCCTGACACAGCCCAGTGCGCCTGAACGCGGCTGGATCGCAACTGCGCTGAGTGTGCTGTTCTTTCTTGCGCTGACTAAACTGCGGGTGCACGGCGCGGTGCCGGCGCGCCTGACGGCGATTGCTGCCCGTCTGGGAGCCAGGCCCGCACAGCTGTTGCTTGCGCTGCCCGCCCCGGCGCTGGCCGCAGCCGCTTACGAATTCGCCGGCCCCGGGATGAAAGCCCTTAATCCGGCTATGGCGCTGGCGCTGTGGGGTGCGGCCATCATGCTATCGCTGATCGCAGCCTATCGGCACACCGGTGCGGCCATATCGCTTGCACCGCCCTGGAGCCGGGCTGAAGTTGCGGCGGTTCTAGCGCTCGGCGCCGGCGCTCTGCTATTGCGCCAGATCAACAACACCTTTATCCCGGCGGCTTGGACCGGCGATGAAGGCTCGGCGGCGCTCATCGGCGTCGAGTTCCTCACCGGTCAGCGTGACAATCTCTTCTCGCTCGGCTGGTATTCTTTCCCGTCACTGTATTTCCTCATCCCGGCAGCCGCTATTGGGCTGGGCGGCAACGACTACGGTGCGCTCCGAACGCCCTCAGCGATCGCGGGAGCACTCACGGTAGTCGGTTTGTACTGGTTAGCCCGGCCGATGTTTGGTCGGGGCACCGCCATACTGGCCGCACTGCTTTTGGGCACACTCGGCTACCACATCCACTTCAGTCGCATCGGCTTACAAAACGTGTGGGATGGCCTATTTGCAGTCATCGTCTTCGGCGCGTTCTGGCGCGGCTGGTACACAGGCCGCCGGATCTGGTTCATGGTGGCCGGCTTGACTCTAGGCCTGGCCCAGTATTTCTACATCAGCACGCGGATGCTGCCGCTCGTGCTGCTCGGTTGGCTGGCGTTGACGCTGCTCTTCCAGCGTGAGACGCTAAGGCAACGCCTGGCCGATGTTTTCTGGCTCGCGCTGATCGCAATCGTGGTTGTAGCCCCACTCGCTTCGTTTTACTTCCATCATCCCGAGGAGTATGCCGCGCCGGTCAACCGCGTGATGCTCGATAGCAACTGGTTGGCAAGGGAGGCCGAGCAAGTGGGACAGCCCGTCTGGCGCGTGGCGTGGAACAATGCTTATGCTTCGGCCCTGGCCTTTACGGCTGTTCCGTTGCGCGCTTGGTACAACACCGGCAAGCCCATGCTGTTGGAGGTGTCCGCGCCACTGTTCATCGTGGGCGTGCTGCTACTGTTGACCATGCTGCGCGACCCACGTGCCTGGTTGCTCGGCTTGTGGCTGGCAGGCGTCATCGCCAGTGGGGCGCTCACCGAAAGCACCCCAGCCGGCCAACGGTACGTCGTTGCCGCACCGGCTGCCACCTTGGTGACCGCCTTCGGCCTGAGCACGCTCGGGCGCTGGGCAAGCGAAGCCTGGCCGGCGATACGCCGCTGGGTCTACGCAATGCTTGGACTAATTGTGGCAGCAGCAATGGCGCGTGAAGTACACTTCTACTTCATGGAATATATCCCCAACTTGGGACGTGGCGACCCCAATACTGAAATTGCCACATTATTAGCCGATCATCTGGCCGATCAGCCCTCCGGTTCGGTGGTGTACTTCTTTGGGCCACCACATATGGGCTACTATGGTTTTTCTACACACCCCTTCCTCGCACCGCAAGTGACAGGCTACGATGTGTTCGAGCCACTGACCGAACCGCCAACATGGCCCATCACAGGTCGCACCTTCTTTGTCTTTCTGCCGCATCGTGACAGAGAACGTGCTCTGGTCGAGGCCGCTTATCCTGGAGGTAACTTGCAACAGTTCTATGAACGCAACGGCCAACCCTTGTTCTGGTTGTATACTATCGAAGGACCTCGCTAGGAGACCTCATGCACGCTGCCTTCTTCCGCCAACATGGCGGCCCTGAAGTGATGGAGTACGGTGACCTGCCCGAGCCGCCACCCCCCGGCCCGGGCGAGGTGCTGGTCGCCGTCAAAGCGGCGGCGATGAACCGCCTGGATAAGTGGGTGCGCGATGGCTGGCCGGGCCTCAAGCTGGAGCTGCCACACATCACCGGCTCAGACGCTGCGGGCGTGGTGATCGCCGTGGGTGCGCACGTCAGCGGCTGGCAGCCGGGCGACCGCGTCTGCATCAACAGCAACGTCGGCTGCGGCGAGTGCAGCTTCTGTGTGGCAGGCCGCGACAATCTGTGCGAACGCTGGCACCTGCTCGGCGAGTCGAAGGCCGGCCTGGCGGCGGAGCGGGTGGTCGTGCCGGCGCGGCAGCTCTTGCGCGTCCCCGAGGCCTTCCCGCTTGAGCAGGCAGCTGCCGCCGGGCTGGTCTATCAGACGGCCTGGCACTCGCTTATCACACGCGGCGGTTTGCAGGCCGGCGAGAGCGTGCTCATCGTCGGCGCGGGCGGCGGCGTCAATACTGCCTCCATCCAAATTGCCAAGCTGGCCGGCTGCACGGTGTACGTGGTCGGCTCAGATGCGCGCAAGCTGGAGCTGGCGCGCTCACTTGGCGCAGACGTGCTGATTGACCGCTCGCAGGTGGACTGGGGCAAAGAGGTCTTCCGGCTGACGAACCGGCGCGGCGTGGACGTGGTGGTGGACAACGTCGGCGCGGCCACCCTGATGACCAGCCTGCGCGCGGCGCGCAAGGGCGGGCGCATCCTCACCGTCGGCAACACCAGCGGCCCGAAGTTCGAGTTCGACAATCGCTTCATGTTCGCGCGGCATCTCAGCTTCATCGGCTCCACCATGAGCACCCGCGCCGAATATGCCACCGTGATGGGCCTGGTCTTCGCCGGCAAGCTCAAGCCGGTGATCGACTCTGTCTTCCCGCTATCCGAGATCCGTGCCGCTCACGAGAAGATGGAACGCGGCGACGTGATGGGCAAGATCGTGTTGCAGGTGGCAGGTTGAAATGAGCCTCATCGGAAGTGGAAGTAAGGCCTAAGCGACGGCAATGCCATCGCCCCGATCCGGAGAATTCCATTTCCGAAAGTGTCTATTCATCTTTCAACCTGCAACCCGTTATGCGCCGCCCTCGCCGCATCACGTTTCTCTGTATAATCCTGCTCGGCCTGTCTGCCTACAACCTGCTCGGAGCGACCGGCGTTTACGCGCGCTGGGACTTTCTTAGCCGGCTGCCCCTGTCCGCGCCGCCGGCCTACCTGTTGCTGCGCAACGGGTTCTGGGCGCTGGTGCTGGCGGCTCTGGCGATAGCGCTCTGGCGCTTATGGCCCTCGGCACGCCGGGCTGCCTGCCTCACCATCCCGACCTATTTCGCTCATGGCTGGTTCGACCGGTTCGTGCTGGCGCAGGCCGACTCCGCACGCGCGACCTGGCCTTGGGCGCTGGCCGTTGATGCGGTCTGCCTGGCCGTGCTGAGTCTATTGCTATCTGCACGAGATCACCGTTGACCGTCGCACAATCCATCCTAAACCCCAGGAGCATCCATGACCCTTGAGGCAAAAATTCAGCAACTTCGGGAGCTGCGCGAAAGGAGCAAACTGGGCGGAGGCCCAGAACGGATCGAAGCTCAGCACAAGCGTGGCAAATTGACGGCCCGTGAACGTATTGACTTGCTAGTGGATCGCGGCTCATTCCGCGAGATAGATGCCTTTGTCACCCACCGCACGCACGATTTCGGGCTAGACCGGCAGAAGTATCTCTCGGATTCGGTGGTTACCGGCTGGGGCACGGTGGAGGGCCGGCTGGTGTACGTCTTCTCGCAGGATTTTACCGTCTTCGGTGGCTCGCTAGGCGAGGTGCACGCCGAGAAGATCTGCAAAATCATGGACATGGCCATGAAGAACGGCGCACCCATTATCGGCCTGAACGACTCCGGCGGCGCGCGCATCCAGGAGGGTGTGGTCTCGCTCGGCGGCTACGCCGATATCTTCCTGCGCAACACGCTGGCCTCCGGCGTCATCCCGCAAATCAGCGCCATTATGGGGCCGTGCGCCGGAGGCGCGGTGTATTCCCCCGCCCTCACCGATTTCATCCTGATGGTCAAAGACTCCTCATACATGTTCGTCACCGGCCCGGATGTGGTGAAAAGCGTAACGCACGAGGAAGTGACCTTCGAGCAGCTGGGCGGCGCGAGCGTCCACAGCACCATCTCCGGCGTCTGCCACCTGGTGGCCCAGAGCGAGGCCGACTGCCTGTATCTGATCCGCAAGCTGCTCTCCTACCTGCCGCAGAACAACATGGAAGACCCGCCGTTCGTCAAGACGAACGACGACCCGCTACGCATGGAAGCGGCGCTCGATACACTGGTGCCCGACAACCCCAACAAACCCTATGATATGAAGGAGGTCATCCGGCTAATCGTGGATAACGGCGAGTTCTTCGAAATCCATGAGAACTTTGCCACGAACATCATCGTCGGTTTTGCACGGCTGGGCGGGCACAGCGTCGGCATCGTCGCCAACCAACCGGCGGTGCTGGCCGGGGTGCTGGATATTGACGCCTCGGAGAAGGCTGCCCGCTTCATCCGCTTCTGTGATTGCTTCAATATCCCCCTCGTCACATTCGAGGATGTGCCCGGCTTCATGCCCGGTACGAAGCAGGAGCACGGCGGCATCATCCGTGCCGGTGCCAAGTTGCTCTACGCCTATTGCGAAGCGACCGTGCCCAAGCTCACCGTCATCACCCGCAAAGCCTACGGCGGGGCATATGACGTGATGAGCAGCAAACACATTCGCGGCGACCTGAACTTCGCCTGGCCGACGGCGGAGATTGCGGTGATGGGGCCGGAAGGGGCGGTGAGCATCATCTTCCGCAAGGAGCTGGCCGAGGCTGCCGACCCGGACGCACGCAAGGCAGAGCTGGTAAAAGAGTATCGCGAGAAGTTCGCCAATCCGTATGTCGCCGCCGCACGCGGTTACCT